>JACPVQ010000262.1 GCA_016191645.1 Candidatus Solibacter usitatus
ATCTGGAGATCTGCCCCACATCGGTTTTCATCACGATTCGTGGGATCCGTGGCCCATAGGGACAGTTCTGGAGAACTGCCAAGATAGAATGTCCAAACTCCAGGGGCGGGATCTGGAGATCCCGCCGCAGGTCTGGAGACCTGTCCCCACATCACATGAAAAGTGTACTGCATCAAGCCTTGTGTTCGGGGTGCGCGCAGCCGTATGTGGAAGGCACGCGCCCGCCTTTGTTCAACTCCGCGTAGCCGATTTGCGTTGCGTAGTAGATTCGCGAAGTGAGTTGTTTCGCCTGCCGGAAAAACCGGTTTCCCGATCCGCTGCCTTTGTCGAACTCTTCGAGAATTGCGGTCTGCTGCGCCGCCGTACACCTTACGAAAGGCTGTTGATGCTTGCGGATTGCATGGCCGTCCAAAAACGCCAGTCCTTCCATAAACCGGTCGCGATCGCCCGCGGGGCCATCGTTCAAAAGCAAATCGATGTAGCGATTCACCAGCGCGGCCTTCGCACCGGGAGTATCTGTGGCGGGAATAATCAACTCCGTCAAAGCGACCACTGTTTCGTTCTGATGGGCGTCGAACAGTTTCGGCTTCCACGAATTATTCTGCGCCAACCCCGGCGCTGCGGCGGTAAGGATGAGAAGTTCGCGGCGATTCATGGCGTTCTCTTTACTTCAACACAAGCTTGCCCGCGCCGTCCCAATCCAAGCTTTCCGGAACTGCGCTGGCGGTGGTGACGAACGCGCAATAGGTCGCGGTCACGCGCGACAGAGCGGGAATCCAACGGAACCCCGGCGTGCCAAACATGCTGCCGCGCTCAATCATTTGACGCCGCGATTCCGGCATCGGCGACACTCCGAATTCCATTCCTCGCGTGAGCGCTTTTCCATTCCACGGCGCTTGCTTGCGGCTGTAATTCTCTTCCCAGATGCCCAGCCACGGGAAGTCGGCGCGATGCCACGCGTAGCCACAGACGACACGCGAGGACGGAGTCCACGCGGTGAAAAACGCTTTGTCGCGCCGCGGATCCATTAAGTGCGCCGTATATCCGCCGCTCGCCTCGGCGTCCGGCAGCACCCGCAGATCCAGTTCGCCTCCGGTCTTCAACGGAACCATCGGCCATTGGAAATCGGCGCCGGTCTGGTAACGTCCGAACTCTCCGGCGAAGTCCGTTTCGTAAACGCGCGATCTGGTGCCCGGCAGGCGAAACAGCGTTTTCCCTTTTTCGAGAAACGGCGGACCGAGCGTAGCATGCTGGGTCCAGGCCGTTGCTTTGTCAGTGCGCGAAAGATTCTGCACGGTCTCTTTGATCACCGCTACATGACCGCTGAGACTGATCCTTCTTTCAAACGCCAGCTGCGCCATGGGAAAAGTGGCCTTGGCAACCAGTTCGCCGGCGGCGAGATTCATATCGTAAGCGACAATGGATCCTTCGCCGTGGGGAAGCAGGCCGGCTGCGGCTTCTTCCGCCGACGGGCCCCCGAAAATATCCATGCACAGGTTATGGCCGATGATCCCGGCCAGCAGTTTGCTCTCCGCGTGATCGCCAAAGGTGGCCGCATGAACGGCCGGATCATATTTCGACGGCTCCACCGAAGGCCATGGTGGTGTCCACATGGGATTGACGCCGGAGGGCTTGTGCAACAACTCCGCCAGATGGCCGCCCTCAACCAGTAATGTGACTCGGATCTGTTCGTTCTCAATGGACCAGGCTCTACGGCCGCGATAAATCGTTTCAGGCATGGTGCATTCGCCAATATAATCAAATCTGGACCTTCATGCACGCTGCCCTTTGCCTGCTGCTTCTTGCCGCCCCGTTTTGGGAGACAACGCCAGCGGACAAATGGAGCGACATGCAAGTGGAGGAGATGTTGAGCAATTCGCCTTGGGCCCAACCAACCACCTTCCGTGACGGCTCTCCGGTTGTTGTGTATCTGGCCACCGCCAAGCCGGTGCATGATGCCGAGAACGAACTGCTGCGACGCAACATCAGGAAGCTCCCGCCAGGCACGGCGAGGCAGGAATACCAATCGTTCCTCGCGGAGAGTCACGGCAAAGTGATCGTCGTGGCCATTCGCAATCCAAATACCAACGCTCTTGGCAAGGCTGATGAAGCGAAGCACATGGAAGAAGCGTCCGTTCTACGGGCTGGCAAAAAGAAGTTGAAGATGACAGGTCATTTCCCGCCCGCGCCCTCCGACCCGGTGTTGCGGCTCGTTTTTCCAAAGCCTGACGAATCAGTTAAGGAACTGAGCTTCGAACTCTACATCCCCGGTGCCGCCGGCCCCTACCGGCAAGCCGTGTTCCGCGTGAAGGATTTACTCTTCCAGGGCAAACCGGAGATGTAGGCGAAAATTGTTGCCCCGGGGACTTACCTTCTGTATTAAAATTACCAATTTGTAAAGTTTACAAAAGCCAGCGAAGCTACTGTTTCACAGTAAAAATTTTTGTTTGACACGAGTATTCGCAGGTTTCTATAATTAGGATTTCTGGCCGGGAGGTTTTCTCCCGAAACGAGGATGTACACGGGGTTGGGCCCCCGCGTTAGGTGGCTAATGTCTCAAATTTTTTCTCCCAGCACGAACCCTCTGTCCAAAATCAGCATTGTCGCGGTTGCGTTACTAGCCGGCGGCGGCGGACTTGCGCTTTGGGAAGTGAACTCATCCCCTTTTGTCAGTAGGGCGAACTATCCGTTTGAGCAGCCGGTGCCGTTTTCGCACAAGCATCATGTTGCGGGCTTGGGCCTCGATTGCCGTTACTGCCACACCACCGTGGAGCGGTCGGCATTCGCGGGCATGCCGGCGACCGAAACCTGCATGAGCTGCCATTCGATGATTTGGACGAACGCTCCCATGCTGGAGCCGGTGCGGCAGAGCTGGGCCACCGGCAAGTCGCTGGAATGGAACCGCGTGCACGATCTTCCCGGATTCGTCTATTTCAACCACAGCATCCATGTAAACAAAGGTGTCGGATGCAGCGAATGCCATGGCCCCGTAGATCAAATGCCGCTCATGTACCAAGCCAATACCTTGTACATGACGTGGTGCCTGGAATGTCATCGCAACCCGGAGATGCGCGTGCGGCCGCGGGATAAGGTGTTCGATATGAAGTACAAACACCCCGAGAATCAGGCCGAATTGGGCGCGAAGCTGGTTGCGGAATACAAGATTCAAAAGCTGACGGACTGCTACACATGCCATCGATGAGTGGAAACATGGAACTTCCGATCCTTGGGCAGGCCCCCAGGCTCGATATCAGCGCCGTCCGGGCGCGATTGCAGGAGAAGTCCGGCCAGGAATATTGGCGCGGGCTGGAGGAGCTAGCCGACTCTCCGGAGGTCCAGGATTTCCTGGAGAACGAGTTTCCGCAAACGGGCTCGGACTGGCGTAATCCGATTGATCGCCGGAACCTGCTGCGCCTGATGGGCGCCTCGCTTGGCCTTGCGGGCCTCACCGCTTGTACACGACAGCCTCTTGAGAAGATTGTCCCGTACGTCAAGCCGCCGGAAGAGTTCTCCTCCAACACTCCGAATTTTTACGCCACTGCGCAAGTCATGGGCGGATACGCGAACGGGATTCTGGTGGAGAGCCACCAGGGCCGTCCGACGAAGGCCGAAGGCAATCCGGAGCATCCTGGCAGCTTGGGTGGAACCGACGTCTTCACGCAGGCCAATCTGTTGACCATGTACGACCCGGACCGGTCGCAAGCCGTCTATCACGAAGGGATCATCAGCAACAACACGGCGTTTTGGGCCGCGCTGACGGTGCTTCGTGAGCGGCATAAGCTTGCCAAAGGCGCGGGTCTTCGCATTCTCACGGAGAACATTACTTCACCCAGCCTGATCGACTTCATGAAGTCGATTCTGGCGGACATGCCGGAAGCGAAGTGGCATGTTTGGGATCCGATGGTTTCCGATAGCGCGCGCGCCGGCGCGAAGTTGGCGTTTGGAGAACCTGTCAGTTGCCATTACAAATTGGAAACAGCGGACGTGATTGTTTCGCTCGATTCCGATTTCCTGTACACCGGTCCGGGCGCGGTCCGCTACGCGCACGATTTTGCCGCTCGCCGCAAGCCGGCCGAAGGCAAGCCGACCATGAATCGTTTGTATGCGGTGCATACGCATCCGCTGATTTCGAGCTCGCTGGCCGATCACACGCTGGCGTTGAAACCCAGTCAAATCGAGGCGTTCGCGCGATCTCTGGCGGCGAAGTTAGGTGTCGCCGTGGATGCCGCCGCTTCTCCCAATGACGCGTGGACAGCGGCTGTAGCAAAGGATTTAGAAGCCCACAAGGGTACGAGCGTCGTGGTGGCAGGCGATCATCAACCCGCCATTGTGCACGCCCTTGCGCACGCCATCAATGAAAAGCTGGGTAACGCGGGCAAGACCGTCGTCTACACGGAATCGTTGGACGGCAACGCCGATGCGGGCGTCGACAGCTTGCGCGAACTGACCAACGAGATGCACGCCGGCAAAGTGGAAACACTTATCGTGCTGAGCGGCAATCCGGTTTACAGCGCGCCTCCCGATTTCAAGTTTCGCGAAGCGTTCCTCAAGGTCGCGCATAGAATTCATCTCGGGCTTTATATGGATGAGACGGGCGTGCTGGCACACTGGCATGTTCCGGAAGCGCACACCCTGGAAACGTGGGGCGATGCGCGCGCCTACGATGGAACCGTCACGACGATACAGCCGCTGATCGATCCGATGTACGGCGGCAAGACGGCGATGGAAATTCTGGCCGCGATGGCGGGCAAGCAGGGAACGAATTACCAACTGTGGCGGCGGAACTGGCGCGACCGCATGAAGTCGGCGGATTTCGACAATCAGCTGCAAAAAACTCTGCACGATGGCATGTGGCCCAACAGCGCACCTGCCGCGAAGAATGTCGCGGTGAAGGGTGACCTGAAATCTGTGCCCGCCACCAACGCGACGGGAGTCGAGATTACGTTCCGCCCCGATCCGACGGTGCTGGATGGACGCTTTGCCAACAACGGCTGGTTGCAGGAGCTTCCCAAACCCATCAGCAAAGTGACCTGGGATAACGCATTCCACGTGAACCCCGGGACGGCTGAAAAGATGGGCGTCACGACGGACGATTTGGTGACCGTGAAAGTCGGCAACCAATCGGTAAAAGGCGCGGTTTGGGTTACGCCCGGACAGGCCGCCGATACTGTGACCGTGCATTTGGGCTATGGCCGTCCGCGCGCCGGCAAGGTTGGGTCGAAGATTGGCTTCGACGCAAACGCGATCCGCACCTCGCAGACCATGTGGGCCGCCGCCGGCGTCGATGTCAGCAAGCCCGTGGGGCACTACAAGCTGGTTTCCACGCAAACCCACCACGGCATCAAGCAGATCAAAGATGCCGACACGGAGCAGAAGAACCGGCATCTGGTGCGCGTCGGCACGCAGGAAGAGTTTCTCAAAAAGCCCGAGTTCGCAAAAGAGATGGGCGAAGATCCGCCCAACGCGCTGACCATGTATCCGCCGTGGGATTACAGCAAAGGCTATGCCTGGGGCATGAGCATCGATCTCAACGCCTGCATCGGCTGCAGCGCCTGCACCATCGCCTGTCAGGCGGAAAACAACATCACCGTTGTCGGGAAAGATGAAGTGGTTCGCGGGCGCGAGATGCACTGGATCCGCGTGGATCGCTACCACAAGGGCGATCTCGACAATCCAGCCGCCTACTCACAGCCGGTCACTTGCATGCATTGCGAGAACGCGCCGTGCGAGCCGGTCTGTCCCGTTGCGGCAACCGTGCACAGCGAAGAAGGCATCAACCAGATGGTTTACAACCGCTGCGTTGGAACGCGCTACTGTTCCAACAACTGCCCGTACAAAGTTCGGCGGTTCAATTTCTTCCTCTATTCCGATTGGGATACGGTCAGTCTCCACGGATTGCGCAATCCGGAAGTCACGGTTCGCAGCCGCGGCGTGATGGAAAAGTGCAGCTACTGCATCCAGCGTGTGAACCACGCCAAGATCGAGGCGGAAAAACAGGACCGTACCGTGAAAGACGGCGAAGTAGTGACGGCATGCCAGCAGGTTTGCCCCACCAAGGCGATCATGTTTGGCGATATGAACGACAAGCAGAGCAACATCGCCAAATGGAAGGCCGATCCTCGCAACTACGGACTTCTCACCGATTTGAACACGAAGCCGCGGACCAGCTATTTGGCGCGGTTGCAGAACCCTAACCCGGAACTGGAGAAGGGCGAAAAGGGATAGACGGAAATGGCACCGGAAAAATTGGAAACAACCGCAACCGCCGTGCAAACAAGCCCGGAGCCGCTGGTGGGCCCGGGGCATAGCTACGCGTCGGTCACGGATAAAATTTCGGCGGTACCGCTGGAAGTTGGCTGGCCGAAGTTCTGGATTGTCGGATTCACCATCGCCTTCATGGTGCTGATGATGCTGCTGGGCACCATCACGTGGTTGCTGGGCAAAGGCGTCGGCGTGTGGGGCATCAATATTCCCGTCGGCTGGGGCTTCGACATTATCAACTTCGTCTGGTGGATCGGTATCGGCCACGCCGGAACATTGATCTCGGCAATTCTGTTGTTGCTGAAGCAGCAATGGCGCATGTCGATCAGCCGGTTCGCCGAAGCGATGACATTGTTCGCCGTGGCTTGCGCGTTTCTCTATCCCACTTTCCACACCGGCCGTCCGTGGCTGGCATACTGGCTGCTGCCGTATCCCAACACGATGTCGCTGTGGCCGCAACCACGCAGTCCCCTGCTGTGGGACGTGTTCGCTGTTTCCACGTATGGAACCATCTCGCTGGTCTTTTGGTATGTCGGACTGATTCCCGATTTGGCGAGCATGCGCGATAAAGCCAAATCCCGTTTCGCACAGGTCGCTTATGGAATTCTCGCTCTTGGCTGGCGCGGATCGGCGCGGCACTGGACGCATTATGAGATGGCGGCGCTGGTCTTGGCGGGCATGTCAACGCCTCTGGTGCTCTCGGTTCACACGGTTGTGAGCTTCGACTTCGCGGTGGGCCTGATTCCCGGCTGGCACGCGACCATCTTCCCGCCCTACTTTGTCGCCGGCGCCATTTACTCAGGTTTCGCCATGGTGCTGACGCTGGCGATTCCGCTGCGCTCCTGGTACAAACTGCAGGATTTCATCACCATGAAGCACATCGACAACATGTGCAAGGTGATGCTGGCCACCGGCTTGATTGTCGCTTACGGTTACGCGATGGAAGCGTTCATGGCATGGTACAGCGGCAACATCTGGGAATTGTTCATGTTCAAGAACCGGACCACGGGACCTTATGGCTGGTCCTACTGGTCGCTGATTCTTTTCAATGTTTTGGTCCCGCAGCTTCTGTGGTCCAGGAAGGCGCGCCAGAACGTGGCGCTGGTATTCGTTCTTTCGCTGATTATCAACATCGGGATGTGGCTGGAGCGGTTCGTCATCATCGTGACCAGTCTGAACCGCGACTTCCTTCCTTCGAGTTGGGGTATGTACTACCCGACAAAGTTCGACTGGAGCATGTTCATCGGCAGTATGGGCCTGTTCACGACGCTGCTATTTGTCTTCGTGCGGTTGCTGCCATCCATCGCGATGTTTGAAATTCGCCTCATCCTTCCGAAGAAGAATAAGGGAGGGCACTAAATGACTAAGCCTCTCTACGGTTTAATGGCCGAATTTGAAACCGCTGACGAGTTGGTGCACGCCTGCGAGGCGGCTCACGCGGAAGGGTATCGCAAGATGGATGCCTATTCGCCGCTGCCCATCGAAGAGTTGCACCACGCCCTGCATATTCCGGATACGCCCTTGCCCAAGTTCGTCCTGGCCGGCGGTTTAGCCGGAATGGTAGCTGGCATGGGACTGCTGCAGTGGATCTCGAACATCGCCTATCCATACAATGTCGGCGGCAGGCCGCTCAACAGCTGGCCGTCGTTTATCCCCATCACATTTGAGTTGACCGTGCTGTTTGCCGGTCTTACCACCCTGGTAACGTTGGTGATGCTGTGTGGCTTGCCCATGCCGTATCATCCGGTGTTCAACGTGCCGCGATTCAAGAGCGCATCGCGCGACGGATTCTTCTTCTGCATTGAAGCCGAGGATCCGCGGTTCGATTTGCAGCGCACGAAGGAATTTCTGAACTCGTTGCGGCCTTCCGATGTGTCGGAGGTAGAACAATGAGATTCATCCTACTCACAGTGGGCGCGATCGCTTTGATCGGCTGCCGTCAGGATATGCACGATCAGCCGCGCTACCGTTTGAATTCCGCCAGCGACTTCTGGAGCGATGGACGCGCGGCGCGTCCCGCCGTGAAGGGAACGGTTGCCCGCGGAATGTTGAAAACCGACGCGGGTCTCTACACCGGCAAGATCAATGGCCGCGACGTCCTGGAGTTTCCGTTCCCCATCACCAAGGAAGTGCTGGCGCGCGGGAAAGATCGCTTCGCCATCTACTGCACTCCCTGCCACGGTTTGACGGGCCATGGCGACGGAATGATTGTCACGCGCGGTTTGAAGAATCCGCCGTCGTATCATTCCGAGGCTTTGCGCGAAGCTGCCCCGGGCCATATCTTCGATGTCATCACGAACGGCAGCGGCTCCATGATGAGTTACGGAGCGCGCATCCCCGTGAAGGATCGCTGGGCGATTGTCGCCTATATTCGCGTCCTGCAGCAGAGCCAAAACGTGAAACTTGCACAGCTTACGACGGAAGAGGTTGAAAAAGTGAAAGCGAGCGAGCGCCCGGCCGCGCCGGAGAAGAAAGCCGCGAAGAAAGGTGGGAGCCACTAAATGACCGAAGCGATGCGCCCCCATCTGGACCGGGTTCAAACGCGCGCCCTCATTGTCGGCATTGTGGGCATTGCCGCGACGGCCGCCGGACTGATGATGAATCAGGAGCAGTTCTTCCGCTCCTATCTGCTGGCTTTTGTTTATTGGATGGGTGTGACGTTGGGCAGCCTGGGGCTGTTGATGTTGCACCACATGGTAGGCGGCGGCTGGGGCGTGGCCATTCGCCGCGGCCTGGAAGCGGGCACCCGGACTTTGCCGTTGATGTTTGTATTTTTTATTCCCATCGCATTTGGAATGCATAGCCTCTATGAGTGGACGCACGCCGATGTCGTGGCGAAGGATACGGTCTTGCAGCACAAGTCGGCGTTCCTGAATACGAATGGCTTCCTGATTCGGGCAGTCGTGTATTTCGTCGTTTGGGGATTCCTGATTATGCGGTTGCATAAAGGCTCCAGCATTCAGGAAGCAAAAGGCTACTGGGGCGCGCGGAGTTTCCTGCAGCGCGTCAGCGCACCGGGATTAATCGTCCATGTGTTGATCGCAACGCTGGCCAGTGTGGATTGGATCATGTCCCTGGAGCCGCACTGGTTCTCCACGGTTTATGGAATTATTTTTATCGTCGGCGGCGCGTTGACTACGTTCGCATTCATGATCATCGTGGTGCGCTTCCTGACGCAGCAAGCGCCAATGGAAGGCATGGTCAGTTCGCAGACGTTCCACGATCTGGGCAATCTGATGTTTGCGTTCAACATGTTCTGGGCCTACGTCTCGTTCTCGCAGTTGATCATTATCTGGTCGGCGAACCTGCCGGAAGAGATCACCTATTACGCAAAACGGTTGAATGGCGGCTACGAGTATGTGGCCCTCGCCGTGTTCCTGTTCCACTTCGCCGTTCCGTTCCTGCTTCTGCTGCTGCGTAAGCACAAACGGCAGCCGCAAATCCTGGTGAAGATCGCCGTGTGGATGATGCTGATGCGTTTACTGGATCTGTTCTGGGTAATTACGCCGGCGTTCGGTCATGACAAAGACGGCGTCCCAATGCCGCATGTGAACTTCCACTGGCTGGACATTGCCGCGCCCATCGCTCTAGGCGGAATCTGGGTTTGGTTTTTCATGATGCAGTTGAAGAAGCGCTCTCTGGAGCCGCTTCCGGTGAGCTAAGGAGATTCTCATGTCACACGCGCACGGAAATGGACATGGACCGGATTTCACCCCGGAAGCCAGCGACGCTAATATTCCATTAGTCGTCAAGACCACCATCGGCATTCTGGTGATGGTGGTGGCGTGCATGGTCATCGCCGCATTCCAGTTTAAATTCGAACTGGCGGAGATGCCGCCGGAAGAAGAGACCATTTTCAGCAACAAGGACAAACTTCCCCCGCAGCCTCGGCTTCAGGCCAGTCCCGCGAAGGACCTGGCGTCCTTCAAGGAACAGCAAGCTCATCGCCTGGAAAGCTTTTCGTGGGCAGATAAGGAAAACGAAATCGCGGCCATCCCGGTGGATAAAGCGATGGACATGGTTCTGAAGCAAGGTTTACCGGTGCGTGACCCGAACCGGCCTCCACTTCTGGCGCCGGAAAAACCGGCTCCCAAGACGGGGGCGGCGAAGCAGTAGATTTTTATGAAACGTTGGAGCACGGCGTTGATTCTGGGTGTGGCGGGTTGGACGCAGCTGTCCCTGTTCGGACAGTCGTCTAAAGACACGCCCGGAGGCCAGACCGCAATGCTGAAGCAAGTCGGGTTCGAGCAGAGACTGGACACGCAACTCCCGCTTCATCTCGCATTTCGCGACGAGTCCGGGCAAACGGTCGCACTGAGCAATTATTTCAAGGACAAGCCCGTTGTTCTGGTCCCTGTCTATTACGAGTGCCCCATGCTGTGCAACCTTACGATGAGCGGCGTGGTCAAGGCTTTGAAAGTGTTACCCATCAATCCGGGCAAGGATTTTCACGTGATCATGTTCAGCATCGATCCGAAAGAGACCCCGGCTTTGGCGGCGGAAAAGAAGAAAGCCTACCTGCGCCGCTATGAGCGCCCGGGGACGGAATCCGGCTGGACTTTCTTAACAGGCGACGATCCGCAGGTGCAGGCTCTCACCACGGCCATCGGTTTCCGCTACGCGTTCGACCCGACGATTCAACAATTCGCGCACGCGGCCGGATTTGTCATCGCCACTCCGCAAGGAAAGCTTTCACGGTACATGTTTGGAATGGATCCTTCGCCGCGCGATCTGCGCATGGCGCTGAAGGAGTCGTCGCAGGGCCGCATCGGAGATCCTGTGGCGCAGATGCTTCTGATGTGTTTCCACTACGATCCAACCAGCGGCAAATACACCATGGGAGTGATCACGGCGATTCGAGCCGCCGGCGTTTTGACCGTGGCCTTGATTGGCGGATTTCTTTTTCTTAGTTTCCGGAGGGAAAAACGCCAGAGTGTCTGATCTGGTGGTAGAGAACTAGCATGCAACATAATACGATGCCCTTTTTTCCCGACTCGGCCAGTACCATCGCGCCGGAAATCGACGGACTGATGATCGCTGAGCTGCTCTTTTCCGTGTTCTTCTCGGTCCTCATCTTCGCGATTGTTGTCTACTTCGCCCTCAAATATAAACGCAAATCGGAAGATGACCGGCCGGTGCACATTCACGGTTCCCTCGTGCTGGAAATCGCCTGGTCCCTGATTCCCTTCATCATGATCCTCGGTTTCTTTGTCGTGGGGACACGCGTTTTCTTCCGCGCCTATACGGTGGAGGCAGCCAACACGATGGAAATCTTCGTGACCGGCAAGCAGTGGATGTGGAAAATCCAACACCCGGAAGGGCCGCGCGAGATCAATGAGATGCACCTTCCCGTGAACCGGCAAGTGAAGTTCACCATGATCGCCGAGGATGTGATCCACAGCTATTTCATCCCGGCATTCCGCCTGAAGAAAGATGTCATCCCGGGGCGGTATACCAGCTTTGTCGTCACTCCCACCAAGGTCGGGAAGTATCACCTCTTCTGCGCCGAGTATTGCGGTACACAGCATTCGGGCATGGTCGGTTCTGTCTATGTGATGGAGGAATCCGATTATGAAAAGTGGGTCGCAGGGGGCGACGAATCGATGACGGCGCGCGGGGAAGCGCTGTTCGGTCAATACGGCTGCTCCACCTGTCACTTGCCGAACGGCAAAGGCCGCGGGCCGTCGCTGATCGGTGTCTACAACAGCATGCAGAAGCTTCAAACGGGCGGTTCCGTGAAGGCCGATGAATCCTACCTGCGCGAATCGATTCTCAATCCGCGGGCCAAGGTGGTGGAAGGATTCCAGGCGGTGATGCCAACCTTCCAGGGCCAGATCAGCGAAGAAGGTTTGTTGCAGGTCATCGCATATATCAAGAGTTTGGAAAAGGAGGAGGGCCAATGAGCGCATATGTGGAAACCCCAGATGCCGCCTCCAAGGTGAACTATCTCACGAACGGATGGACCTGGCAGTCCTGGCTTCTCACCGGCGATCACAAGCGGATCGCCATGTTGTACCTCATTTCGATCACCGTGTTTTTCGCTTTGGGCGGAGCGTTTGCGGCGGCGATTCGTTTGGAATTGATGACGCCGCGCGGCGATCTGATGGAAGCGGAAACCTACAACAAGGTCTTCACGATGCACGGCGTGATCATGATCTTCTTCTTTCTTATCCCATCCGTGCCGGCAACGCTGGGCAATTTCCTCATCCCGCTTATGGTGGGCGCGAAGGATTTGGCCTTCCCGAAAATCAATCTGTTGAGCTGGTACCTGTACATCATCGGCGGAATATTAGGACTGTACGTGGCTGTGAGCGGCGGCGTGGATACGGGCTGGACGTTCTACACCCCCTATAGCAGCACGTATTCGAACAGCGCCGTAATCGCCACCGCCATGGGCGCGTTTGTGGCCGGCTTCTCGTCCATTCTGACGGGTCTGAATTTCATTGTCACCATCCACAAGATGCGCGCTCCGGGCCTGACCTGGGGGCGGTTGCCATTGTTTGTCTGGGCGCATTACGCCACCAGCCTGATCCAGTTGCTGGGCACGCCCGTAGTTGCCATTACGCTGGTTCTCATGATGTTGGAACGCGGCTTCCGCATCGGCTTCTTCGACCCCGCGCTGGGCGGCGATCCCGTCCTGTTCCAGCATTTGTTCTGGTTCTATTCGCATCCCGCGGTCTACATCATGATCCTGCCTGGAATGGGAGTAATCAGTGAAATCGTAACGTGCTACTCGAAGAAATCGGTCTTCGGATACGAGTTCATTGCCGGAAGCAGTCTGGCCATCGCGATCCTCGGCTTCTTCGTGTGGGGCCACCACATGTTCGTCGCCGGTCAATCGACGTATGCGGGCATGGTGTTCAGCCTGATCACGTTCGCGGTCGCCGTTCCTTCGGCCGTGAAGGTGTTCAACTGGGCGGCTACGATGTACAAGGGTTCCATCTCATGGGACACGCCGATGCTTTATGCGATGGGCTTCATGGGACTCTTCACCATCGGCGGAGTGACGGGCGTAATGCTGGCGACCATGGCGTTGGATCTTCACATGCACGACACCTACTTTGTGGTGGCGCACTTCCACTACGTCATGGTGGGAGGCATGGTGATGGCGTTCATGGGCGGGTTGCACTTCTGGTGGTCGAAGATGACCGGGCGCAGCTATCCGGAGATGGCGGGCCGCGTTTCGGCGTTCCTCGTTTTCATCGGATTCAACTTGACCTTCTTCCCGCAATTCATTGTGGGCTATCTTGGCATGCCGCGCCGCTATCATGCCTACCCCGATGAATTTCAGGTTTATCACGTGATGTCAACCGCGGGCGCGGGCGTTCTGGGAATCGGTTATTTGCTTCCCGCAATCTATTTTACTTACTCGCTTTTCGCCGGCAAACGCGTAACGGATCCGAACCCGGTCAACGCAAAGGGCCTGGAATGGACCGTTCCAACGCCTCCGCCGACGGAGAACTTCATTGTTCCGCCCGTGGTGACGGAAGAAGTTTACGCCTACGCGGAGCAGGAGGAGAAATCACTTGTCTGATCATTCCGCAGTTCTCGATGCGCATCAGGACGAACACGTAGCGCATCAGTTCGCCAATGCCAAGCAGCAGTACGAATCCAGCAACCTGGGAATGTGGCTGTTCCTGATGACGGAAGTCATGTTCTTTGGCGGCATGTTCGGCGCCTATGTGATCTACCGGACTTGGTATCCGGAGGCTTTCAAAATCGCCAGCACGGCTACCAACGTTCCTTTGGGCGCGATGAACACCGTCGTCCTGATTGTCTCCAGTTTGACCATGGCGCTGGCGGTGCAAAGTGCGCAGTTGGGCAAGAAAAAGATGCTGGTGTGGATGATCATCCTGACCATGTTCTTCGGCGCGTGGTTTCTGGGCGTCAAAGCGATTGAGTACAGCGAAAAGTGGCATCATCACCACGTTCCCGGCGCGAACTTCATTTGGGAAGGCGACGGCGGGCGTGAAGTTCAGATTCTCTACTGTTTGTATTTCGCCATGACCGGGATGCACGCCGTACACATGGTGGTTGGCCTTGGAATCATGACCTGGCTGCTGTTGACCGCAATCAAGGGGCACTACACGCCGAAGTATTACAACCCCGTGGAGATCTGCGGCCTGTACTGGCACTTCGTCGACATCGTGTGGATTTTCCTGTTCCCGATGCTGTATCTGATCTAGAGGAAAGAAGACAATGGATCAACATCAAGAGCATCACGTAGCGCCCAGCAGCATGTACTATGCGATTTTCGCCATCCTCATCTGTTGCACGGGACTTACCTATTTCGTTTGGACCATCGACCTGGGCTTCCTGAACATCGTGGTCGCACTGAGCATCGCGATCTTCAAGGCAACCCTTGTCATCCGTTACTTCATGCACGTCAAATGGAGCCCGATTCTCTCCAAGATGGCCGTGGCAACATCCCTTGTATTCCTTGGCATTCTGCTGGTGCTTTTGTCGATGGACTACGCATCCCGCGGCTGGCAGCCGAAAAGCACGGGCTGGGAAAAGCACCAGGTCACTCAGTAGTTCCGGTCTTGCGCCGGACCGTTACGTCCTTTTTGAATTGTCGTCCGAACAGGTGAGCGAAGAGGATGATGAGTGCCACCATAGATCCGGCGGCTCCCATTACAAAATAGTCGAGCTTCCGGCGCGGGACGGGAAGCATTGCCCAAAACGCCCCAATCGTAGTTGCGAAGCCGAGGGCTACGGTTAATGCGATGCGAACAGGCCGGCTCATTTCCAGTTAATCGTACCTCTCGAAGTTCACTTGCTTTTTGTCGAAGCCGAGCGCCAGAAGCTTGTCGCGCACATCATTGACCATCTCTTTCAAGCCGCAGATGTAGATGTCAAAATCTTTCCGCTCGCCCACTTCGGGAAAGAGATACTGCTGCACGCGGCCGCCGTTGCCTTTCCATGCGGGCGTGGGGCGCGTCACGGTGCCGATGTATTTGAAGTTGGAATGATCCGCCGCCATCTGCTTGAAGATGTCGTCGTAGAGTAGCGTATCTTCGTAGCGAACACCAAAGACGAGCGTGAACTTCTGCTCCGTGTACTGTTCCAGAGACTCCTGGAGCATCGGCAGAAATGGAGCGATGCCGGTACCGGTGGCAACGTAAATCGTGTCGCGCACGGGCTTCTTCATGACGAACATTCCGTGCGGCCCCTTCATCTCGATGCCGTCGCCCGGTTTCATGGAGAAGAGGTGCGGCGTAAAAACGCCATCGTGAACCAGGTTGATGCACAGTTCAAACGTATTCTTTTTTGGCCGCGAGGCGATGGAATAGGCCCGCGTCACTTTCTTGCCGTTCACCATCTCGCTGAGCGAAACGAATTGGCCGACCGTGAAGGGAAACTCCTGCATGTCCGGAATCTCATAATAGAGATGCCGGATGTCTGGGCCAATCACGTCGTAATGGGTTAGGATTGCACGGTGAGGTATTTGGTGAGGTAGCATTCAATAGCCTTTGAAGCCCGCTCGACGACGATCCTGGCAAGCGCAGGATGTCCGTCCAACGGCTCCGTGACTTGGATGTCGAGATGGGGATAGTTCGCAAGGATGCCTTCAATGATTTGAGGCAGGTCTCGCTGCAGATGGATTCCCAAGGTAAGGAAGTAGGGAACAACAAGGATTTGGGTCGCGCCGCGCGCCACAAGGCGTCGAACAGCTTCCGGAAGATCGGGTTGACCACCCTCCAGAAATGCGGTTTCCGCAAGGGCGAATGCGCCTTGCGCCGTCACTTCCCTGGTTACGTTGCGAACGGCGTCGTTGGCGGAGGCCACGCTGGAACCGTGCGCAAACACAATTATTCCAATATTCACGAGACTCAAAACTATCGTATCTGATTTTCGAGGGCTGCCGCCAACAGCTTTTTCATGCTCGACTCAAAGGAAATACGCGGCACGGCAATCTGTTTTCTCAGCGCGGCATCTTTGAAATCGGACCGTGAGCGGGCGGGGAGAAGAGTAACCACGCGATCCAGCGTTCCCCCTAAGGCGTTCACCATTCCGTGGATGGCGCGATAGTAACCGCGCTGACCGGGAATCGTTTTGCAGCCGTGGATGAGAGCGGCCAGTATCTCCGCGCGATCATTCCAGGTGAGCAGAGGATGTATGGCTGTCAACGCGCCCCAGTCATCCAGAAATGGGCCTAGCGGCAAGAGCAGATCGGCGGATTGGCGTAGTGCCTTGACGCCGCGCAGAGGGTAGTTGCGATGGCCTTCCGTGGACATCGCCTTCTTGTAGACGCGGGCCGCCAGATGAAACGCCCCGCCGCAAGGCGTAGTGTTTTCGTGGGCCATGCGGCCGAAACGGGCACGTGCTTCGTCGTGAGTGACGCCGGCAGGCCAGAAGCTGATGCCCTGATCGAGATCGCCAACATTGTGCGTCAATGAAGCGACAATGCGAAGCGCGTCCAACTCCGCGCCTTTCTTTTTCAGCGCAGCGCGGAATTCCGTTGCTTCCCGTTCCAGTTCAGCGTCGATGGCGGCGGCTGCGTTGTGCGCGTGCTCCGTGTCGCCTGTCTTGATGAAGGTTCCCAACGCACCCGCGAGAACGCTGAGTTGCTCGCCGTTATGGCCGCTCACGGGTCCCACACCGGCCACAGACGTAGCGCGGCGGCTGATGCCATCGATGCTCCAATGCATGGCGCGCAAAGTGAAGTCGAACATGCGCCGCGTCGATTCCTGTCCGCGATTCATGCGCCACAGCAAGCCGCGGATCTTCGCATCGACATCCGTGGGAACGTAAGTGGCAACGGTTGCATGATGGCAGGCGAGGCAGAAAGCAAAGTAGTCTTCGCGCAGAGCCGTGTCGTCGAGCGCGTCCCAATTAAGAAGCGCGCCCTGGTCGAGGATGTCGAGGAAGCCGTGAGCGCCTCGCTCGATGAGCCGCCCGGAGGATTTGATGGCACGCGGTTCGGCGAAGAGAAACGGGGCGGTGTTGCGGACCAATCCCAGAAGATTGGCAGGCGCGATGAATTGTTCAATGAGGTTTGGCAATGCTACTGATATTCCGCGCGGCCGGACGGCCAGGTATGATTGAGAACCGGTGTGAGGATGGCACGCACGCCCGCGACGAGTTCGGGATCGGGGGGCTGCGCAACGCATCGAACATTGCGAAGTACTTCTTCGGCCGTGCGCGCGCCGGTCAGCGTCGAATGAATGCGCGGGTTGGACAGAGCGAAGCGCATGCCGAGGTCGGCGATATCGACGCCCTGCGAATGACACCACGCGGCTGCCTCGCGGCACTTTTGTTTTAGAAGATCGCTTCCCAGGTGCCATTCCTGAGGACCCTGCCGCGTCAACAGGCCAAGAGCCAGTGGGCTCGCGTTGATGACTCCAAGGTCGTGTGTCTCCAACAGAGGCAGTGTCGTTTCCAAGGCCGCGTTCTGCAAAGTGTAATGAGCGTATGAGATGACGGCGTCCAGTTCCGCCTTTGCCAAGATCGCAGGGTAGATTCTCATCGGCAGCCCCGATGCCCCGATGAAACGCACTTTGCCCTTCTGCCTGGCGTCGTGCAAGGCGCGCAGACCTTCGTTCAGGACGGTTTCCAAAGGCACGTACTCAATGTCGTGAAGAATAACCAGATCCAGATAACCGCAGCCTAGGCGCTTCAGTGTGGCATCAAGTCCCGAGGAAACTCTTTCGTAAGAAAAATCGGAATCGTCCACATCGTAGCGGCCCACCTTCGAGGAGATGTAGTAGCGGTCGCGCGAGATGCCGCGCAACGCCTTACCGACTACCGTCTCCGACCGTGTCACCGCGTACAGCGGCGCGGTATCCAGATAGTTGATGCCTTCATCGAGGGCAGTGTGCAGCGCACGCTCTGCTTCCGCTTCCGGCAGTTCGCCGTAAACTCCGCCCAACGCCGCGCAGCCCAATCCCAACGCCGATACGGAGAGTCCGGTCTTGCCCAGCTTGCGGTATTCCAATTCAACTCCTTTGTTCTACTACTCCCTGTTGGTTGCGTCTGTGCTGCTGTGTACTACTACTCTCTGAAAT
>JACPVQ010000223.1 GCA_016191645.1 Candidatus Solibacter usitatus
ATCGGGAAAGTTTTCCTGGAAGCGGTTGTAACTCGCCTGGATATGGAACAGTCGGGTCGGCGTCAGCGTGCGGTCGTAGCTTGCGACGTAATTCATGTCGCGCCGAACCGTACCCGGTTCGTTCCCGGTGCGCGCCGGTGGATCGAAGCCATTCGAATTCCTCACCTCCGACCCGTCCTGGAAAGTGAACAGGAAATACAGACGGTCGTTGGAACTGAGAATTTTGTCGTACCGCGCCATCGGCTGCTCATAGCGATACTTGCCGAGATTGTCGGCGCGGACGTAATTCTGCGTCAGCGACTGAGGAGTGAAGTTCGGCGCGGGGTAATAAGAGAGAATCGCGCGGCCGATGGGGCTTTGCCGCACCACGGGGATGATGTTGCCGGGAAACTGTTGGCGGATATACAGCGCTCCCGCGCGGCACTGGGCGGCTACCGAGGCCTCGGTGCACGCAACCGAAGTGAGTGGGTCGTAAACCCGGATCGGCGCGGCAAAACCGCTGGGATTCAAATTGAAGTTCCCGCCGCGAATCTCCGCCGGGGGAACCGATGTCACGGACGGAAAGGGCGTCCGCTCCTGCCATCCCTCAAAGGAGAAGAAGACAAAATCCTTGTTCTTGCGGATGGGACCGCCAACAATGCCGCCGTATTGGTGCTGATTGCGGAAACCGCGCTTCGACCCCGAGGCATTGTTCTGGCGTGTGTTCGCATCCAGAATACGATTGCGCCAGAAATCGAACAGGGACCCGTGCCAATCATTGGTGCCCGAGCGAAGAGTCGTGTTTACGTGACCGCCGCCGCTGCGTCCGTATTGAGAATCGTAGGTGTTCACCATGATCTTCATTTCCTGCACGGCTTCCACGTTCGGCGAAACGTTGAAGGTTCCATTGGTCGAGATGGGCGCGCCGTCCAACAGAAACTGGTTCGTGCCCGTGCGTCCACCGTTCATGGTGAAGCTGCCGTTGACGTCCCAGGCGCGCGTCCCGGAAAAGCCCGACGAACCAAAGGTTCGCTGCGTAAACATGACGCCCGGCGACAGGCGCATCAGCATATAGGCCTGGCGTCCGTTCAGAGGAATCTCCTGCATCTTGATGGGATCGAACACCAGACCGCGCGAGGCGGTAGCCGTTTGAATCAACTCCTGCTCGCCGGTGACCGTTACCTCCTGAGTCATCTGACCCACTTCCATGCTGATCGGCAGGCTTAGTTTTTGCGCCGTTTGCAGCACGATTTGCGCGCGAACCGCCGTCTTGAATCCACTCGCGGACACAGTCACCGTGTATTCCGCCGGCTCCAAACCCACAATGGAGTAGAGCCCTTCGTTATTGGTAACCGTCTCCTTGGTCACCTGCGTATCCAGCCGCATGGCCTTGACGCTGACGCCTGGAATGGCGGCTCCCGTGGCGTCTCTTACTTCACCTAGAATCGTCGCGCGGTAATCTTGCGCCGAAAGACCGGCGCCCAATAGCGCCACGAAAAGCAGGCGGAAATAGCTCTTCTTTCCCATCATGATGTTCTTCCCCTTGACCATGAGTTCCCCAAAAGAATTGCGGGTTGCCAGATAGTATACACCAGCAAAACGAACGTGCAAGAAGCAATTTCAATACCACTCCCAAACAATTTTCGTGTATCTTGTTCTTAGCCTCCCAAATATGACCGAACCACTGTCCGGCCCTGAGATCGCGCTGGCGGAACGCCTCAATCAGGCGGCCCGGCGGCTCCGTTTGGCCGAATCTGTGGGAGAATGGACGGCCATCCTCACGGAAATCGCGGGCCGGTTTGCCGCCAAAGTTTCAGTCTTCCTGGCTGCGGAATGCCGCCAAGCCCCCGCATTTGCCACCGTTTTTGAATCCCTGGACACCGTAGTCACTCTGCGCGATGCGAATCAGTTGGGTGCGACGGTCTATGCCGCTTTGGGCGAATCCAACGCCACGCGGTGCTATCTTTTCCCCATCCTGAAGTCAGCCGAGGTAGTTGCTGTCCTGGTAGCGGACGGCCAGGACGCCCCGAATCGCAGCGGGCTGGAATTGGTAGCCGCCTTGGCGGGTGGCACTTTGCCGGACGCGCCGCCTTTGGAACCGGCTGTGGCGCCGGCGTTGATCCAGATAGCCGTTGCCAAGCCGGGGAACAGGGAAAAGTCCAAGGCCGCGCCCGCCGGCGTTCCGGTGCAACATCTTAAGGCTCAACGGTTTGCAAGCGTCAGCGTGGCGCGCTTGCTGCTCGACCACCGCGAGGCAATTGAACATGGCCGCCGTAACCGCGCCATCTATGTTTATCTGAAGCATCCCATTCAGGTAGGACGCCGGGAATTCCAAACCCTTTTCCTGGAGTCTTCCCCAACAATGTCCGATTATTATCACGAGGAACTTGTTAGGACGCTGGCTAAAAATGACCCATCTCTCCTTGGTGTGCAGTATCCGGGGCCTTTGCAACCGGACTCCCATCGTTAAGGTCTGTGTGGCGATGGCTGCCTTGTCGCAGCTAGCCACCCCCATGGCGCAAACGGCCTCGGACACGACGCTTGTGTTGTCGCGCGGCATTGAGCAGACTCGCGCCAAAGCCTACCCGCAGGCTGTGGCTACCCTTAAGAACCTCCCCAACCGCATTCCCGTCCTTTCCGACTATGCCTCGTATTATCTGGCCTTGGCCCAGTATGAAACGGAAGCCTACGGCGACGTGGTCAAGACTTTGCCCAACGTGTTCAAGCACGTGCCCGTCTCTCCCCTTGCGGGGGAAGCCGTTCTGTTGATGGCTTCGGCCTACAACGAATTGGGCAAGCCGAAGGAAGCCATCGCGCTGATTCGTCAACATTATCAATTGATTCCGCGCCAGCGGGCGGAGGCGGCCTTAGCCCGCTCGTTTGAGGCCGCGCGCGACCTTGTGTCCGCCGCCATCTCCTGGCAGCGAGTCTTTTACTACCATCCGAATTCAGACATGGCGCCGGACGCGGTAAACGCCTTGGGCCGTCTTCACACAACCCTTGGCGGCCAGTATCCGCCCGCCATGAGCCAGGCCGTTTTCGCGCGCGCCAAATCGCTGATGGACGCCAACCGGTTTCCCGACGCGCGCAAAGAACTGGAGTCCGCAATTCTGACCCTGGGTGGAGCGGATCGTGATTTGGCGAAGGTGCGGCTGGGCGCGGTGGACTTGCTTGCCCGCCAATTCACCAAGGCGGCAACCTACCTCAAGTCGCTCCAGATTCAGCCCGGGGAAGCCGACGCCGAGCGAATGTTTCATCTACTCACAGCGGCCCGGCGCGTCGATCACGATGCGAACATGATGTACTGGCTGGAACAGCTGGAGAAGCACTATCCCGAATCTCCATGGCGTCTGGAAGGTCTCGTCTCGGCTGGGTACATTTTTCTCATCCGTAATGACCACGCGCGTTTCGAACCCATCTATGCCGCCTGCGCCGACACCTTCCGTTCCGATCCTCAGGCCTCCTTTTGCCACTGGAAACTCACGTGGGCTTCCTATTTGCGGCGTCCCGCCGCCGGCGATCGTTTGTTCAAGGAGCACATGACGCAGTTTCCGCAATCGGAAAAAATTCCCGCGTCTGTCTATTTCCTTGCCCGTTCGGCCGAAGAAAGCAAGCACTACGCCGCCGCGAAATCTTACTACACCTTCCTCGATCACAATTTCCCGAACCACTTCTACGCCACGCTGGCTAAGCAGAAGCTGCAACTGAAAAACCTCAGCGCGGCTTTGCAGGATGCCAACGTAAGGGACTTCCTGACGTCGGTCCTGCCAAGGCGCGCTCACGCCAGTTTCGAAGCGAATGCCACCACGAAAACCCGCTTCGAGCGGGCACGGCTTCTGACGAACGCAAATCTGCCCGATCTCGCCGAATCCGAATTGCGCTTTGCCGCCCGTCAGGATGGGCAGCCGCAAGTTGTGGCCATCGAGCTTTCGCGAATGTTGGACAAGAAGGGCGCGCCGGATAAGGCTCTCGCCGCACTCAAGCAGTACGTCCCCAACTATCTTTCCATTCCCTGGGAAGACGCCCCGCGATCCTTCTGGCAGGCCGCCTTTCCCATGCCCTACCGCGAGGCCGTCGAGCGCAACTCCCGCCTCAAATCCCTCGATCCTTATCTTGTCGCGGGTCTCATCCGTCAGGAGTCGGCATTCAATCCGAACGCCATCTCCGTTGCCAAGGCCTATGGATTGACGCAAGTGCTACCAACCACCGGCAGGGCCCTCAGCCGCCAGATCGGCATTCGTAACTTCGCGCCGAAAATGCTCTTCGAGCCGGAGATCAATCTCAAACTCGGCACGCTCTTCCTGACGCAACTCCTTCAATCCTGGAGCGGCAAAATGGAGGAGGTCCTGGCGTCCTACAACGCCGGTCCAAGCCGTGTGAAGAAGTGGATCACCTGGGGTACTTTCCGTGAGCCCGCCGAATTTATCGAAACCATTCCATTTGCCGAAACCCGCGACTACGTGCAGATTGTCCTGCGCAACGCCGACGTTTATCGCAGGCTTTACGCGTCCCGCCCTGCCGCCGCCGCCACTTCTGCGGTACCTTCTGTAGATGGCAGCTCTCGCCGGCGTACCGCCCAACTCGCCTCTCACCGCAGATAGCCGGGAACGGTTCCGCAGTCTTCGCACCGCCAATTTCACCGAATCCGTCATCCGCGAGATGACTCGGTTGGCCATCCAGTACAACGCCGTCAATCTGGCGCAAGGATTCCCCGATTTTCCCGCCCCGTCCATTCTGAAACAGGCCGCCGCCGATGCGATTGCCGCCGAATACAATCAGTACCCCATCACTTGGGGCGCGAAGCCGTTCCGCGACGCTATCGCCGCCAAGTACAGGAATACGTACGGTCTGGAACTCGATCCGGAACGCGAGATCACCGTCTGCTGCGGCGCAACCGAAGGAATGATCGCCTCCCTGCTCGCCGTGACCAACCCGGGCGAGGAGATCATCGTCTTCGAACCGTACTATGAGAACTACGCCCCTGACACGGAGTTGTGCTCGGCCACCCGCCGCATCGTGGCATTGCGTCCTCCGGATTGGACCTTCGATCCGGACGAACTCCGCAAGGCGTTCAACAAGAACACGAAGGCGGTGATTGTTACCAGCCCCAACAATCCGACGGGCCGCGTCTTCAGCCGCCAGGATCTGGAATGCATTGCCGCATTTTGTCAGGAGTTCGACGCCCTCTGCATCACCGACGAAATCTACGAACACATTCTCTATGATGGATCCACGCATGTTCCCATTCTTTCCATCCCCGGGATGCGTGATCGCGGCATCCTAGTCAATTCCATGAGCAAGACCTACTCCGTCACCGGATGGAGGGTAGGGTGGGTACTGGCGGCCCCCGATCTGACAAACACCATCCGCAAGGTGCACGATTTCCTCACGGTTGGCGCGGCTCATCCCCTGCAAATGGCCGGAGTTACGGCGATGGGTCTTCCCGAAGCTTACTACTCACAGCTTGCTACCGATTACCGCACCCGGCGCGATCACTTGCTCGGTGTCCTTGAGGAAACCGGATTTCGCCCCTATTGCCCAAACGGCGCGTACTACATCATGGCCGACATCTCCGGTTTTGGCTTTCCCGACGACACCTCCTTCGCCATGCATATGCTGCGCCAGGCGGGCGTTGCCGCTGTTCCGGGCTCCAGCTTTTTCATGAATCCACAGGACGGGCACTCCTTGATCCGCTTTTGTTTCTGCAAAAAGGCTGAGACTCTCGAAGCCGCTCGCGATCACCTGAAACGATTGTAAATGGCCGCTCAGATTTTCCTTTCCTTCATTGCAAATCTGTGAGAGATTAATGGTGTCTAGGTCAGTGAAGAGACTCGCAGTTTCCTGGAGGACTTCATGCAGCCACTTGTTCTCATTCCTGAGGACGTTGTAAGCGGTTCCGGAGCAAGTCCGGACGTTCCGCTGTACGCGGCGGGCGGCAAACTGTTGCAACTCACCCTCCAAATCACTCGCGTGACCGAACGCCATACTTTGGCAATTTCCATTTGGGGATCTTCCGATGGACGGGATTGGGGTAGACGTCCGCTGTGCGTGCTTCCGCACCGTTACTATTGCGGGACCTATCACCACCATCTGGACCTTTCCGACAGTCCCGGTGTGCAGTATCTGCGCGTGGAATACGCACTGCGATGCTGGGAACATGCCGGAGCATCGGCCTATTCCACTATCTCGTTAACGGCGGAAGTGGTACACCAGGACGTGTTAGAGGCAGCCGCCGTCTGACATCAGCCATTGGCTGCGATACACTGTCTGCCATGATGTCAGATTCGCGCCGCTCTTTCTTTCGAGGACTTGCCGGGGGCTTACCCGCAAGTTGGATCGCTCTTCAAACCAAACTGGCGGCCATGCCGGCAACCGGATCGGAAGATTATTGGTCGCTGGTGAAGCGGCAGTTCCCTCTTTCCGCGGGCTTGATCTATCTGAATGCCGCCAACGTGTGCCCCTCTTCGCGGCCTGTACTCGACCGGCACCAGGAATATCTGCGCGACTTTCACGCCGACCCGTCGTTTCAGAACCGTGCCAAATACGACAAACTGCAGGAGAGCCTTCGCTCGAAACTCGCCGCCATGCTCGGGGCTACCCCTGACGAAATCGCCGTCACGCGCAACACCAGCGAAGGCAGCAATATCGTCGTCAACGGCATCGACCTTAAGGAAGGCGACGAGATTATCGTTACCACTCACAATCACCCTTCCAGCTTCGATTCCTGGAAGGTCCGCGCACAGAGAGCGAAGCTTGTGGTTCGCGAAGCCCCTGTCCCCGTTCCGGCGCGAAGCAAGCAGGAGCTGACCGATTCCATTACATCCCTGATCAATCCGCGAACACGAGTGTTGGCCGTGACGCATGTCACCAGCACCACGGGCAACCGCTACCCTGTCAATGAACTTGCCGCCATCGCGCGCAAACACAATCTCTGGTACCACGTCGATGGCGCGCAGACCTTTGGCGCGCTCGATGTCAACGTGAAACGCATTGGTTGCGATTCCTATTCCGGCAGTTCCCACAAATGGCTGATGGGACCGCTGGAAGCGGGTGTCCTCTACATTCGCAAAGAACGCATTGATGGATTGTGGCCATCCATTGTGACAGCCGGCTGGGAGCCAAATCCGAAAACCGCTCGCAAGTTCGAGGTTTATGGTCAGCGCGACAATCCCCGGCTGGTGGCGTTTGAAGCGGCAGTTGATTTCATCACGCTCATCGGGATGGCAAGAGTGGAAGAGCGCCTCCGGCAGCTAACGACAAGGCTGAAGAGCCAGTTGGCGGCCTCGCCGGCAGTGGTCATGAAGACCCCGCAAGATTGGGAACTAAGCGGCGGCGTAGTGAAATTCGCCGTGCGCGGAAAAAAGACCGGGGAGTTGTACGACCGTTTGTACGGACAGCATCGCGTGGCGCTGGCGCAGACGGCAAGCGGCCCAAGCGAAGGATTGCGCTTCTCGCCGCACATCTACAATTCCATGGAAGAGATGGACGAAGCCGCGTCCTTCATCAAACGATTAGCTTGAAGATCTTCTCAAGCCGAAGATTTTGGAAGGTGGGGCAAGCTTTCAGCTTAGCTTTCAGCTTGCCCTACTGAGCCACGAATTTGGTTGCGGCTGTGCTGCTGCTGTGTGGGGCAGGTCTCCAGACCTGCGACGGGATCTCCAGATCCCGTCACGGCCGCTGTGCGGCCGCCTCGGAGAATCCGTCATCGCCGCACGGCGTTCTTCTTGATGTACTCCTGCACGCGATCGGGCCGCGTCCCAATGTAGTGGAACGCCTCCGCGTATGCCACGCCGTACTTCTTTCCCAATTCGCGGTCGCGCGCCAGCATGAACTCTTTGATGTAGGCCCGGTCGGCCGTCACGTCGTCGCCGTCCAGCAAGGGCAGTTTGAGACCCTGCTTCGCCAGTTCCGCTTTGAGCTTCGAGCCATGCCGTCCTCCCGGGCCCTTCGCCATGTTCATCCGGTTCGCGTCGACCTTCTTGTCCACGTAGTTCGATGTGTCCACCACGCGCGTGATCTCCGGCCGCCGCGCGTAGTAGTACTTATCCGTAACGGCATGCGGCTTCAATCCGGCTTCGAAGTGCTCCGGGTAGTCGTGTACTCGCCCGGCCATCCAGCACGCCGCTTCCACGCATTGCCCCAACACGTAATGATCGGGGTTCTCTTCATCGTGCGCCCACGGATCGTAACAGAAGACCGTGTTCACCTTGAGCAGGCGAATCAGGAAAATCAGCCGCAGCTGCAGCTCCGCTTGTGAGATGCCGCTCATGCGGTGATTGGAATAGTTGAGGCTGAAGGATTTCTTCAATCCCAGAACTTTCCCCATCTCCTCGATTTCGCGCTCGTTGCGCAGGACGTTTTCTCCAATCGTCCCAGGCTCGCCGACATCATCGCCCATGTCGTCGTTCGTGGCGCGAATCAGATAGCCGGTGTATCCCTCGTCCACCAACTTCGCCACCGTGCCGCCGCAAATGATGGGGATGTCGTCGGAGTGCGGTTGAATGGCCGCCAGCACTTTCCCGGCGTGCGGCTTGCCGGAAAGCGGCTTCTCCAATACAACGTTGGCTGAGAAATTCTGCGCCGGCGCTTGTGCCTGAATCTGCCGCACGGCCCCCGTCGCCAGAACGGTATTCAAAATCTGCCGTCGAGTCATGGCAAATATTCTACGCCATGTCCGGCGCTATCGTTTTGCGGATTTCGCCTGCAGCAGGGACGCCCGCGTGTTCCTGCGCCGGCTCATCAAAGCTAAGCGCATGGCGATCTCGGCTGCGCGCGCGGGATCGTGCCTTGCCTTATCGGAATCGGCAAGCAAATCCAACTCCACAATGCGCAGTCCCATTCTCTCCAGCCGGTCGCAATCGGCCTCGACGGGAAGCGCTCGCTGCTTCGCATATTTTCGTTGCAGGGGCGCGGTCACGAGACGCGTGTTCACAATCACGCAGTCTAGCAGCGGCCCGCCCGCATGGCGGTCTATCGCCTCCACATGGTCCGAGGCCCTGTACTCGATGGTCTCTCCAGGCTGCCACATGAGGTTGCAGAAGTACGCCTTCACCGCTTTCGATTTTCGAATTGCGGCCGGAATACCATCCACAAGCAGATTGGGAATCACGCTCGTAAACAGCGACCCCGGTCCCAACGTAATCAAGTCGGCGGATGCGATTGCCGCCATGGTCTCCTCTAGGGGCGGCGGGTTGGCGGGCCGCAAACGGATCTGTTCAATCCGCGCCTTGCTCTTGCTGATATTGCTCTCTCCAACGATCACCTTTCCATCACGCAGCGTGGCTTCCAGGACGGTTTTGCTGGCCGTCGCGGGAAAAATGTGTCCGGCGATGGCCAGAACCTCCGACGAAACTTGAATCGCGTGCGCGAAATCTCCCGTCAGCTTCGTCATGGCGGTGAGAAAGAGGTTGCCGAAACTGTGTCCCTTCAATCCGCGCCCGGAATCGAAGCGATATTGAAACAGTTTCCCCAGCAGCGCTTCATCCTCAGACAAGGCCACCATGCAGTTTCGAATATCGCCCGGCGGCAGGACCCCCAACTCTCTTCGCAGCCGGCCGGAACTCCCGCCGTCATCCGTCACGGTCACCATGGCGGTAATGACGCAGCGCACATCCGCGGGCAGTGATGGCATGACACGGTGTTGCTCCCGTTCGTGCCTGTGCTCGCTATACGCCTTGAGGCCCTGCAGAATGGTGGATAAGCCCGTTCCTCCACCGATGCAAAGGATACGCAAAGGCTCCCCGGTTTCGGATTTCTCCAACCGCGGCACTCGTACCCGCTCCGTGAACTGCCGCCACGACGCCGTTTCCTTCGGCGTAGCCACTAGTTTTCCGAATTGCCCGCGGACAAACTCGCCAGCCTGTGTTCGCACATGCTCATGTGCTGACGCGCCGAATGGGCCACGTCAAGGCTGGAGCCGGTTGTAGCATCGCTAAACAACTTCAGGGCGGCGGCAAAATTCCTGGAATGAAACAGCTTAATGGCTGCCTCAAACTTCAGCAATTGCTGATCGCCGGAATTGTTGTTGGCCGGCTTAGCGGCGGAAGTCTTCACAAGGGGTTGACCTTTCTCAAGGCTCCGGCGCGGCGTGGCTTGGATCTTTACAGACCTGACGGCCTTGGCCTTGGGCTTCATGGCCTTGGCCTTGACCTTCACTGCCTTCACCTTCACGGGCTTGACCTTGACAGGCTTCGCCTTACCGGGCTTAGGCGTAACAGCCTTGGCCCTTGCGGACGGCTTCGCTTTGACTCTTGCCGGAGCCTTCTTCTTTTTTGTGGGGCGCATAAGAAACGCCGAACTCATTTCTTACCAGATACGAAACAGGTTTGCAACTGATTTCTGGCGGCAGCTACCCTATTCCTAGATTGATTACTCTCACCATTCGATGCAACATTGACGATAAGGATGCAATCATAGCGGAATTGTACGGCCTGGGAACAGCCGGAATTACGGAACACGAAGAGCCCGGCGGCGATTGTGTTTGCGAAGCCTTCTTTGAGTCGGAAGCGCAGGCCGTGAACGCCCAGACGGCTCTCTCCTCACACGCTTCCACCCTCTACGCGGCGGAAGAGCGGAACTACGTTCATGACTTCCAAAAACATTGGCAGCCTATGCCGGTTGGCCGCCGGCTTTGGCTCTCGCCTCCCTGGATTGCAACCCCTCCTCCGGAAGGCCGCATCCGCATCGAGTATCAAACCGGCATGGCATGCGGGAGCGGCGCGCATCCTTGTTCGCAACTGTGCTTGGAGGCCTTGGAAGAAAGCTGCTTTCCGGGCTCCCATGTCGCCGACGTTGGAGTAGGGTCGGGGATTTTGCTGCTTGCCGCGAAAGCCCTCGGAGCCGCGGTTACCGTGGGTTGCGACATCGATGCCGATTCTGTCGGCGCGGCATCCTCGTTGTTGCCGGATGCCGCGATATTCACCGGCTCCGCGTCATCACTCGCCTCCGGGGCCTTCGATGTTGTCATCGCCAACATCAGTTCCGAAGCGGCGGAATCGCTGTGCTTGGATCTTTTTCGCGCTGCAAAGCCTGGCGGAACCTTGATCGTGTCCGGCTTCCGCGGCGGGGAGATCCCACAAGGATACCCTTCCGCCCACCAAACCGAACGCGAGGGCTGGGCTTGCCTTACGCTGTCCCACCCACGGTCATCCGGTCGATCTTGATGGTGGGAATCCCCACCCCCACGGGTACGCTCTGCCCGTCTTTGCCGCATGTCCCGACGCCTTCGTCGAGTTTCAGATCGTTGCCCACCATGCTCACGTATTTGAGCGCTTCCGGGCCGTTGCCAATCAACGTCGCCCCGCGAATGGGCCGGCCGATCTTGCCATCTTCAATCAAGTAGCTTTCCGTCGCCGAAAAAACAAAATTGCCGCTCGTGATATCCACCTGGCCGCCGCCGAAGGTCGCGCAGTAGACCCCCTTCTTCACCGACCGAACGATTTCATCGGGATCGCTTTCGCCGGGCATGAGAAAAGTATTCGTCATGCGAGGCAAGGGAATGCTCTTGTAATCTTCGCGCCGTCCGTTTCCAGTGGCCGCGCCGCCCGTAATCCGGCTCGAAAGCCGGTCTTGCAAATATCCGCGCAACACACCGTTCTCGATCAAAACATTGCGCTGCGTCACCGCGCCCTCGTCATCGACGTTGAGCGACCCGCGGCGGCTGGCAATGGTTCCGTCATCCACTACCGTGCACAGCGGACTTGCCACTTGTAGTCCCACGCGATTGCTGAACGCCGAAACTCCCTTGCGGTTGAAATCCGCTTCCAGGCCGTGCCCCACCGCTTCATGCAACATAATTCCCGGCCAACCCGGGCCCAGCACCACGGTCGTCTCGCCCGCCGGAGCCTCCGAAGCGCCTAACTGAACCATCGCCTGCCGCACGGCCTCTTTCGCGAAGTACTCCGGCGATTTGTCACCTTGAAAGAAATCGATTCCCACGCGTCCGCCGCCGCCATGATAGCCATGTTCGGGATTGCCGCCATTCTCCCGTGCCAGCACGGAAACGTTGAATCGCGACATCGGCTGCACGTCTCCATTCAGGCAGCCGTCGCTGGTGGCGACCAGGATTTCCTTGATGCTGTCCACGTAGCTGGCCTGCACCTGAAACACGCGCTTGTCAAAAGCTCGCGCCGCCTCATCGGCGCGGCGAACCAGCTTCACGCGCTCCAACAAATCCGGCTCACCGGTGATGGAATACAGCGCGCGCTTCGGGTTCTCCTCCAGACCGGCGATCATCTCCTTGGATGGACCGTTGGCGATGCAGGCGGCAACGCGCGCCGCTTTCAGAATCTTTTCCGGGCTGAGGTCGTCGCTGTAGGCGTAGCCAGTCTTCTCGCCGGAGATGACGCGGATGCCAACGCCCAAGGACACGCCTTGCGTGGCCCCTTTGATGATCGATTCGTCCAGACTGACCGATGTTGTGGTCAAATACTCGAAGTAGAGATCCGCGTAATCGCCGCCGCGCGACAACGCCTCGGAAAGATATCGTTCCAAGTCTCGTCCGGTAAGCCCGAATTTCCGGACAAAGAAGCAATCCCGCAGTCCCATGCATTCAGAATAGCAAGCCACCGCTCCTCTCCTTTGTGCTATCGAATGAGTGACGAATGGAATTCTCGAAAACCGGCCTTTGTCCTGAGGATTGGGCGCGCGCCTACCGGCTGATGCTCACTTCCCGCCGCCTAGATGATCGCGAGGTGCTTCTCAAGCGGCAGAATCGCATCTACTTTCAAATTAGCGGCGCGGGCCATGAAGCCGTGCAGGTGGCCGCTGGATTCGCTTTGCACCCCGGCCGCGATTGGGTGTTTCCCTACTATCGCGACCGCGCTCTCTGTCTCACGCTCGGCGTGCAGCCTCTCGACATGCTTCTGCAGGCAGCAGGTGCGGCCGCCGACCCCGCGTCGGGAGGCCGGCAAATGCCCTCCCATTGGGGCAGCAAACCGCTGAACATTGTCTCCAGTTCCTCGCCCACGGGAACGCAATTCCTGCAAGCCGCCGGATGCGCCGAGGCCTCCTTGCGTCTTCGCCGCGAAGAGATCACGTTGGTGTGCACCGGCGACGGGGCCACCAGCGAAGGCGAATTCTGGGAGTCCCTCAACGCCGCTTGCATTGCGAAACTCCCCCTTCTTTATCTGGTCGAAGACAACGCCTACGCGATTTCCGTTCCCGTGGAATCGCAAACAGCCGGGGGATCGATATCGAAGCTGGTATCCGGATTCCCAGGCCTGCTCATTCGCGAAGTAGATGGCACCGATTTCGTCGCTTCCTGCCATGCTTTGCGCGAGGCGGCCGCTCACTGCCGCGGCGGATTAGGTCCGGCCTTGGTTCACGCGCACGTGATCCGCCCCTACTCGCATTCGCTTTCCGACGATGAGCGGCTCTACAAAACAAACGACGAGCGGGAAGCGGAATCAAAACGCGATCCCGTGTTCCGTTTTCCCGAATTCCTCCTCGACCATGGGCTCATCAACCAGCAGGCCTTGCGCATCATTGGACATGAAGTGGAAGAGCAGGTGCGCGCGGCCGCCGAGCAAGCCATCCGCTCGGCTTCTCCGCAACCCGGCACGGCGTTGCATTTTCTTTATTCACCATCCGTCGACCCGTGCGCGGATGCGTTCGATGCCGCTCCAACAGCGCACGGCGAACCGCGAACGATGGTTGATTCGATTCAACAAACCATCGCCGAGGAGATGCGCCGCGATGATCGCATCCTCGTTCTTGGCGAGGACGTCGCCGATTGCGGACATCCTCAAAACCTCGGCGCGGTCAAAGGAAAAGGCGGAGTCTTCAAGGCTACACAAGGACTGCAGCGCGAATTCGGCGGCCGCTGTTTCAATACCCCGCTGGCCGAGGCCGCAATTATCGGGCGCTCTATCGGCATGGCGCTTCGCGGCTTCAAACCCGTTGCCGAAATCCAGTTCTTCGATTACATCTGGCCCGCCATGATGCAGATTCGCGACGAACTGGCCACCATGCGCTGGCGTTCCAATAATGCGTTCTCCTGCCCGTTGGTGATTCGCGTCGCCATCGGCGGATACCTCGGCGGCGGCGCAATCTATCACAGCCAATGTGGCGAGTCGATCTTTACGCACATCCCCGGCCTGCGCGTGGTTATGCCGTCCAACGCCCGCGACGCCTGCGGATTGCTGCGCACCGCCATTCGTTGCGACGACCCGGTTCTGTTTCTGGAGCATAAAAAACTTTATCGCGAACCCTACAATCGAGCCGCTCATCCCGGTGTCGATTTCACCATCCCGTTCGGCCGCGCGCACCTGGTGAAACCCGGACGCGATCTCACCATACTCACCTATGGAGCGCTGGTTCAGAAATCGCTGTTAGCCGTGACGCAATTGGAGCGAAGCAATCCCGAGTGGTCCCTCGAGGTGATAGACCTTCGTTCGCTGGCACCCTACGATTGGGCGCGCATTGAAGAGAGCATTCGCAAAACCAACCGCGTTCTGATTGCGCACGAAGACACGCTAAGCTGGGGCTACGGCTCGGAAATTGCCGCGCGCATCGCCGGCGAATTGTTCGATCACCTGGATGCGCCGGTAGGCCGCGTCGCCGCTCTCGATACCTGGGTCGCATACAATCCGGAGGTGGAGGATGAAATCCTTCCCCAGGTGCGCACCATCGTCGATGAGGCCGAGCGCCTTCTGCGCTACTGACGATTCGCCTCTGTTTACTCTCTGAACTCTTGCTGTTTGCCTCTACTCTCTGGAATCTTCCCAGACTGCTGTGTACTACTAGACTTTGAAATCTTCCTAGGCTGCAAAGATTTTCTTTGGTCGCGGCTGTGCTGCTCTGTGGGGCAGATCTCCAGATCTGCAGCGGGATCTCCAGATCCC
>JACPVQ010000224.1 GCA_016191645.1 Candidatus Solibacter usitatus
ATGCGCGCGTCGCCGTCGTGTTCGATGCGAATGAAAGAATGCGCGGGCGGAAGCCATCGCAGAAAACGCTCCGGCCATTCGATAATGACGGGGACGCCGCGCTCGAAGATTTCTTCCAGGCCAAGCGTGGCCAGTTGGCGCGGATCTTCCAGGCGATACAGATCGATGTGGACCATGAGCACGGGAGCGCCGTATTCATGGATCAACGTGAACGTGGGGCTGGAGACGTCATCGGCGGATGTTGCGTGAAGCCCTTCGGCGATTCCTTTGGACAGGGTCGTTTTGCCGGCCCCAAGATTCCCGCTCAGCAGAACAACGGAGCCGCTGTCGAGATCGGCGGCGATGCCGCGGCCGAGGGCGATCATCTCCTCGGGCGATTCAACGCGATAGGTCACGCATTGCCTCAGGCAGGAATCGCAGCAGGTCGGTAGCAATCAAAGAATGCTCGCCCATCGACGCCGCGCCCAATTCGCCGGCGCGTCCGTGCAGCCATACGGCGGCGGCGATACATTCCTCGGGACGGTCGGGCCATTGCGCGAGCAGGCCCGCAAGCATGCCGGTGAGAATGTCGCCACTGCCCGCGGTCGCCATCGCGGGAGTTCCTGTGGGATTGATGAATACGCGGCCATCGGGGAACGCGATGAGCGTGCGCTGACCTTTGAGCACGATCACGGCGCCGCGCCGCACGGCCTGGTCGCGCGCGATGGACACGCGGTCGCGCTGCACGGCGGCGGTAGTGCATCCGGCGAGGCGGGCCATCTCACCGGGATGAGGCGTGAGAATGCGCATCGCGCCGGCATTCAATGTGAAACCGGCAAGCGCATTGATGGCGTCGGCATCGACGATCAATGGCACGGGGAGACGAGCGTAGAGAGCGCGGAGAAATTCGAAAGTGGAAGGATCGGTTCCCATGCCGGGGCCCGCCGCGGCAACGGTTTTTCCCGCAGCCAGCGTGTGGATGGCCGTATAGGCGTCCATGGAGACCGCGCCGTTTTCCGTTTCCGCAAGAGGCTCGGTCATCAATTCAGGACAGTGGGCCGCCACGTCGCTGAGCGCAGTGGCGGCGGTGGCCACTGTAACCAGGCCTGCGCCGGAGCGCAGCGCGGCGATGCCCGACATGGCCGCGGCGCCGGTTTTGCCGCGCGACCCGGCGGCGATGAGGACATGGCCGAAGCTGCCTTTGTGCGCCGCGCGCGGCCTTGGAGCGGTGACGAAAGCGAATTGCGATGGTTCGCAGAGAGAGAGCCAAAGCTCGGGGTCCGCTGCGCAGAGAGCGGCGGACGTTCCGATGGGCGAGATGAGCAATTCGCCTACGCGGTCGCAATTCGGCGGCAGAGCATGGCAGATTCTCGGCGCGGTGAAAGTGACACTGGCATCGGCGCGAGCGCACGGGCCGAGGTTGTCGGCGGCATCGCTGTCCATTCCCGATGGCAGATCGACGGCAATGACCTTGGCATCGGGAAAGCCGGTGTTGATCTGGTGAATCCAATCGGCGGCAACGCCGCGCGCGGGCTCTTTGATGCCGGTGCCAAGAACGGCATCCACCACTAGCGAAGCCCGGCGCATGGCGGGAGTGATGGAGTTCTCCATCGGCACGCCTACCGCTTCGAGCATCGCCACGTTGGCGGCGGCATCGCCGGTAGGGTCGGACGGCGCGCCAATGAGAGCGACGTGCAATTCGCACGGCGAAAAACGTGTATGCAATTGGCGCGCGATGGCCAATCCATCGCCCCCGTTGTTACCCTTGCCACAAAGAACGACAATGCGCTGCGCGGAGAGCGGCGCGAACCGATTCGCCAAAAACTCCACCACGCGATGCGCGGCGTTCTCCATGAGAATAAGTCCGGGAACGCCCGCCGCGATGGTACGGCGGTCCACTTCGCGCATCTGTGCCGCTGTCAGAACTTTCACATCGCGGCTCCGGCCAACAGATTTTCCAGCTTTCGCAGCGCCTCCGCCTCGCCCATGACAATCAGGTAATCGCCGCCGTTCACCACCGCATCGGCGGGCGGATTGAACTCCATGGTTCCGCTGCCGCGGCGAATGCCGAGCACGATCACGCCCATGTCGCGGCGCAGCTGCAGATCGCGCAGCGACTTGCCTTCCATCTCGCTGCCCCGCTCCACACGCACCTGCTCCATGGACGCGGAAAGGCCCATGTTGCGCGTGAAGATGTCCATGAACTGCTGCACGTGCGGCTTGAGAATGGATTGCGCCAACCGGTGGCCGGTGAGGTAGTAGGGAGCGAACACGCTATCGGCTCCGGCGCGGCGCAGTTTCTGTTCGGCTTCTTCTTCATTGGCGCGCGCCGATACAGCCAGTTTCGCGTTCAGCGTTTTCGCCGAGAGAATAAGAAACATGTTGTCGGCATCGCTGGTGAGAGCGGAGACAAGGCCGCGCGCGCGATCGATATGCAGGTCGCGCAGCGTTTCGTCGCGCGTGCAATCGGCAACCACGGCGAGCATGCCCATGCGCATGGCCATTTCCACTTTGTCCTCTTTGCGGTCGACGACAACAAACGGGACGCCGGCGCGCTGCATCTCCATGGCCGCGCCTCGCCCCACGCGGCCATAGCCGCAGATGATGAAATGATCCTTCAAGCGTTCAATCATGCGTTTCGACTTTCTGCGTCCCAGCAAATCTCCGAATTCCCGTTCCAATACAATCTGCGCCACCAGCCCCACGGCCTGAAACATGATGCCGACGCCGATGATGATGAGGAAGACGTTGAACAGCCGTCCGCGCGGGCTGAGCGGATGAATCTCGCCATAGCCGATGGTCGTGATGGTGGTCAGCGTCATGTAGAAGGCGTCCAGCCAAGGATAGTTCTCCAAGTACACAAAGCCGCACGTTCCGATGGCAAACACCACGGCTAAGGACGCGCTAATGAGCTTAATTCTTCTGAGCATTCCACGTTCACACGCGCCGCAGCAGCAGCAGGGTCATATCGTCCTGCAACTCTCCGGCGCCCGTCCATTCCCGCACCGAACCGGTGAGCAGATGCAGAATTTCATCGGAATCCCGGTCGCGGTTGCGGATGGCGAATTCGCGCAGCCGCTCTTCCCCGAACTGTTCGCCATAGGCATTCTCCGCTTCCGTGATGCCATCAGTGTAAAACAGCAGCAAGTCGCCCGGGTCCAGACGAATGCTGCTTTCCTCATAGCGGGAAAAAGGAAAAGCGCCGACAACGGTTCCGTTCACGTCGAGGATCTCCGATTGTTCCCCGCGAATGAGAATCGGCGGCAGGTGACCGGCATTGGTGTAGTGGAAGATGCCTTGCTCTTCCTCGTAGATTCCCATGCAGAACGTGGCGTATTTTTCCGGCGTCGTGTGCGCGTACAGATGCTGGTTGAGCTGTCCCACCAGCTGAGACGGAGAGAGGGAAGAGCGCATTGCCAACTGGCCGCGAATCTCCGTCCGCAAGGCGGATTGCACCGTGGCCATCAACAAAGCGGCGCTGATTCCTTTGCCCGCAACGTCGCCGATGGCGATGACCACCTGGCGGCTGTCGATGCGCTGGCAATCGTAGTAATCGCCGGAAACCATGCGGGCGGGATTGCACAACGCGGTCAGACGCAGGCGCGCGCAATCCGGCATGGTGCGCGGATACAATTGGGCCTGTACCTCGCTGGCGATTTCCAACTCCGTCTGCAAGCGCTGTTTCTCTTTGGCGACCACCAATAGCCGCTCCATCTCCGAGGTCATCGTGTTGAACGACGCTCCAAGACTGGCCAACTGATCGCGTCCCTGCACAGGAATGCGATGCGCAAAGTCACCCTCGCGCACCCGTTCCGTGCCCTCATAAAGATGATGCACGGCGGCGGTGATGCTCTTCGTGATGGAGATGCCGATGACCAGCGACGCCGCCTCGGTGATGAGAAACGCGCCGAAGAGAACCACCAAAAGCACCGGGATCAGTTCCTGCCACACGTCCACTTTCTGTGCGAAGACAGAGTTCAATACGGCGTAGGGCCGTGTGCGGATGCGCATCAATTCATTTTCGACAACGCCCGGCGTCTCCCATTGAAAGGCGGGATAGGCGGTTCCCCACAGAACCTCCACGTCGAGCCAGTTCACTCGCGGCGGCAGCCGGTTGCGCGGGGAATCGGCGTCCTCGGCGGCGACGGCGCGATGCAATCGCAATCGTCGCGACGCCCTGCCGGCGTTGGCCTCCAGGGGCGTGAACGAGATCTCGCCGATGTTCGGCGCAAGGCTCGCCAGGAAGGTTGGCGTGAGAGGCATCATCGCGGTGACGCGCCGCTGTGGACGCGAGATATATGCCCACGCGTAGAGCAGGCCGTCTTTCACCACAAGCCCGCCGGCGTCGCCCCATTCCTTCTTCGGACTCTCGATGGTTGCGTCCTCGGGGTAGCGGAAAGTTTGCGAGCCTTCCATGAGAAGACGAATGCCCGGAAGTCGTCCCGCCAGAATAGGAAACGATTGTGTGAATGCTTTTCCGCTACCGGGCGTTTCCGATTCGGCCAGGTGCGTGGCTGCCGCGACAATGAGCGCGGTGCGTTTTTCGAACTCGCCAGTCACCAGAAAAATGGCCAACTGCCCGATGGACGCGTAGAGTAACAGGGCGGCGACGGCGAAGATGAGCAGCACGGGCAGCAATCCGATGAAACCGTAGACCACTAGAAGACGATTGCGCAATCGCCAGATGAAGCCGCGGATGTGCCGGCGCAGGAAACGAATGGCGGTCCAGAAGGCGAGGAGATAGGCGATGACGCGCGCGGTTTGGGCAATCATCCCCGGCGCCGTGAACGCGGCGGCGATGGAAGCAGCCAGCGCCAGCAGTAGCATCTTGTCCCGCGTGGTCATGGTGGGGCAGATCTCCAGATCTGCGGCGGGGTCTCCAGCCCCCGCATGGCCTCGTCGAGAGGCCATCGTTCGCGACGCGAACGAGTCGGGGTGTGGAGACCCCTCCGCACGGTCGAAAACCCCCCCACGGCGGCCGCATCGCGGCCGATGGCCTCTTGCGAGGCCATGCGGGATCTGGAGATCCCGCTGCAGATCTGGAGATCTG
>JACPVQ010000225.1 GCA_016191645.1 Candidatus Solibacter usitatus
GGACGCACCACTTCGTTGACCGAGAACCTGGATCGCAACGTAAACGGCTTCGCCTGGCAAATGGATTCGAAGCGCGTCTTCTTCGTCACCGAGGATCGCGGCAAGACGGTGCTGCAAATGGTTCCCATCACCGGCGGCGCGGCGCGCGTATTGATCAGCGCAAACGGCCACCTGGACGACGTGCAATTCCCCGCCGACGGAAAGACGATGATCTTCAGTGAGCAAACCGGATCGCGCCCCACGGACATTTTCAAAGTCAGTTCCAGCGGCGGCGATCTGAAACCCCTGGTGCAGCTCAACGCGAAGGTCTTCGAGCAGCACCCGACAACGCCGTTGGAGGATTTCTGGGTCACGGGAGCGGAAGATACGAAGGTGCAAAGTTTTCTCGTGAAGCCGCCCGGATTCCAGCAGAACAAAAAGTATCCGGTGCTGTTTCTGATTCACGGCGGACCGCAAGGCGCATGGGGAGAAAGCTGGACGTATCGTTGGAATGCGCAAGTGTTCGCAGCGGCCGGCTTCGTCGTGGTGATGCCGAACCCGCGCGGGTCTACGGGCTATGGTCAGAAATTCACGGACGACATCAATCAGGATTGGGGCGGTAAAGTATACGACGACATCATGGCCGTTGTGGATCACGTGGCTGCTCTCCCGTATGCTGATGCGGATCGCATGGCGGCGGCGGGCGGCAGCTACGGCGGCTACATGGTGAATTGGATGTTGGGACATACGCAGCGCTTCAAGGCGTTCGTCTCCCATGCCGGCGTCTTCGATCTGCGCAGCATGGCCGGCGAGACGGAGGAGATCTGGTTTCCACTGTGGGAGTTTCGCGGAATGCCCTGGGACAACCCCGATGTGTATCAGCGATTCTCGCCCAGCTATTACGTAAATGATTTCAAGACACCGACGCTGGTGATTCACGGCGAACTCGATTACCGCGTGCCGGTGGGCCAGGGGATGCAGCTGTTCACCGGCCTGCAAATGAAAAAGGTCCCATCGAAACTGATGTTGTTTCCCGACGAAGGCCATTGGATTCAGAAGCCGCGAAATACCGTCCTGTGGTACAACTCATTCCTCGAATGGGTTACCGAATGGACTCGCAAGTAGGAGACAGAATTCATGAAAGCGTTTTTACTCAGGGCGGCAGTTCTGGTCATGCCACTGGCCGCGCAGCAGCCGCTGCGCATCATTGCCATTGGCGCGCACCCCGACGATTGCGACATTAAGTTCGCGGGGACGGCATCGAAGATGGTTCGCGCCGGACACAAGATCAAGTTTCTTTCCGTGACCAATGGCGATGCCGGCCATCAGAGTGAAGGCGGAGGCATGCTGGCGATGCGGCGTTACAAGGAGACGCAGGAATCGGCGCGTAGGCTCGGCATCGAGGAGTACGAAGTGCTCGACAACCACGATGGCGAACTCACTCCGACTGTTGAAGCGCGCAAGCAGGTCATCCGTTCCATTCGCCGCTGGAATGCCGACATTGTGATTGCGCCGCGGCCCAACGATTATCACCCCGACCATCGATACGCCGGTGTGCTGGTGCAGGATGCGGCCTACATGGTTGTGGTGCCGAATGTGACGCCGGACACTCCGCCGTTGAAGAAGAATCCGATTTTTCTGTACTATCAGGACGGATTTCAGAAGCCCTCGCCGTTCCGGCCCGATGTCGTTGTCAACATCGACGACGTTTGGGAGAAAAAAGTGAACGCCCTCGATGCGCACGTTTCGCAATTCTACGAATGGCTGCCGTGGGTGGATGGAAGATTGGACAGTGTGCCTCGCGACGTCGTGGCCCGCAAGAAATGGCTCTCTGAGCAGCGGACCGCGCGCCACAGCCCCGCCGTACGGAAAGCGCTGGAGGAACAGTACGGCGCGGGCGCGGCGGATCGCATTCAGCACGTGGAAACATTCGAACTTTGCGAATACGGCCGCCAGCCATCGCTCAGCGAACTGCGCGCGCTTTTTCCGAAATAGATGGAACTCGCCGAGCGGTTACGGACCCTGCCGGGCGTCGACGAAGTCGCGCAGCGGCTGCGGGATCTAACGGACGCGTATCCGCGGCCGCTCCTCATCCGCCAGATCCGACGCTCTCTGGAAGCGGCCCGCGATCTTCTGCGCAAGAATCCCAACGCGAGCATCGATATCGAGGATGCGGTGCGGCGATCACTGGCCGCGTTGCGTGAACCTTCTCTGCGGCGAGTCATTAACGCAACGGGAGTCGTTCTGCATACGAACCTTGGCCGCGCGCCTTTGTGTGACAGCGCACCGGTGGGCGGCTATTCCAATCTGGAATACGACCTGGAAACCGGGCGGCGCGGACGCCGCGACGTGCATGTTTCCCGCTGGTTGGAGTGGATCTCCGGATGGCCTGGAATCGCGGTGAACAACAATGCCGCAGCCGTTTATCTGGTGCTCAATGAAATGGCCGCCGGCGCGGAGGCGATCGTTTCGCGCGGACAACTGATCGAAATCGGCGACGGGTTTCGCATCCCCGATATCATGCAGCGCGCGGGAGTCACTCTGCGGGAAGTGGGCGCCACCAATCGCACGAGCATCGAAGATTACCGCGAAGCGATTTCTGAACGTACAGGCGCGCTGCTCATCGTGCACCCCAGCAACTTCCGCGTCCAAGGGTTTACGGGACAGCCGTCGCGGGCGGAAGTGGCGCAACTCGGAAAGGAGCGCGGAGTTCCGGTTTACGAAGACTTGGGCAGCGGATGCGTCGCCGACCTTTCGCCGTACGGCATTCAGGAACCGTTGGTTTCCGACTCGATGCGGGATGGCGTGTCCATTGTGAGCTTTAGCGGGGACAAGTTGTTGGGCGGCCCGCAGTGCGGCATCATCGCCGGGGACGCCATGTGGATCTCGCGCATTCGGCGCAATCCAATGTTTCGCGCTTTGCGTTTGGACAAACTGATCCTGGCAACGCTGGAAACTACTATGCGTCACCTGGTGCTGGAAGAGTGGGATGCCGTGCCCGCTTTGCGGATGATCCGCATGAGCCAAACGCAGATCCGCGATCGTGCAACTGCGCTGTTGCCAAAACTGACCGGGCTGGACGCGGAGATTGTCGATGGCGAATCCGTCATTGGCGGCGGGTCCACGCCGGAACAGTCCTTGCCCACCGCCCTGATCGCCATTCGCGCGGCCGATGTGGTTGGTGCGGAAGCCAGGCTGCGGCGGACGGATCCACCCGTGATTGCGCGCATTTCGGAGGATCGCATCCTGATCGATCTGCGCACTGTGTTTCCGGAAGAAGAGCAAGCATTGGCTATTTCGCTCGCTCGTGCGTGCGCGGTGGTAGAATAGCGGGACCTGGGATGTCTGCGTTGTCACACTCCCGTCGAATATTCCTCGCCGCCGCTGCTGGAATAGCGGCGCGCGCACAACAGAGGCCCGCCCGGCGCCGGCCGCCGAATATTCTTCTCCTCTTTCCCGATCAGCATCGACACGATTGGACCGGCGCAACAAAGGATCTCGGCGTGAAAACGCCGAACCTGGATGCGCTGGCGAAAGCCGGAACGCGGTTCACGAAATGCACCGTGGCATCGCCTCTATGCGCGCCTTCCCGGGCGTGTCTCGCGTCGGGGCGCGAGTACGGACGCAATGGCGTGCGCAACAACGGAAACGATTATCCGCTGGATCTTCCGACGTTCTATCAAGCGCTGCGCGAAGGCGGCTATCGTACCGGAGCCTGCGGCAAGATCGACTTGCACAAGGCAACTCTCGACTGGGGCATCGATGGCAAACGGTTTCTTCCGGAGTGGGGTTTCACCGACGGCATCGATAATGCCGGAAAGATCGATGCCATTTTGAGCGGCGCGAAAGAACCTCGGGATCCTTACATGGCGTACTTGCATCAGCGCGGGCTGGCGACGGCCCACTTGGAGGATTTTCGCAGACGTTCCGCGAAGCAATCGTATTTGTACACGGATCCGACTCCGCTTCCCGAGGAAGCGTATTGCGACAATTGGGTGGCGCAAAACGGCATCGACATTCTGCGCGGGTTTCCGCAAGCCAGACCGTGGTTCCTGCAAGTGAACTTCACGGGTCCCCACAACCCTGTGGATATCACGCAACGCATGGTGAAGCTGTGCCGCCGCCGGAACTTCCCGCAACCATTCGAATCCGAGGAGTATACAGCGGAGCGGCACACGGCGATCCGGCAGAACTACACCGCGATGGTTGAGAACATCGACCGCTGGGTTGGCGCTTTTGTCGAAGAGGTGCGACGCCGCGGCGAATTGGAGAACACGATCATCGTTTACTCCAGCGATCACGGCGAGATGCTCGGCGACCACGAACGTTGGGGCAAGAGCGTTCCCTTCCAACCCGCAACCGCCGTGCCATTGTATATCTCCGGACCCGGTATCGATCGTGGCGTAGTGTCGGATGCGTTGGTCAGCCACATCGATCTGGCCGCGACGTTTCTCGATTTTGCCGCTGCGCCGAAATTGAAAGAAGCCGACAGCCTCTCTCTGCGTCCATTGCTGACAGGCAAGATCAAAACGCATCGAGAATTTGTGCGATCGGGGCTGGACCGTTGGCGCATGGTTTTCGACGGCCGCTACAAGCTGGTAAAGGGGTTCGATATGGATTCGAGCAAAAAGAAGCGAGCCGGCGACGCCAAGCCTGTTCTCTACGATCTCAAAGTCGATCCCAACGAGACGAGCAACCGCTCCAAGGACGCGCCCAATCAAGTGGAGAGGCTCACCGCGCTGTTAGGCCCATAGCCTCTGCTGTACTACCACTCTCTGAAAATCTTAGGAGTCCTTGGTTGCGGCCATGCCGCTGTGTGGGGACAGATCTCCAGATCGCCTCTGCCGGCGGAAATCGAAACGCCGCAAACGGCTGCATGGCAGCCGATGGCCTCCGCCGAGGCCATGCGGGATCTGGAGATCCC
>JACPVQ010000197.1 GCA_016191645.1 Candidatus Solibacter usitatus
CCTAAAATGTGGTTCTGTACCATGGTACCAATTTGCCCGAATTCTCTTTGTAGTCCAGCAGGCGAATGCGCTTGTCATCGGCGTGACGCGCTGCAATCTCCGCCGTGGCATCCTTCGAACCATCGGAGGCGATCAGCAGTTCGAGCTTTTCCGCAGGATAATCCAACTCGCGCGTGTTGCGAATCTTCGCCTCCACCCAAGCGGCCTCGTTGTAGGCGGGAACCAGAAGCGTTACCTGCGGTTCATACGGCGCGCGCCGCACGGGTCTCGACGCCACGCGGCTCCACAGCCACATCAACAAAGGATAGGCGGCGTAAGAATAGACGGGAATCGCCAGGCTGAACAAGAAAAAAAGCGGGAGCAGATTCACGCCGGTTTCGCCCTTCCCTGTTCCAGGACCGCCCCAGTCTTTCCTAAACGTAAATCCAGTTTTCGCGCTGCAAAGCCCGCCCAACCGGCCGCGGGCGTACAGGCCGCCAGCGCGGTCCAAAAATAAGGCCTATGCCAATCGCGCAGTGACACAAACCGCTTCCACAGACTCCGCGCGGTTTTTCGCTCTCCATAGAATCCGTAAACGCTCGCCGTCTTCAAAGCGCGCATCGCCAGAACCGTTCGCAGCAACGGGCGCATTTCCGGAGGACAGTCCGTTTCGATGGTTTCCGGGTTCAAAAGAAACGGCTCGATCGGCCGGGCCCGCGCATGTCCGATGCTCAACTCCGACGCGTCGACAAAGCGGCAGGCGTGCGGCTCGGCGTGGAACGCCATCGGATAGCGCAGCAGCATGCGCAGATAAAGCCACGCATCCTCGGAATATACGCAGCGGTAGGCTTCATAGAATCCACCTTCCGCCAGAAACTCCGCTTTGCGCATCACGGTACAGGTGGGCAGCGTGTTGGCAAGAATGGCGATGACGATTGCCGGCGCGGTTGCCGGCGTAGCGCGAAACACGCCTTCCGGCACGCCGTGCTTCCGCCACCGGGCAGCAGTTGAGACGCGGCCAGGATACTCCAACAATCCCGATGTGTAGGAAACCACTTCCTTCGGCAGCGACTCCACCGCATGCAGGCTGTGTTCCAGGTAGTCTTTTTCCCAGGCGTCGTCGGCGTCCACCATGGCCAGCCATTCGGCCCGCGCTTCCTTCGCGCCACGATTCCGCGCCGCCCCTGGTCCGGCGTTTTTCTGATGTATCATCCGCAGTCGCGGATCCCGGTACTCGGCCACAATCGTTCCGCTGCCGTCCGTCGAACCATCGTCTACAACAATCAGTTCGAAATCGGCGTAGGTCTGTTCCAGCACTGAATCGATGCAACGCCGGATGTGGTCCGCCTTGTTGTAGAGAGGCACCAACACGGAAACGCGAGGGGTCATTGAACCTCCCGCCCGGGAGCCAGCGTTCCATACAGCGCAATCATTTGCCGGCAGTAGCGCTCCGGAAGATACTCCGCCTCCACAAGTGCGCGGGCGTTTGCCGCCAATCGCCGGGCCTCGCTTGGTTCGGAGATCATCCGCTCAATGGCATCCGCCAGCTTCCCAGCATCGGCCACGGGTACCAATAACGCATTTTCCCCCGAAACGGCAATTTCCGGAATCCCGCCCGCCGTTGTCGCAACCACCGGCACCTGTTGCGCCATGGCTTCCAACAGGACGTTCGGCGATCCTTCCGTATGCGAGGGCATAACCAATAGATCGGCAATCGCATAGAAAGGCGTAAGGTCATCCTGCTGGCCAACCAGTGTAACCACGTCCCGCAGGCCAAGGCGTTCGGCGTCGCCCTCAATCCTCGCCCGTTCCACTCCCTCTCCAACTACCAGCAATCTGACGCGGAGGCGGTCCCTCAGCAGCGACAATGCCCTCAGCAGATCGCGATGTCCTTTCTCGGAAGATAAGCGTCCTACAATCAGTAGGATAGGAACTCCGTCCGAGCATCCAAGGCGCTGCCGAAGAGCTTCCGTTACTTCGCGAGCAGGCGCTGTCAACGCACTTACTGTATTGTGCATTACAGTTATCCTGGATGCCGGAACGCCTATTTTTTGCAGTTGTTGAGAAAAAACTCCGCAAACAGCCACCAAATGAGCAGGGGACTGCAACGACCACCGGTCCAACTGATGGTAGAGCCTCATTTTCCAGTCCACCCAAGTGTAGCCATGATGAAACGCAAGCCAGGGATGTTGCCGCCAAAGACCGCTCCAACGCAGGAGGAAATGCGACTTCGCGTTGTGCGTCTGTATGATATGTGGGTTTCGCGCGGCAATTGTCGCACGCAATTGCGACAGGACCCCTGTATCGAAACGGCCTTTTTCGTGGATCAGGTCCACCTGCAGGCCCGCCGCGCGCGCGGCCGCGACGAATCCGTTCCGCTCATGGTCCTGGTTGCGGCTATAGGTGATGAAGGAAAAGTCCACCTGCTCCCGGGCCAGGGAGGCGAATTGGATCATGTTCTTGGCGGGACCCGTAACGGAAGCCGCCTCCATGACCGATACTACACGCATAGGGTAAGACATTGACCCGGAGTGTGATTTCCTCCTCAGGTTACTCTATCGGCGGAAGGAGAAGCGAACAGAATAGGCTGTAAGTATGTGGAAAACAGGGACATTTGAGGCGGAGAAGTTCGACCCGGCGAGCACGTCCACCGTGCGTTGGGTGTCCTATCGTCTGCTGGAAGCCGGCATTCCACCCACGGAAAAGGAAGTCGCCATCTTCGAGCGGCTCATGTTTCACATACAGCTATCCGGCGGCGTCTACCGCACGACCTTCGCCAACCGGTTCCGCGACCTGGACCCGTGGATTAACGCCGCGCTGATCAAAAATTTCCACCAGAGCACGCATTTGCAGGCGCAGGATTGGGCCGCCTCGGATTGTCTGACGTCATCGCAATGGGCCGGGTCTCTCTTTCAGTTGTTCCCCAACGCTACGCTTACCGCCTCAGATCTGACGCTGTTCCTCATTGAATTCACCAATTCCGATGGGGAAAGTTATTTCGTGGAACCGGACGGCAACCCGTTGCAGTATTTTCGCAAGCCGTTCGTTTTGAATCTGAAGGACGAAGAGCCTTGGATGTTCCCGCTGAACCGCATGCTGCAGACGCGGGCAAAGCGGCGGTGGGAAGAGATCCGCGGCGGAATGTCGTGGCCGCGCCAGTGGGTTCAAAGTGAAGCAACCGAAATGGCGACGCCGGGTGGAGTCTTTCGCAAGATTCTGGTAGTGCATCCCAAGGCGAGGCAGCTGGCGAGTTCGAATCCGGCGTTTCGCATCGCGCAACATTCGGTGTTTGAACCTTCCCCGGCGCTCTGCCATGTGGTTCGAACCATGAACATTTTGAACAAAGCCTACTTTCCATGCGATGGATTGAGGAAGGGAGCGGAGAGTGTGTACGAGAGCCTGCTGGATGGCGGGGTCTGGATTGCGGGCAGGACGGTGCGGGATAGTCCGCCGCAGCATGAAGTGACGTTGTTTCGTAAGGAGAATGGATGGTTTCGCAAACTGGACCAGGTAGGGCCAGGGTCGGAGTTGGAGCCTTTAATCCTCGGCTAGGCAGAACCGCGGCCGCCGCGCCTGCCCTGCAGGGGCCAAAGCCACCGCTGCGCACGCAAGCGGAACGAATGATGGCGGCATCGTTTGCACCGCGGCAGGGTCAATCGGCCGTGCAAGTGACGGGGCTGGCGGAGTTGTCCGCCACGCTGCTGGCAGTCTATCTGGGAATGCACGGCGCTTTGATGGGCGAGATCATGACAGGCTACATCCACCTGCGCATTCCCATCGTGGCGATCACAGGCATCATCGTTACCATGATTTATCTGGCGAACGGATACCCCATCCGCTTCCTCAGCTCCAGCATTTCCATCCCGTATCTGTTTCTGATGTTCTGGTGGATGGCCCTTACCGTGTTGATGAGTTTTCGCGGGCATTGGGTGGACATGTTTCTCTATTCCATCCGTTTCCATCTGGTAGTCTTTGTCATTTGCGGCATCGCCCTCAACATGCGTCTGGTGCGAAAGATGATTGTCGGCTTTGGCATCGGATACGCGGTGAGTCTGGCGGGCTGCTTTGCCTTCGGCAGGCCTGATGCGGCCGGACGATTTCACATTCCCGAAACCAGTCTGAGCAACCCCAACGATCTGGCGTTTCACCTGCTGTTCGGAATGGCGATGCTGACCCTGTTTTGGTTCGATAAGAGTTATACACACAAGTTCTTCTCCATAATCTGCATCGTGGCCGTGGTCTACTTCGCGTTGAAAACGGGCTCGCGCGCAAACCTGCTGACCATGGGCGCCCTGGCGTTGACGATGATCACCTTCTCCCGCGCCAAGATTCTGCTGGTGGCCTGCGTCGGCATTCTCGCGCTAGTTATGGCGGCGGCGCTGCCCAAGACGACGCTCGTGCGATTGTTCACGTTCGAAACGGCGACCGTGGATGCCATCATGAGCGATCGCTCGCTGGTGGGCGCGGTGACATCCACCGAAGCTCGAAAGCAATTGCAGAAGCGCGCCGTATTGGTGGCGATGCAGCATCCCATCGCCGGCGTCGGCCCGCACATGTTCATCTACGCCCTGGACGACTACATGCGCAACACCGAGGGACTGCGCAAAGGCAGCTGGCAAGCGGCGCACAATACATTCCTCGAAATCGGTGCGGAGAGCGGAGTCATCGGCCTGGCAATTTACACTTTTGTCGTTTTGTGGTGTATCCGCACGAACTTCCGCTGTATACGCGCCACGCAGGTTCTGCCCGAATTGCGCCCGGCCTATTCGCAGTCCGTGTGTCTGTTGCTGAGTTCGGTGATCTACGCGTTCGGAACGCTTTTCTGCAGCATCCCGTATACTCCAACGCTGCCGTTTCTGGTGGGGCTTACGGCGGCGAATTCACTGGCGTTGCAAGAGGAAGTGAAGCAACAGCCCGTCCAGGCGGGCGTCTAGAGCGCCGCCATGCCGGTTCCCGTCTTACTCCTCGCGCAATCGTTGGGACACGGTGGGAGCGAGCGTCAACTTGCCGTCACAGCGCTCGGAATGGACCGCGCGCGCTATGAACCGCACGTTGCGTCGGTCGCGGGCGGCTTTCACGAAGACGCCATGCGGGCGCAAGGCATCCCTGTGTTTCGTCTGCCCCTGAACTCCTACTGGAACCGGACGGGATGGCATTCGGCACGCTTGCTGTGGGACTATATCCGCCGTCACAAGATCCGCTTGGTGCATCCGTTCGATCACACGTTGACTCTCCTTGCGGTTCCGGTGGCGAAGGCGAGTCCGGGCGTGCGTGTATTGACCAGCCAGCGCGGCTACTTCGATGTGATTCCGCCGCGGCACCTGCGCGCCCTCCATTTCATGCATCGCCGCGCCGATGGAGTGGTGGTCAATTGCGAGGCGATCCGGCGCGACATGACGGAGCATCACGGCTACCCGCGCGAGAAGATTCACGTCTGTTACAACGGTCTTGATTCGACGCGCTTCTTCGTTCGTCCACGGGCTCGCAGCGCGGAACTGGTGGTGGGATGCGTCTGCGTGTTGCGGCCGGAGAAAAATCTTCGCGTGTTGATCGACGCCTTCGCCGCAGTGCGGCAAGAGCGGAGCGATCTGAAACTACTGTTGGTAGGCAGCGGTCCGGAGCGCGAGGCGCTGGTGGAAAGGACTCGCCGTCTGGGAATGGAGGGCGCGTGCGTATTCCAACCTTCCACTCCCAATGTGCCGGATGCGCTCAACGGCATGGACATCTTTGTGCATCCATCCCGCAGCGAAGCACTTCCCAACGCCGTGATGGAAGCAATGGCCTGCGGATGCACTGTGATTGCGTCGAAAGTCGGCGGCTGCCCGGAGATTCTGCGCCATGAGGAATCGGGCTTCCTATTCGAACCGGACGACGCATCTGGACTGTCAGCACTCTTGCGCAGAGCCATAGCGGATGGCGACCTGAGGCAACGCCTGTCGGCGAAGGCCGCTTCCGTCATGGCGGCGGAGTTCACCACAGCGCGCGCCGTCCAGCGCATGCAGGAGATTTACGAGAGCGTGTAGCGCGCTACTCTCTGAAGAAGACTTCTTTGGTTGCACCTGTGCTGCTGTGTGGGGCAGGTCTCCAGACCTGCGAGGCGATCTCCAGATCGCCTCTGCCGGAAGTGTTTGTATTCTCCGAAGTGGCTGCGATGCAGCCAATGGCATCTGGAGATCCCGCAGTTCGGCTGCTTTGCAGCCGCCCGAGAGATTGCGATTACTTCAGGCAGAGCCGGTCTGGAGACCGGCTCGCAGATCTGGAGATCTGCCCCACACAGACTCGGGAAATGTCCAAACTCGAGATGCGGGATCTGGAGATCCCGCAGCCCACACATAGCAGTGCAACCGAGATTCGTTGCGGCGTGTCCTACTACTCTAGGAAGTATTCCAGACCTCCGCCGATTTCCGTAGGTTGCGGTTGTGCTGCTGTGTGGAGCAACTCTCCAGACCCCGCATGGCCCCGACAGAGGCCATCGGCCGCTTATGCGGCCGTCTTCAGAAGAATGTCGATTACTGCCGGCAGAGGCGGTCTGGAGACCACCTCGCTGATCTGGAGATCAGCCCCACAGTTCGTTGACGGGGCCGTAGAGATCGCGGTCGGAGAACGGCACGTATTCGAAGCCGCGCCCGATGGGGTCGTCTCGGCGAACGGTCGTGTAATCGATGCCCAACGCGGAGTAAATGGTCGCTTCGATATCTTCAAACCGGACGTAGCGTTTGCGCGCCCAGCCGGAATCCCGGATGTCGTCGCCGGCCGGGTTTGTCGAACCGAGAATTCGCCCGCCTGTGACTCCCGCGCCCGCGAACAGAGCCGCCTGCTGCAAGTGGTGGTCGCGGCCTCTGGTGTTATTGAGATTGCCGGGAATGCGTCCGAATTCGCCCATGCAAACGATGAGTGTTTCGTCCAGCAATCCGTCGTTCTTCAAATCGCCGAGCAGTTCCCCCATGGCGTTGTCGAACTCCGTCATCCTTACGATGTGATTGGTGCCCGCGGTGTAGATATCGTCGTGCTGATCCCAATCGGCTGTGTTGATCTGAATGAAACGCGTACCCGCTTTGGCGCGAAGAATATTGCGCGCGGAGATGCAGGCATTCCCGAATCCGGTGTTGCCGTAGCGGTTGCGCTCCGCTTGATCGAACGTAAAGATGCGATCGACCGCGGGATTGTACGTCAGCCGCCGTGCCTCATCCTGGTAGGCGTAGGCCTGTTGCATTTCACTGCCCAACTCGGCGGACTCACGGAGCTCGGAACTTAAGTCTTTCAATAGCTCGACGCGCGTGTTGAATTTTGCCTGCCCGTCGCGATGGGTTGTATTCGCCATCCCCGTTCCACCGGGACTCAAATAAAAAGGACTGTACTGCGGAGGAAGATAGCCGCTGCCGGGACCCGACGTCGTATTCAGATGCAGGAAGGCCGGGAGCATGCGATTCACGTCGCGGCCGGCGAACTCCATTGCCACCACCGACCCGATATGCGGCGCAATCAGCGATTTGCTGAGCGCCGGGTTGCGGCCAATCATCACCCATGTGCGGCACAACATGTGCACCAGCGCCCATGCCCTCACGGTTCGTACAATGGCGACATCGTTTAGACGACCTGCCAGTTTGGGCATCCAGCCTTGCGGCCAGCGCACATCGCCGTAGCTGGTTGGTCTTGCCGACGCCGGCAGCCACGCACCCTCTTTGAGATCGAACGTGTCGATCTGACTGGGGCCGCCCGCCATCAGAACGTAGATCACCTGTTTCGCCTTGCCAATCAGCGGCGGCGCAGCTTTGGCAACCGTCTCCATGGGGCGAGAGGGCAGCAGATAATAACCGCCCACGGCCGACGCGGCGTGACGAAAGAACACGCGCCGCCCGATGCTGGGCCGCATCCAGAAGGGGTTGTTGCCGTTATGTTTCTTCAGGTCCATCTGTTTTCACTAATAACTGAACAGAAACTCCGGCTTGTTGATCAGGGCCCAAGCCAGGTCTTCGATATAGGCATTGCGCGTAGCGGCATCCCGGGCCTTCGCAAACATCGCCAAGGTGCCGGCGCGTTCCTGCGCGGTTGGTTTACGAGAGAGGAATAACAGGTACATCTCGTCTGTCATATCCTCCGGAGTCGCCAGCCTGGAAACCGCCGTCAAGGTGGGCGAAGCCGCCAGCTTGTTGCGATTCGTGACGAAGCTGTCGTTCATCAAGTACAACTGCTGCAACACGGACTGGCTGGAAGAGCGTTGCTGCGAATCGCGATTGCCGCGCAGGAAAAAATTCAGAAACGTCCCAACGGTCCCATTCGACCTCGGCTCCTGCGGTTCCGGCAGCTGCATCGCCCATTGTACGAGGCCGATTCCCGTCACCGTGTACGAACCAAGCGATCCCGTGGCCTTGGCGATGGCATCGTGAATCTCTTCCGACATCAAGCGGCGCGGATAATGGCGCGCGAACGAACCGATGGAATCGTATTTCCATTCCTCGCCATAACGCGAACTGAGCTGATAGGCATTGGATTGCACCAGCATGCGCATTACCGCGCGGAAGTTGTGTCCATACGCCACCCACGCGTCCGCCAACTGAATGAGCAGTTCCGGATTCGAGGCCTGCAGCGTCCATGGCTCGGGCGGCGGATTCGCCGGATCAAGCCGCGCCGGGTCCAAGGTGTCCACCGGTTCCACCAGGCCGAGATTGAACATCTCCTTCCACATGCGATTCACCATGTTGATGGAGAACAGGCGGTCCTTCACCATGTTCTGCGCAAAGGCAACACGCCAGTTGTTGTCTTTCGGCGCTGTGGCCGTCCCCCAATATTCCGGAGTGAGATTGCGAACATTGTTCACGGCTACGCGATCGGGCCGGTTGCCGGTATTCGTGGTCAGATCGTAAGTGCCGGTGGCGCGATCGCTCACATCGAAACTGCGATAGTACTTGTCGGTGGAAATCTGATTCGGGCGCTCCGGCATGGTGAGGCGCGAAAAGAACGCCGCCATGCGCCACGCTTCCAAGCGCGTCACTCTCGACGCCCACAGATTCACTTGCTCCAGGTGGCCGCGGCCGTTGTGGCAGAGCAGGCAATCCGCTTCGCCTAAGCCCAGGAAATTCGAAGCGGTCATGGCAAACATCGTGTCGTAAGTGTCTTGCGCCGGTCCCTGGGGCGTCTTGGAGTTGATCGGGTAGTTGGATGCTCCCTGCCAATCCGGCTCAAAAGTATTCCCCGTGGCAGTCACCAGGTCATAGGCGAACTCGCTGATCGACTTGTCCGCTTTGATCTGGCTGCGCATATATTTGTAGAAAGCGACAACCCCGGACTGCTGCCTGTCGAAACCCGCGGGGAAAGAAGCGTTCTTGAAAAGATCGCCGAACCACATCGTCCATTTGTCGTTGAACTCTTCGCTGCCAAGCAGTTTCTCGATCAGCTTGTTGCGCTTGTTTTCATCCGTATCCTGAACGAAACTCCGGATGTCGGCTGGCGACGGGATGCGGCCCGTGAGATCTAACGTAATGCGCCGCAAGAACTCTTCATCGGTGGAGAGCGGCGCCGATGTAATGCCGCGCGCTTCCATTTGAGAAAACAGCAACTCGTCGATAAAGTTAACGCGTGGCATCGCGGCCGCCGCGACATTGGCAGTGGTTACCTGTGCCGCGCGTCCATGGACTTTCATGGTGACGTCAAAGGCCTGCTGTCGCGCGCGCATCTGACGGTTGAGATATTCGTCAGGATCGCGGCGGAATGTGCAGTCCTGCCACGTCTGGGCGAGAAGAGGAGAGAATAGTGACGCAAACAGGAAAACGCAGCGCATACGAGAAATACATTATATCGCCTTATTGCCTAGAGCGTACGGGTGAGACTGAGGAAATAAAAGGTGTATGGGCTAGAGGGACTCGCCTTCCTGAGGAACTCGCCGGCGAAGATGCGGCCCACTCCGCCGCCGACGACGAGCGTCTTCGCCGGCGTCCATAGAAACTGGAAGTCCAACTCCTCGCCTGCATGCTTCCCACTGCGGCCCAGAGGGTCGCGCACAAGCAGGTTCCCCTGGGCGGAATAAAGTCCATCCATGGCGGAGGCGAGCCACCAGGAGTGCAGTTTCGATTGCAGCGTAATGCCTTTTCGCGGGGTCAACTCCACTGCGCCGCTGACGTGGCGAATGTTCTTCCAGCCTACCTGGTCGGCCAAGCCGTACTTGTCGTGCGGAGTGGGATAGAGAACGTCGAAGGTTTGAAAAATGCCGTCTCGCGGATTCTTGTCACCGGTGGCCATATTGAGGTCGCCTGTTAAGGTTGGCTTCCAGGACGCCGCCGGGTACAAACGCCGGACACGCCAATAGGCGGCCCATGCTTTTACAGAATCCGTCCCGCGATTCCCAATTTGAAAGACCGTATCGCTGGATGCATACCAGCCGGGACCAAACTTCCTGGTGACGCGCAGCCCGTGCGAACGGTGATCCAACTTTCCTCTGGGCGCCGTCTCCGTGGTCACATTCGGAGACAATCGCCAGAAGATGTAGGGCTCGACGGTTCCCTGCGGCAACAGCTTGTCAAACACGGCATAAGCGCCGTGAAAATTGTCGCCGGCGATACTGCGATTCCACATTGCCTCCCTCGCGGCAACCACGGAACCGGCAAACGCCTCGAGCTTCATTCCGCCGGCATGCGGGGCTTGCACCAGCAGTTTGACGGCGTTGAATGTGCGCCCCAGATTGCTCCAGTTGGAAACGCCGATGAGCCGTTCCTCGGAATACGTGATCTCCTGCCGTCCGGCGCGAAGCTGCAGCGGAAACTTTTTTGGGTCACCCAGTTCCACGTAGGCCATGCGCAGATCGAGAGCATCCTGAACCGGCGGCAGCGGGGCGATCCGCTTCGGAAAAAAGATTCGCGAATCCTGCGCTTGCCCGTAGAAAGTCAGCCACGAAAGCGGTTTCAATTGCAGGCCGAGCCGCAGGCGGCTCAACACGTAGAGATCGCTATTGGCCGGACGCCAGCGCATGTGCTCCTGGTCTTCAAACCGCGCCCGGTAATCGCCCGAGAATCGCATCCAGGCGGGAAGTTGTGAATTCAGAACGTCTGACGGCCTCGTGTAGATTGCGGATTCATCCTGAGCGAACAATGCGGCGGCGCAAAAAAAAGCGGCTGCGCCAGCCCTCACTTCGTGACCCCGTGGCGCTGCAGGAAAGCGAAAATCTGAGGGTACAGTTCGTCCAGCTTTTCTTTGGGAAAACCATGTCTGCCCTTCGGCACGCTGATCATTTCCGTGCGCGCCTTCGCTTTCGTCAAGGCCTTCGTCAACATCACGCCGTGCTCGTAAGGAACGGTGGGATCGGCATCGCCGTGCAGCGTGAGAATGGGAGGCAGGTCGCGGCGCACATAGGTCATGGGGGAAACGCGGCGCGCCAACTCCAAACGGCCCGGCTTCTCGGGAACCCACGTAGTTGCGTAGGAGCGCATGTTGGGCCCGCCCAACTGGTCGCCGACATCGGTGATGCCATAAAAATTCACCACGGCGGCAACCTTGGCGGGCTTTCCCAGCTTGGCCGATTTCGGGGTCATCCCCACCATTAAGGAGAGATGCCCGCCCGCCGATCCGCCCGTGGCGACAATGCGTTTTTTATCGACGTTGTACTTGGACGCATTGCGCGAACACCATTCGGCGGCCTTCAACACATCCTCTACCGCGGCGGGAGCGGTGGCGGCCTTCGCCAAACGGTATTCCACGCTGGCCACGACGAATCCTTTTTCCAGGTAGCGCCGGATCATACTGTCCCATTGGCCCTCTTTCTGTCCGCCCACCCATCCGCCGCCATGAATCACCAGCACGCCCGGACGCTTGCCTTGCACGGCAACAGCCGGCGTGAACACGTCCAGTTTCGTCTCGGCATACTGCGCGTATGCGATGTTCGCGTCCAGTTTGACTCCTTGCGGAAGGGGCGGATATCCGGCGGGAGTCTGTGCCGTCAGACCGGCCGATACGGCGAGAAAAAGTGCCCAGCGTTTTACCATCCCCACATTCTATCGTGTGCGGGTCAGGGAGAAGGCTCCATCCAGCAGGATTTCGCCGGCGGGTCGAACGGTGCCGGGCATCCGCTCATAGACTAATCGCACGGTGATCCGCGGGGGAGCCGCCCCCGTCTGGAATTCGATTTGGTCTGTGCGCGCCTCCTCGCTGGACAGGAATTGCGCCGCGGAGAAGCGTTCCGTTTCGCCTTGATGAACTCTCCAACGCACGCCGGAATGCGTGGGTATCGATCGAGTCGCGTAGCGGAAGCTCAGCCGGTATTTGGAATGCGGCGCGGCCTCCACCAGTTGTTCCAGAAGAGACGTGTTCTCTTCCTGCCGTCCGTTGAGAAGGATGCGCAGCCGGCCCGGACGCATCCAAACATGCTGCACGCCGGCCCTCCAGGGTTGGATCCAATCGAAACCCTTATCCAGCGGACGCCATGCAAGGCCCGCGTTCATCAACAGGTTTTCATTCGATGCGTTCGAAGCCGCGGCCGGAATCCATTTCTTTGCGGACAGCAGATTCCAGGCTTCCCGCGCGCTGGCGAATTCCCCGTTTCTTGTGAGGATGTGGCAGGCTTCAAGGATTTGGGCACGGTCCTCACGCGTTGCGTGTGAAAGAAAAGAGGTAACCGCTTCGCCGAGTTGGTCGTATTGCTTTTCCTGCAGAAGGAAGTCAAGATAACGCCGCAGGCAATCGGGAAACGGCGCCGCAACGCGATGCAGCACATCCGCGGGATGGTCCGCCGCGCGCTGGGCCAATAAAAACAAGGCCTGGCGGTCGCCGTAACTGCGTTCCGCGGCGAGGCGCATCCAATGCCAGAACTCTTCGCGACGGTTCCGCCGGAAATAGAAATTCGCCAGAGCCCATCGGGAATCGAACATCCGGTCCACCTTGGCCGCCTGCAGAAAATTTCTTTCGGCGTCTTCCAGATTGCCGTTCCTCTCGGCCTGTTCGGCCATCTCGCGCCATGCCTCGCTGTAGTAGGGGTTCCAGCGAACGGCTTCTTTGAGGTTGCCCAAGCGGGCCTCATAGACGGGATGGAAGGGGATGAGTTCGGCGGCACGCACCAGGTCTTCGTGGCGGCCGGATTGAAAGAGGTAGTCCGCGTAGGCGAAGCGGCCGGCCCAATAGGCGGCGGACAGCAGAAAAAGACCGGCGATACATCGGGCGGACAAAGAGAGCGCGCGCATACCTCTGTAAACATTGTGTGAAACGGAGTTATTTTTTCTCACACCTCATACAAATCAACCTTCCACCGAAGAGAAAAACAGAGGAGAGCATGATCAATTTACACAACCGAACAAATTTGAAGGCCATGTCGGCCACTGTGGTGGCGCTGGTACTGGTGAGTTCCCTGATTGCGGGGAGCGGGATACCCATTGGCGTGGCATTGGCGAAGGGCGGGTTCGTGCTGGACCAAGCCGCCGTAACGGGCACGGGGACCGTTTTTGAAGGTTCCGTGCTGGAATCGGGGAAGGCAACGCCATCGGTGCAATTAAAGAGTGGAACGGTGGTAACGCTGGGCGCGGACACGAAGGCGCGTTTCCATCAAAAAGAGATGGTGCTGGAAAGCGGGTCCGGACAAGCCGAAGGTGGCAAGGGTTTTACCGTAACCGCCGGAGGCCTGCGCGTACATGGCGAAAGTGGCTTGGTGCTGGTGCGGCGTGACGCAGGGGGAAGCATCGCGGTGTCCGCGTTGAGGAATCCGGCACGGGTCACTACCGCGCAAGGGCGGCTGGTGGCGATGGTAGGCGCCGGCAAATCCCTGCAACTTGCGCCCATGGCGATACAGGAAGGCCGCGCCATGGCTCCCAGTCGTCTCACCGGCGTGTTGGTCTTCAAAAATGGCCACTACTATTTGACAGACGAAACGGCTGGGGTGACAGTCGAATTGCAAGGCGTCATTTTGCAGGAACACACGAAGGCGGTGGGTGCCAGGGTCGAAGTCACCGGAATCACAGACCCGACAAGCTCGCCGGCAAGCGGGGCGTCTGAAGTCCTGCGGGTGAGCAAGATCGTGGAACTTTCGAAATCGGACAAGGAAGCCGCGGTGGTAACGGCTGCCGCTCACGGAATCGGGAAAACTGCCATCGTCGCGGGCGTAGTGGTATCCGTGGTAGCGGCGGGTGCGGGTATCGGATTAACGCGTACTGCGAAAGCCCCCATCAGCAACTAGTCTAGCCGCTGGCTACTTAATCTTTTCGTCCTTGGCGATCTTCCCGTCGCGAATGTAGATGACGCGATGCGCATGCATGGCGATATCAGGCTCGTGCGTGACCAGAATGATCGTGTTCCCTTGCTGATGCAGGCGCTCGAACAGGCTCATGATTTCCACGCCGGTTGCCGAGTCCAGGTTTCCGGTGGGTTCATCCGCCAGCAGGATGGACGGGTTATTGACAAGCGCACGTGCAATGGCCACACGCTGCCGCTGACCGCCCGACAGTTCGCTTGGTTTGTGATACATGCGTGGGCCCAAGTCCACCGATTGCAGTACATCCTTAGCTCTTTGCAGGCGAGCTTCCGCTCCAATGCCGGAATAGATCAAGGGAAGTTCCACATTATGAAGAGCTGTGGCGCGCGCCAACAGATTGAACGTCTGGAACACGAATCCAATCTCTTTGTTCCGGATCGCAGCCAGTGCGTCGTCGTTCATCTCGCTCACCAGCCGGCCGTTAATGAAGTAGTCGCCCTTGCTCGGCGTATCCAGACAACCAATGAGATTCATCAACGTCGATTTCCCGGACCCCGATGGGCCCATGATGGCGACGTACTCTCCTACCTTGATCTCAATATCGACGCCGGATACGGCATTGATCTCCTGGTCGCCCATGATATAGGTCTTCCAGATATCGTAGGTGCGGATGACGATCCCATTTTTCTTTAGCTGCTCGCCGCGTTCCGAGCTTTCTTGCACTGCTGTTGGCATTCGATTGTTTTCTCCGGACGTAACCTAACTATTCTACTCAAGCGAGGACGGGTTGGGGGCACACTCCCCAACTAAGAGTCGGATTTCAGCGGCCCTTTGTTACTCTCCACTTTGACTTTCGCCTCGTTACGTATGGTCCGGATGACTTTGTAAGATCCCGTGACGATCTCATCCCCCTCCGACAGGCCGTTCATTACTTCAATGTCGGTGGCCCCCGTAATGCCGGTTTCCACTTTGCGGAACGTGGCCTGCCCTCCGGCAACGACGAATACTCCCTGAATCTCCTCTTTCATCGCCTTTTCCTTCACGGGATCGGTTGGCGAGGCCGCGTTCACGGTAGCGGCGGGAGTCTTTTCCAGATCCTTCTTCTGTCGCACGGTGAGCGCCTGAATAGGAATGGTGAGCGCGCGCTGCCGCGTGGCGGTAGTGACTTTTGCCGTGCAGGATAACCCCGGCCGGATCTCGGAGGGCGGGTTCTCAATGGCAATGACCACCTTGAAATCCTTGGCTTCCTGACTGGAAATCGCGCTCTGGCTGGCGGCCAATCCGGTAGAGCGAAGAATGGCCGTGTTTCCAATTTCGATCACGCGTCCTTTGAAGGTGCGGTTTGTCATGGCGTCGATAGTGACATCGGCCATCTGATCGAGTTTGACGTTCACAATATCCGTCTCATCCACTTTCACTTCGGCGGTGATGAGCGACATGTCGGCGATCGTCATAATGAGGCTGGACGCCGAGTTCTGAATTCCCGGCACAACGGTCTCTCCAACCCGCACGGGAAGGTTGGTCACCATGCCGTCGATCGGTGAGATGGCGTAGGTCTTTTGCAACACATCCGCGGCACGCTTCAAATTCGCCTGCGCCAGAGTGATTCGTTTCTGAGACGCCGAAAGGCTGGAGGAGGCCTGGTTGCGCTGCGCTTTTGCCTGGGCCAGACGTGCTTCGGCCTCACGCACCCCGGCGCGCAACGATTCCATGTCCGTTGCCCTTTGATCGTACTCCTGGCGCGCGATCAGTTTGTCGTCGTAAAGTTTCTTTGCGCGTTCAAAAAATAGCCGCGCCCGTTCCAAATCCGATTTTGTCCGTTCCAACGTCGCCTGCGCGGTGCGAATATTCTCGTCCGCAGCCAGCAGCGATGATTCCGAGGCGGCCGATTCGGCTTCGGAGGAACTCACGCTGGCATTTTGGGCGGCCACTTCCGCTTCCGGTTGTACCGATTCCAAACGAGCCAGAGTCTGGCCTTTTCGTACCGCCTGACCTTCCACCACGAGAATCTCCGTGATTCTCGAAGGAGCAATGGCGTTGGTTCCTATGTTGATGTAATTGCGAGGCTTAATTTCACCAGACGCAGTTACCACCGCCGCCAGGTCCTGACGGCTGACGCGTCCCGTTTGAATGGTGACAATGCCCTTTTGCGTATACGAATAGCCGTACCAACCGCCGCCGGCTACGGCAACCAACAGTATGATTCCCAAGATGATTTTTGCTGTGCGATTCACGAAGGAGAACTCCTAAGGTGCATAGACGCCTTTCGGGGAGAAAAAGTTCAAACTGCGTCTTGTTCCAGTATAGCGGTTTGATAGAGCCGAAAAAGGCCGGGTAGCGGTCCGGCAAACCGGCGGCGCTACCTGGCAAAGGGAAGCCTGGGGTTGTCGAGACCCCAGGATTGGGTTGGAGGTCGATCTTGGATTGCTTTGCACTACTCAGGACGGGCGGCCGTTCTGCAAGGTTTACCCGGCGGGATTAGAATAGTGTCATACCATGAAGCGGAACGTTGCCTTTATCCACACCTCGCCGGCAGCCATTCCTCCGCTCGCCGATTATTTTCGCGCCAACGCTCCCGAACTCGAAATCACAAACTTACTGGATGACGGCATCCTGCGATTTTTTTCGCGCGGGATGGAACGCGAGGCGGAGTCCCGTCTCAGCGATATGTTGTGCGCGGCGCGCGACGCCTACCATTCTGAATTGGCAATGGTCACCTGTTCGGCCGTTTCCCGCAATCTGGTGCTGCGTTTGTCCGATTCGATGGGGATTCCGATTGTAAAAATCGACGATGCTCTTGCGGTAAAGGCGGTGGCAGCTGGAAAGCGCCTTGGCATCCTGGTCACCTTCCCGCCCACTCAGGCCGTAACCTCGAAGTTGATCCTGGACACGGCCGCGGAATCGGGCTGCAATGTCGATCTCACCTTCCGCGTCATTCCCGAAGCCTATGAGGCGATCCTGGGCGGGAGGCCCGAATTGCACGATCAACTCCTTTTGGCGGCCATCGAAGAGTTCGGCCGGCAGAAACTGGATGCCATTGTTCTGGCGCAGGTTTCCATGGCACGCCTGTTAACGAAACTTCCGCCGCTGCCCATGCCGGTGCTGTCCAGTTTGACCGCAAGCCTGACCACTATTCGAGAAGGTCTGGCAAAACTCAGCGTCCCCGTTATACATCCTAAATAATTCGATATGAAAACGACACCCGTTTCCCCTTCCGATTGGCGCGGCGTATTTCCCGTGCCTCCCTTGGTGCGCCGCGCCGGCGGGACCATAGATTTCCACGAGAACCGGCGGTTTGTCGATTACCTGGCCGCGGGCGGTACGACGCGCCTGCTGTATGGAGGCAACGCGTTTCTCTATCACATCACCCTTGCGGAATATGAAGAATTGCTGGCGTGGCTCAGCGAGTTGCCGGATCAGTTTTGGTGCATCCCCAGCGCCGGCCCGTCCTATGGAAGATTGATGGATCAAGCCGCCTTATTGCGCCGTCATCGTTTCCCAACCGTGATGCATCTTCCCTGCGGCGATCCGCGCGATGCCGCCGGCTTGGAACGCGGTTTGCGCGGCTTCGCCGATGCGTGCGGCTTGCCGCTGATCCTTTATCTCAAGGACGAAAATAATTTCGGCGCGAATCTCGAAGCCGGACTCGATGCCGTGGGCCGCATGGTCAGCGACGGCATTTGCATCGGCATCAAGTACGCGGTGGTGCGAAAGGATCCGCAGGTGGATCCCTATCTGGAATCTCTTCTGCGGCGGGTGGACCGCTCCATGGTCATCAGCGGCATCGGTGAGCGGCCCGCCATCGATCACTTGCGCCATTTCGGATTGCCCGGTTTCACAACGGGCAGCGGGTGTGTGGCGCCCGCGCTCAGTCATCGCATTTGGGAGGAGTGCCGCGGCGGCAATTTCACGGCGGCCGCGGCGTTGCGCGAATCCTTCCTCGCGCACGAAGACCTGCGCGACGCCTGGGGACCCGCGCGCGTCCTGCACGCAGCCATTGAATTGGTGGGGATCGTAAAGGCCGGACCTATTCCGCCGTTTGTTTCCCCGTTGAATGAAGATCAAATGCGGCAACTGACGCCGGTGGCGGCGGCGCTTGCGGCACAGAACATGGCGGTTCCCGCGTGATGTTCGCCGGTTCGCATTGATATCATGTCGCTATAGATGGCCATCCTCACCGTTACGGGCGAGCCCGGCTGCCGTGTTGAAGAGATCGCACGGTTATCGGCGCAGCGGCTCGATTTCCAACTTGTCACGGACTCGTATCTGCGCGGTTTGATCGCGGACGAATTCGGGTCGGAGGCTTCGCTGCCGGAGAAGGCATGGCCTTTTGTCGCCATGTCGATTCTTGCGCACGTGGCCACGGAACATCCGCTGGTGGTCTGCATGGAAGGCGCGGAACTTCTGTTCGACGATTTTCCGGGTCTGCTGCGCGCGCATGTGACCGGAGTGGAGGCGCGCCGCATCGGCATGCTGATGTTGGAACACCGTCTGGAAAGGCCGTCGGCGAAAACTCTGCTGCGCCAGTTGGAGCATCAGGCGGCGGGCATGCGCAAGAACCGGTTTGGACGCTCCACCGTGCCGCTCTCCCGTTACGATCTCGTGTTTGGAACCGGGCAGTTGGACAGCGAACACATTGCCGCGCTGGTTTCGTTAGCTGTGGAATCGCGCGGGATGCTCGCCGAGCCGTTGTTGTCGAAGACCGCGGAAGCGCAGATCCAATTCCGCACGCGGCTTCGCCTGGCGAAATTTGGAATTGCCGCCCCGGGCAAAGTGCAACTCAAGCGCAGCGTCTTCGCCAACCAGAGCGAGGAAATCTTCGCCAACCTGCTGGATTTCTACCGCATCGGCTGGGAGTACGAGCCGAAAAGCTTCCCCATCCAATGGGACCGTGAGG
>JACPVQ010000198.1 GCA_016191645.1 Candidatus Solibacter usitatus
CGCACACGCACGCGGCGGTCTTGAATCCTTGGAAGATGTGAGGCTTCATCCCCGCAACGAAAGCTCAAAATGAACGCGTTCCGTTTTCTGTAACGCCGTGAGAATGCTGGAAAGGTTCGCGGCGGAAGGGCTGCCCTTTGGCCCTAGCATGCGCATGAGACTCTTTGCCGGAATATCGGTTTGTTCTTCCAGCCCCTGAAACCCAATCGTCGCGTTGACGTAATCGCGCAAGACCGCCTTGCCGGTTTCAAGATCTCCGTTCAGATAGCTCTCCACAGCTTCGCGCAATAGCGCTTGCCGGAATCTCCGGTCCTTCTGCGCCCGCGCGCGAATCGTCTCTTTGAAGTCATGGGTAAGGGGCATGTTTCTTCCTCCGTTTGTAATCACTCCAGCAGGATTTCGCCGCCGCAATATCTTCCTCTTGTCGCTTCTTCGTTCCTCCTCCGATCAGGATCACGAGGCGTTCCCCATCCTTGCCGAAATAGATGCGGTAGCCGGGGCCCAAAATCAATCTTGTATTCGGCTACGCCGCCACCTACGCCTTTCGCGTTTGAGAAATTCCCCTTCTCCATCCGTGAAAGCGCAGCGTCACCTTGGCGGCCGCGATGGCGTCCAAATCCGCAAACCACTTGGCGAACCGTTTGTTTCCGTTTTCGTCGATGTAGCCGCGAAGCTCGATCATCCAAATCACATGGTAACTCCTGCGTTACCATGCGTCAACCCCGCAGTCGTCACTTTTGGACTACCCATGCCAGCGTTCATTCGGCGGGAGTGGCCATCAAGGACGACTCCACCGGCTTCAACGGTCGAGACGTTCACCATCCGGGAACATCGTTTTCAATTCCCTCCAGTTGGCCCGCTCGAGCCCTCGTTCGACCACTTCACCGCCAACTTCGCGGACATGCGCACAGTATGATCCGCTGCCTGTCGACAGCAACTATTCGCCCATTTTACCTGACAGTGAATGTTGCGCCGACTGCCTCGGCCAATGTCACGAACACGGCAACCGTATCCGGAGGCGGCTACGCCCGACAACACGACAGCCTCCGGCCCAACGATCAGCCTACCATGGAAGGTATGCACCGTAGCGATGCTATTAATCAGTAATGTTAGTTATTTATTGAAGAATTGATTGACAATGTGTGAGAAATGTGGCAGCATGCGGTCAGGAGTACACGCATGGCATCTCTCTCCCCCAAGCAACTCGACGTGATCAAAGCCTTGTTATCCGGCTCTTCCGTCACCGCCGCCGCCCAGACCGCTGGCGTTCATCGCAGCACCATCTATGAGTGGCAGACGGAATCAGCCTTCACCGCCGCCCTCGATCAGGCCCGCCGCGTCCGCTCCGATCTCCTCATAGACAACATCGCCGGCCTCACCGTCATCGCCCTCGACGCGCTCCGTTCTTGCCTCGCCGAAGCCGCCCCGCCCGCTGTCCGCCTCAAAGCCGCCCTTCAAGTTCTCGAAACATCCGCCAACCTTCGAGCCCCGCAGCTCCCCCTCTACAAATTCAATGAAGACGAATTCGGCAACCTGATGGACGCCTGCATGAATGCCGGCATGCGCATGGCGAAGGAGGAGTCCGTCGCCGTCAATCCGACAGAATCCGACACTTCGGACAGTTCTCCAATGTCGGAAAACATCCCGCGTTCCGCTCCTTGCCCCTGCGGCAGCGGCGCAAAATACAAGCGCTGCTGCGGCCGCCAAGCCCCGGCAGTCCACGGAGGCTTGTCAGAATCCGACACCAGCTTCCGCGTTGCGGCGTGATGAAATTATGCGATCCGTTTGGTCCTTTTTACACATTGATCACAATGATAGACTCTAAGGATAGAGGCACAAGATGGACAAGTGGAACGATCCACGCTTGAACTTTAACGCCGACCCGTCACTGGACGACATCATCACTCAGCAGGGGAAAGGTCCTACTTGCGACCTCTCTGAGTTAAGGGGAGATTTCTGGCCGGAAGAGGAAGCCATCGAAGACTTCCTGGCGGCGCTCCATGAGTGGCGTGGCCATAAACGGGCCGACCCTGCCGCATGAGTCGCGTAGTCGTCGACACCGACGTCGTTTCTTTCCTCTTCAAGAGCCACCCCCTAAGCGCTCGTTACGAAGCCGATCTAGTCGGACACTCCTGATCTCCTTCATGACCCTCGCTGAGTTGGAGCGCTGGGCGGTTCAATCGAACTGGGGGGAGGCCCGGCGGCGCTGGTTGCATTTGTACTTGGAACGATTTGTGATCCTGCCTTACAGTCGCAGGCTTTGTACCATTTGGGCTGAGGTAACCGTATCTGCGCAGTTACGTGGCACTCGGATCGAATGCGCCGACGCATGGATCGCTGCAACCGCCCTTCGCCACGATGTGCCGCTCGTGACCCACAATCGCAGCGACTATTTTGGAGTGGCAGGGCTGAAGCTCATCTCTCACGCACCTTAATTCCAAGCAACGCCACCGCTCGGCGGTTTTACAGGGCCCCCGCACAACCGCTAAAATACGTAAGTGTCCTATGACGTCATCGTAATCGGCAGCGGCCCCGGCGGTTATTCCGCGGCCGTCCGCGCCGGTCAATACGGCCTCAAAACAGCCCTCATCGAAAAAGATCCCAAGCTTGGCGGCACCTGCCTTCACGTGGGTTGCATTCCTACCAAAGCTCTTCTGCACACCGCCGAAGTCTGGCAGCACATGCTGCATGCGGCGGACGAAGGTTTGCTCTGCGATAACCCGCGCGTCGATTATCCCAAGGTCGTCGACAAGAAACAGAAGGTGGTCGACAAGCATGCCAAAGGCGTCGAGTTTCTGCTCAAGCGCCAGAAGGTCGATGTCATCAAAGGCTACGGCAAACTTCTTGGCAAGGGCAAGATCGAAGTCACCTCCGGCAAGGGCCCGCAGATTGTCGAAGCGAAGAAGATCATTCTCGCCACCGGTTCGGAAGCGCGCATGCTGCCCGGTCTGCAGCCGGATGCAAACACCATCCTCACCAACGTCGAGATTCTCAATCTGCAATCGGTGCCGAAATCGCTCATCGTGATTGGCGCGGGCGCGGTGGGTGTCGAATTCGCATCCATTTTTCATCGCTTCGGAACGAAGGTCACCGTTCTCGAAATGCTGCCGCGACTGGTTCCCGTGGAAGACGAAGATGTTTCCAAGGAACTGGAACGCTGCTTCAAGAAGGCCGGCATCCGCTGCGAAACCGGCGCCAAGGCGCAGGACATTGTGAAGACAGCGGGCGGCGTGAAACTCACCGCCACGCTTGCAAATGGAAAATCCGAAGTGATGGAAGCGGAGAAACTTCTCGTCGCCGTGGGTCGCAAGCCGAACACGGATCGCATCGGCATCGAGAACACAAAGATCCAAGCCGACCGCGGCTTCATCAAGGTATCCGGCAACCAGGAAACCGCCGAGCCCGGCGTCTATGCAATTGGCGATATCGTCGCCGGAACTCCGCAACTGGCGCACGTGGCGACCATGGAAGGCATGGTGGCCGTGGCGCACATCGCGGGCAAGCCGTTCACTCCCATCAATCGCAATCGCATTCCCGGCGCAACTTATGCAGAGCCCGGCATCGGCAGCGTCGGCATGACGGAAGCACAGGCGAAGGCCGCGGGATACAAAGTAAAGACCGGCAAGTTCCCGTTTTCCGCAAACAGCAAAGCCTCCATTGTCGGCGCGCACGAAGGGTTCGTCAAAGTGGTCTCGGACGAAAAGTTCGGCGAGATTCTGGGCATGCACATCATCGGCTATCACGCCTACGAATTGATTGCCGAAGCCGTGGCGGCCATGGAATCGGAAGCGACAGTGGAGACCATGCGCAACACCATCCACGCGCATCCCACGTTGTATGAAGCAGTCGGCGAAGCGTTCAACGCCGTCTATGGACTCGCCATCAATGCATAACTGCGAAGTGCGCGATCTGGGCCGCATGCGCTTTGGCGAGGCCTGGCAACTGCAGCGCGAACTCGTCGACGCGCGCAAGGCCGATCGCATTCCGGACCAGTTGCTGTTCGTCGAACATCCGCATGTGATTACCATGGGACGGAACGGACATATGGAAAACGTGTTGGCCGGCGAAGAGACACTGCTCCGCGCGGGCATCGAGTTTCATCATACGGACCGCGGCGGCGATGTAACGTATCATGGTCCGGGGCAGGTGGTGGCCTATCCGATCTTCGATTTACGGAATTGGAAGCGCGATGTCGCAGCCTATGCGCGCGCGCTGGAAGAGACTGTGATTCTCACTCTGGCCGACGACGGCATTCGCGGCGAACGCGCCGTCGGCTGCACGGGCGTGTGGGTGGACGGCCGCAAAGTGTGCGCCATCGGCGTGCATCTCAGCCGCTGGGTGACGTCGCATGGATTGGCATTGAATGTGGACACGGATCTTTCGTACTTTCAATACATCGTTCCGTGCGGGTTGACGAAGCCCGTGACATCAATGCGCGAGTTGCGCTCGCGCGCTTCGCGTGAAGAAGTGGTTGCGCGATTGACGCGATATTTCGCGGAGGTCTTCCAACGGGAGACGATCCGCGCCGAAAAAGTTCTTGTGGAGACACTGGCATGATTGAAGTCGTAATGCCCCAAATGGGCGAGAGTATTGTGGAAGGCACGCTGACCAAATGGTTGAAGCAGGCCGGTGATCGAGTGGAGCGCGACGAGCCGCTCTTTGAAATCTCCACGGACAAAGTGGATAGCGAAATCCCCGCGCCCGCCGCCGGCATTTTGGCGGAAGTGCTGGTAGCGGAAGGCTCGACGGTGGCCATCAACACGGTGGTTGGACGGATCAACGATGGTTCCGCCGCAGCCGCGCCGCCGCCCGCGCCTAGGAAAGAAGATGCCAAGCCCGTTGCCGCCGCGCCGCCACCGCCTCCTGCGCCGGTTGCCGCGCCCGCTCCTGTCGTCACCGAAGAAGTCAACGGACCGTTGTCTCCGCTGGTGCGCCGCATGGCGCGCGAGTACAAGATCGACCTGTCGCAGATCCGCGGCACCGGCGCAGGCGGACGCATCTCCAAAGCCGATGTCGAAGCATACATGGCCGCGCAAGGCGCGCGCACCGTCGCCGCATCCGGCGTGACCATGCCCGCCGCGCCCGTGGAATCGGTCGCGCCGCTTGCAAGAACCGGTCCCGCCAAAACGCGCATCGAAGCGATGAGCACCATGCGTGCAAAGATCGCCGAGCACATGGTGTTCAGCCAGCGCACCTCGGCGCACGTCACTACGGTGCACAAGGTGGACGTGACCAAAGTCGCGAAACTGCGCGACCGCCTGAAGGACCAATTCCAGGAACGCTACGGCTTCGGCCTCACCTTCCTGCCGTTCTTCGCGCGCGCCGCCGCCGAGGCGCTGCGCACGTTCCCCATCGTTAACGCATCCATTGAGGGGAACAACATCATCTATCACAACGATGTGAATATCGGCATCGCCGTCGCTCTCGATGGCGGCGCGGGATTGATTGTTCCCGTCATTCGCAACGCCGATGAGAAGAACGTCGTGGGATTGCAGCGCTCCATCGTCGATCTCGCCGGCCGCGCGCGATCCAAACAGTTGAAGCCCGATGAAGTCTCCGGCGGCACCTTCTCCATCACCAACTTCGGCAGCTTCGGCAGCATCTTCGCCACGCCCGTCATCAACCAGCCGCAGGTGGCCATTCTCGGCACCGGCAGCGTAGAGAAGACGCCGGTGGTTGTCGATGACGCCATCGCCATCCGCTCCATCGCTTACATCGCGCTCACCTTCGATCACCGCCTGATCGACGGCGCGATGGCCGATCAATTCTGCCAGAAGGTCAAGTCGATTTTGGAAAACTGGTCCGATCAGGTAATATAGTTAGCGGTAAATCCGCTATGGGCATCTGCATTGGCTACAGCGGGAACATCGATGACGTGAGCCGTATCGATGCTCTTATAGAATTCGCGCGTGACTATGCGTCGGCGTTTCATTGGAAAACACTCCTTACAGACGAGACCTCGTGCGGCCTTCTTCTGCGGCGCACATCTAAGAAGAAGGGTGAAAAAGGAGGAGTCCTGCTATTTGAGGAGCGCGTGCGCGGAATCTACTTGCAACCTCCCAACACCGAGAGCGTGGCCTTGCTTTTCAATACCAAAGGCAAGCTGACCCACTACAGCGAGGTCCCCATTCAAATGCTCAGTGGGCCGGGGTTGGACCCAACGGCGACATACTTTGTCGAAAGCGGCAACTGGGTGAAGGTCACCGGCGAAGTGGAATCCCATAAGCGCATTGTGAAGCTTCTGGACGTGCTGAAGAGTAAGTTCATCGGCAATCTGAAGGTGTCGGACGATACGGGCTATTGGAAGCACCGCAACAATAGTAAACTCCTCATGGCGCACGGGCAGATGAGTATCATGGTGCGCATGCTGGGCAACCCCGGCTTCGCCAAACGCCTGTTGGAAGCGAGCGGCGAGAAGATTGAAGGCGAATTGATCCCGCTCGATCCAAAGCTTCCTCTAAAACCGCCGAAACCCAGGAAGCGCGCCGCCCACCGCGTCAATTAGTGAAGTGAGGCAGATCTCCAGATCCCGCATGGCCTCGTCAGAGGCCATCGGCTGCCATGCAGCCGTTTGCGGCTTTTCGATTTCCGCCAACAGAGGCGGTCTGGAGACCGCCTCGCAGAGCTGGAGCTCTGCCCCACTTCGTGCGAAGCTGTAAGGCAATGACACATGCCCTGGCTTTGCTTGCCACTCTCGCGTCCGCGCAGTCGCGCGATGAACAGATCGCGCAGCGCGCGGCGGCATTGAAACCTTCGCTCGTCGAAATGCGCCGCGACTTTCACATGTACCCCGAGCTTTCCAATCGCGAAGAACGCACGGCTCGTGTCGTAGCGCAGCGGCTTCGAGCTATGGGTTTCGACGAAGTGCGCACGGGTGTCGCCAAGCATGGCGTGGTGGCTTTGTTGAAGGGCGCCAAGCCCGGACCCGTCGTTGCGTGGCGCGCCGATATGGACGCGCTTCCCATCGACGAAATCATGGACGTGCCGTACCGTTCGAAGAATAAAGGAGTGAAACACGCCTGCGGCCACGATGTGCATGTCGCCGTGGCATTGGGCATCGCCGAAGTACTGGCCGGAATGCGCGCGCAACTGGCCGGCAGCGTCAAGTTCCTCTTTCAGCCCGCCGAAGAAGGACTGCCCGAAGGAGAAGAGGGCGGCGCGCCCTTCATGATCAAGGAAGGCGCGCTGGCGAATCCTCGTCCCAGGATGATCTTCGGATTGCACACCACCGCGCAAGCGGCCGTGGGCACGGTGGGATATTCCAGCGGTCCGCAACTGGCCTCCGCCGATGAATTCGTTGCCACCATTCAGGGAAAGAAGAGCCACGCCGCATGGCCGCATCAAGGCACCGACGCCGTGACCATCGGAGCGGAGTGCGTGCTCGCGCTACAATCCATCCGCAGCCGCCGCATCGATCCGATGCAGCCCATGGTGCTCACCGTGGGCACCATTCACGGCGGCGATCGCCACAACATCATCGCCGAAACGGTCACCATGGCGGGGACGCTGCGCACGTTCAACGAAAGCGTTCGTGAAGGCGTGCGCACCATGATGAAGCAGACTCTGGAAGGCTGCACCGCGGCGCACGGCGCGAAGTACGAGTTGCGCTGGGGTGGCTTTTCGTATCCGGTCACATCGAATGAGCCCGTTCTTGCCGCGTGGAGCGCGGGCGTATTGAAGCGCGTGCTGGGCGAGAAGAACGTCATCTTGTCGCCGCCGGTGATGGGCGCTGAAGATTTCAGCTACTACGTCAAAGAAGTGCCCGGCTTTTTCTACTGGCTGTTCGGCGCGAATGAGGCGCGCGGCATCAACTCCGGCAATCACACCGTGAATTTCGATATCGACGAAGATGCGCTCGTGGTCGGAGTGAAAACCGGCGCGGCGCTCTTGCTGGACGCGCTCGCGAAACCGTGATCTTACTTTGACGCCGGCTTGACCTGAATTCCCAAATCGCGCAGCGCTTTAGGAGACGGCGGACTGGGCGCGTCGCACATCAGGTCCGTCCCGCGCGCCGTTTTGGGGAAGGGAATTACTTCGCGAATCGACTTCTCTCCCGCCAGAATCATCACCAGACGATCCAGACCAAGCGCGATGCCGCCGTGTGGCGGAGCGCCGTATTCCAAAGCGTCCAGAAGAAATCCAAACTTCATGCGCGCTTCCTCATCGCTCAGACCGAGCGCGGAGAACACCTTCGCCTGAATGTCGCGGCGGTGGATACGAATAGAGCCCGATCCGATTTCCGTGCCGTTCAACACAACGTCGTAGGACTTGGCGCGGCAGCGCGCCGGGTTATTAACCAGCGCATCCAGATCCTCGTCGTGCACGGAAGTAAAAGGATGGTGCGCGGCGTTCCAACGCTTTTCCTCCTCATCCCATTCAAACATGGGAAAGTCCACCACCCACAGCCACTGGAACGACTTTCCTTCAAACAGCTTGTGCTTGTCGGCGTATTTGCGCGCCGCTTCCAGGCGCAGGTTTCCGCAGGCCTGCAGGACCGTCTCTTCGGGCCTGTGTCCTTGCGGCTCGCCGGGCCAACCTGCAAGGAGGAGCAAGTCGTTTTCTCCGGCGCCGGTACGCTCGCGCACTTTCGACATCTGCTCGGGATAATCGCGATCGAGCCGCTTCGCATCGTCGAACACGCGCAGGCCGCGCTCCTGTCCGTATGCCTTTAGCTCATCGCGTTCCTTGCGCGAAGGCGCGCCGGTGTTGGGAATGTGTATGGCAACCAGCGGAAGGCCGTCGGTGGCGAGGCCCGCGCCCGTGAAGAGATCTTCCACGCAATGGAATGCCGGAATGCGCAGGTCGGGTTTGTCGCTGCCGTAAGAACGCATCGCCTGCGCGTAGGTGAGGCGGGGAAACGGCGTTGGAATGGGCGATCCGGCCGTTTCGAAGACGCGCGACAGCATGCCTTCCACGGCTTCAAAGACGCGCTCCGGCTGCGGAAACGACATCTCCATGTCGATTTGCGTGAACTCGTATTGGCGATCCGCGCGCAAGTCCTCATCGCGGAAGCAACGCACGATTTGAAAGTACTTCTCAAAGCCGCTCACCATGAGAAGCTGCTTGAAGATCTGCGGCGATTGCGGCAATGCATAGAACATGCCCGGCGACATGCGGCTGGGAACCAGAAAGTCGCGCGCGCCTTCGGGCGTGGACTTCGTCATGAACGGCGTTTCGATTTCGTGGAAGCCCTGTGAATACAGGTATTCGCGCACGGCGAACGCCACTCGCGAGCGCAGGATGATATTGCGCTGCATCTGCGGGCGGCGCAAATCGACATACCGGTATTTGAGACGGGTGTCCTCTGCAATCTCCGTGAATTCGTCGAGCGGAAAGGGGGGTACGCGGCTCTCATTGAAGATCCACACCTTCTCCGCGACCACTTCCACTTCGCCTGTAGCGATGGTGGCGTTGATGGTTTCCGGCGACCGCTTGGCGACGACGCCTTCCACGCCCATGACATATTCCGGACGCAGCGTCTCCGCTTTTGCGTGCACGTCCGCGGCAACGTCTTCGTGAAACACGATTTGCGTCACGCCGTCGCGATCGCGCAAATGAATGAACACGACGCCGCCCAAATCGCGGCGGCGATGCACCCATCCCATCACCAGAACGCGCTGTCCCGCGTCCGCCGCGCGCAGTTGTCCGCACGAATGCGTGCGCCGCAATTCGCCGAGAAAATCAAGAGGCGTTCGTTGTTGTTCCGTACTTTCCATATATATGTTGTTCGAGATCTTCCCGCTTTACCATCTGCTGCTCGCCGGAGGTCATGTCCTTCAAGGCGTACACTCCGGCAGCCATTTCGTTATCGCCAACAATCAACGCAAATCGCGCATTGAGTTTGTTCGCCGTTTCCAGAACGCGCTTGAGCTTGCCTTCAAACGCGATTTCGACTCGAAGGCCGCCGCGCCGCAGTTCACGCCCGAGCAGAACGGAATGCCGCAGCGCGGCGTCTCCCATCGGCGCGATGTAAACATCCACGGCGTCTTTCAGAAGCGCGGGATGCGCGCTTTCCACACTCATCACCAGCCGGTCTTCGCCAATGGAAAAACCGATGCCGGGAGAGCGCGTCTTCGATCCCAATGCCTCGGCAAGTCCGTCGTAGCGTCCGCCGCCGAGTACGGAATTTTGCGCGCCCAGCGATCCGTGCACCACTTCGAACGTCGTCCGCGTGTAGTAATCGAGACCGCGCACCAGGCGCGGCCGCACTTCGTATGTCACGCCGCGCTCATCCAAGCTCTGCCGCACCGTGGCGAAGTGCGTTCTGCATCCTTCGCACAGATAATCGAGAATCGACGGCAGCGTTTCAATCACCGGTTGATCCTCCGGGATTTTGCAATCGAGCACGCGTAGGGGATTCGTCGTCGAGCGCCTCTGGCAATCGGCGCACAACTTCGCGCCGCTTTCGGCCAGACGCGCGCGCAACGCCTCCATAAACTTCGGCCGGCACTCCTTGCAGCCCACGGAATTGAGGACAAGATGAAAATCCGCGAGACCGCTTCGCGAAAGAATTTCCAGAACCATCTCGATCACTTCAGCGTCCGCCGTGGGCGATTCCGTGCCAATCAACTCCGCGCCAATCTGGCTGAACTGGCGGTAGCGCCCCTTTTGCGGACGCTCGCGGCGAAACATCGGGCCCATGTAGAACAGCTTCTGCAAACCCGGCCGCTGATCCAGACGGTGTTCGATGAAGGCGCGAATCACGCTCGCCGTGTTCTCCGGACGCAGCGTGAGAGAACTCCCGTCGCGATCCTCAAACGTGTACATCTCCTTGCCCACGATGTCCGTATCTTCGCCCACGCCGCGCGCAAACAGCGCCGTTTCTTCAAAGATCGGCGTGCGAATCTCGCCGTAGTTGTAAGAGGCGAATACTTCGCGCGCCACGCGTTCGACGTGGTTCCACACACCGCTTTCGGGTGGAAGGATGTCGCGCGTTCCTTTAATGGCTCGAATCAAATGAGTGGCCTTAGTTGCTATCGTGCGGCTGTTCCGCTTCTTTGTAGATGCGGCGCAGTTCATTGTAATGTTCCGCGCCTTGTGCGAATCGATCGCGCTCTTCCGCGGTCACTTCGCGCCGCACTTTGGCCGGCACGCCCATGGCCAAACTATACGGCGGAATCTCCATTCCTTCGGGCACCAACGCGCCCGCCGCAATCACAGCGCCCGCGCCAATGCGCGCGCCGTTGAGCACGATGGCTCCAATTCCGATCAACGCTTCATCGCCGATGGTGCAGCCGTGCAGTACAACAGAGTGTCCCACCGTGACACGATCGCCCAGCGTCAACGGAAAGCCGTCGCTATCGACGTGCAGTACGCTGTTGTCCTGAATGTTTGTGCCCACGCCGACACGGATCCAGTTCACGTCGCCGCGCAACGTGGCATTGGGCCAGACGCTGGACTCTTCGCCGATGGTGACATCGCCGATAACCTGCGCACTGGGATCGACATAAGACGATGGGGCTACTTTCGGAACAGTGCCCCGGAAGGAGCGAATCATGATGGCCGGGTAATACTTTCATGCTAACACGGGGCCATGGCGCCAGCGCATGACGCAGGTTTCGTTAACTTTCCACGCCGTTGCCGCCGGCTGAATCGTCGTCCTGACCGTCCAGTTTCTTCAGTCTGTTCCCGTGATTGTCGAGCCGGTCTTCATGAATGCCATACAGCGCGCCCAGTGTGCGAATGGTTGCGGAAACATCACGCACGAATACACCAAGTTGGCCGAGCTTTACGTCCAATGCGTGGGCGCGTTCCTCGGCGCGGTCGAAGGCTTCATCGTGGTATTGCTGACGCGCCGCCATCTCCTGTAAGATCTTGTTGGTAGCAGCGTTGCTTTCCCGGCTCTCTGCCAAGTACCTGGCCGATTCCTCCATCCATCCTTCGATTCGTTCAAACCGCTCTTCCGGGTTCATTCTGAATGGTCTTCCTTCCGCAACATTCCGGCGTCAACTGGTCTATATTTAGGATAGCGCCTTCAGGAGGTTATCATTTATGCATCGTATTTTCACTCTGTTCATCCTTTTCCTGAGCATGCTCTATGCTCAGGACCCGCGCGGAACCGTGCTCGGCCGTGTCGCCGACTCTTCCGGGGCGGTCGTGCCCAACGTTGAAGTTCGCATCACGAACGAGGCCACGGGAGTGGCGGCCGTGGCGCGCACCAACACGTCCGGCAATTTTGTACTGCCGTATCTGATCGCCGGCACGTATACGTTGAGCTGCGAAATGACGGGCTTCAAGAAGTGGGTCCGCCCGGGGATTCCGGTGCGCATTCAAGACAGCGTGGAAGTAAACGTCGATCTTCAAGTTGGCACTGCATCCGAAGTGGTGGAAGTGAAAGCGACCACCCCATTGCTCTCCACGGCCGAGGCCTCGCTCGGTCAGGTGATCGACGAGCGCCGGGTGCTGCAGTTGCCGCAGTTCGCCGGCAATGCTATGGACTTAGTCCATCTTGCTCCGGGCACCGTCAACGGCACCAACTTGCGTTTGCGCAAAGCCGGATTCAATTCGGCCCCTTCCACTTTTTCGACCGACGGCAGCGGCAACAATCAAAACGAATTTTCCATCGACGGCGTGTCGAATACCTACAGCGACGGCACCGCGCCGCGCGTGGCTTTCTCGCCGCCGCAGACGGCCATCAGCGAATTCAAAGTGCAGACCGCCGCCTTCGATGCCGCGCTAGGCCACACTATGGGCAGCACGGTGAATGTGTCGACAAAGTCGGGAACCAACCAGCTTCATGGAGAAGTGCATGAGTGGTTCCGTCATTCCGCGCTCGACTCCCCCAGCATTTTTCAGAACCGCTCCGGACAAGCCATCTCCATTTATCAGGACAACCGGTATGGCGCTTCCGCCGGCGCGCCGATCATGATTCCCAAGCTGTACGACGGACGCAACAAGAGTTTTTGGTTCTTCGCTTACGAAGCCAATAAGTTTGGAAATCCGGACTCCGGCGGCAACGCCACAACCACCGTTCCCACGGCGAAGATGCACAACGGCGACCTCAGCGAGTTCCTCGCGTTGGGAAGCGCGTATCAGTTCTACGATCCGCGCAGCACTACGTTGACCGCCGGCCGTTACGTGCGCACCCCCGTTCCCGGCAATATCATTCCCGCCTCGCAACTGGATAAAGTGGGTTTGAATTTCGTCAACCTGTATCCGCTCCCCAACCAGCCGGGCACGCGCGATTTCCGTTCCAACTTTTATCGTTCCGGGAAAGCGCTGGAAGATTATTGGACTTGGCTCACGCGGTTGGACCATGCCTTCAGCGACAAACACCGCATGTTCTTCCGGCTGCATCGCGATTTTTGGGAAGAGGACAAGAATCGCGACTTCAACAACAGCGTCCGCGGCGTCATTCTGAACCGCAACAACAAAGGCGTCGCCATCGACGATGTGTACGTGTTCAGTCCCAGCTTTCTTTTGAACTTCCGCTACGGGTTGACGTTCCAGGATTTTCCCGAACGCCGCGCTTCGCAAGGCACCGATCTTTCCACGCTCGGTTTGTCTTCCAACCTGATTGGCCAGCTGCCGGACAAAAAGCGCGCGACCTTGCCCAATATCTCTCTCGGACAGTTTACGGCAATCGCGGCGTGGGAATCGCAGGATGGTTACACGGCGTCCACGACGAACTCGTTCGTCGCCAACTTCACCAAGCTGCGTGGCAATCACAGCTTCCGCTTCGGCCCGGAGTTTCGCGTCTACCGCGAGAGCCGCAATCGCTACGGCGTGGCGCTTTCGCCGCAGTACAGCTACAGCGGCAACTTCCTTCGCGCCAATGATACGGCCGCCACGCCCACTGCCGGCAGCGAGTTGGCTGCGATGCTGTTGGGTATTCCGGCCGGCAGCATGAGTCAAGTGGATAGCTACGTGGAGCAGGACAAATACTCGGCATTCTACTTCCATGACGATTGGAAGGTGAGCAAGAAACTGACGTTGAACATCGGTCTGCGATACGAATACGAATCGCCTATTACGGAGCGATTCAATCGCTCGGCGATTCACTTTGCCGGTGAGACGCCAAACCCGCTCAACGATGCCGCGCGCGCCAATTACGCCAGGAATCCCATTGCCGAATTGCCGGCCGCGCAGTTCCGCGCCCTCGGTGGATTGACGTTTGCCGGTGTTGCCCCCAATGGCCGCGATTATTGGAATAGCGAAAAGAACAACTTCCAGCCGCGCTTCGGTTTTGCTTACCAATTGCGGCCGCAAACCATCCTGCGTGGAGGCTATGGCATCTTCACGGCGTCCATTGGCGTGAATTACAGCAACACGAATCTCACCGGATTCTCACTGGCCACGCCGATTCAGGCCAGTCTCGATAACGGCTTGAGCTATGTTGCCACGAACGCAAATCCTTTTCCAAACGGCCTCCTCAAACCCGCGGGCAACGGCGCGGGACTTCTGACCAACATCGGGCAGGGAGTCAGCTTTTTCCCCGATCACCGCAGCCATCCGTACGCGCAGCGCTGGAGCTTTGGACTACAACAAGTGATTCCGATGCAAGTCATGATTGAGGCGTCCTATGTCGGCAACCGCAATTCGCGGCTGAACATCAATCGCGAGTTGAGTTACACGCCGGCGCAATACTTGAGCAAGACGGGGATGCGCGATCAAGCCACCATCGATTTTCTCGGCGCAAGCTTTCCCAATCCTTATCTCGGGTTGAACCCGATTTACGGAACGACGATTTCGCGCGGAAGTTTGCTGCGCAATTTCAACGAGTTTTCCAGCGTGCAAATGACCGGCGACCCGGCGGGTTATTCGTGGTATCACTCGCTGCAAACGCGCATCGAACGGCGGTTCGCCAACACATGGACCGCACAGGCTTCCTACACATGGTCCAAGATTATGGAAGCGACGGAGTTTCTGAATGCCGCCGATCGCATGCCGTATGAGAGTCTTGCCGGTCTCGATCGGACTCACCGGCTGACCGGATCGGGCATTTGGGAACTGCCGTTCGGACGCAAGCGCCATTGGGGCAATCAGTGGGGCAAGCCCGTGGACATGATTGCCGGTGGCTGGCAACTGAGCGGAATTTATCAGCACCAAAGCGGCGCGCCGCTCGGCTTCGGCAACCGCATCTTTAATGGCGATCTCAAGAACATCGTGCTGCCCAAAGACCGCCGCAGCGTCGACGCATGGTTCACTCCCGCCGCCACGGCCGGATTTGAAACCAGCGGCGCGCGCCAGCTCGCCTCCAACCTGCGCGCCTTGTCTCTGCGCTTCAGTTCCGTGCGCGGCCCGAATCAGGATCGCTGGGATTTCTCGCTTATTAAGAGCTTCC
>JACPVQ010000179.1 GCA_016191645.1 Candidatus Solibacter usitatus
CAAACAATCCGGTCCATGCCAACACAATCCACGGCATTCCGCACAACGCCGACAGGTGCTGCGCTTGCGATGCGGGCAACGCGCCCAGTTCAAACATCAACCCCGTCAACAGGGCCGGCGCTGTTTCCAGACCAAGTCTGCGCGCCAGCCTAAATGCCAGCCACGCGGCGAAGAAAACATGAAGTAGGCCCATCCATTCCAACCGGTAGAGCAATCCTTCGCGTCCGGGCAGCACGCACGCCAGCATCGGCGGATAGAACGTCATCACCTGCGGATTCGCCAACAACGGGCGGCCACAATAAGCGTACGGCTCCCAAAGCGGCAGTACGCCTTCCCGCAGAGCGTCGGCAAATGCCGAAGCCAGCGGCAGGTGGTGTCCCGGCATGTCCCATGGAATGATCGCCTCCTGGCGCAGCACACGCCAGTGAAACACGAGCAACGGCAGGAGCAATCCCAAGCAGACAAGCGCCTCCCGCAACCAACGTCGATGTTCCGGCTTTTGCATCAATGTTCAATTCTCCACTGGATGACTGCCCTCGCGCATCTTGGCATATGATGGAGCGAATGCTTTCCATTGTTCTGCTCGCTGCCGGGGCGCTCTTTGCGCAACCGCCCGTGGAATATCGCATTCAGCGCGCCGCCTCTCCCATCACCATCGACGCGAATCTTGACGAAGCCGCGTGGCAGCAGGCGTCCCCCGTTAGCGCGTTCATCTACAACTGGTTCACAGCCGGCGAGAAAGAGATGACCACCGCCAAATTATTGTGGGACGACGAGAATCTCTACGTCGCCTTCCGCAGCTTCGATCGCCATATCTCCGCTTATGAGCGGAAGCGGCACGGTCCCGTTTCTAAAGACGATTGCCTGGAAATCTTCATCAGCCCGAACCCGCAGAAGGTTCGCAACTACTATACGTTCGAGATCAACGCCATCGGCACCATGCTCAACCGAAACAAATCGGATTGGTACACGGGCGGCGCAACGTGGGAGCCGGAAGGCGTTCGCTATCGTTCGACGTTCCACGGGATGGCGTCGAAGGACGAATCCGCGAACGATCGCGAATGGATTCTGGAGATGGCCATCCCTCTGCGCAATTTTGCGAAAGACGCCGTGAACATGCCTCCTCGCGCCGGAGACGAGTGGAGGTTAAACCTGATGCGCACCGGCGGCAAGACCAACGCGCAACAGAGCACATGGTCTCCCATTCCCGCCGCCGTTCATTCCTTTCATTCCCCGGAGTACTTCGGGAAAGTTATTTTCGACGGCGGCGGCGCCAGGCGGACCACCGGCCGTGGACGCCGCGGATTCAGCCCTGCGGTGAATGCACAGGACGCGGAGGAAGGGCGCGCGCTTTACAATCGCAGCTGCACCATATGTCACGGTCCCGATGGAGCGGCGGGCGATCGCGCACCGGCACTGGGAGCGCAGCGCCGTTATCTTCGCCGCACCGAGGATGATCTGTTCGACGCCATCCGCAACGGCATCAAGGGTACGCTGATGCCTGCATCGCCTTCCTCCGATTTGGAAATTCGAAAAATGGTTGCCTTCGTGCGCGGTTTGCGCGCGGTGGCCATTGATGTCAATGTTGCCGGAGACGTTGGTCAAGGCGAATCCATTTTCTTTGGTAAAGGAAATTGTTCCCAATGCCATATGATCCGGGGCCGCGGAGGGCTGCTGGGTCCGGATCTCACCAACATTGGCGCGGAGCGAAAACTGGATCATCTGCGTGCCGCGCTCACGCAACCGAAAGAAGTGGTTCCTTCGGGTTACAAGAGCGTCACCGTCACCACAACCGGCGGTGAGACCATTCGCGGCGTGGCCAGGAATCAGAACAATTTTTCGATACAGGTTCTTGGTGTGGATAACAAGCTGCACTTGTTATTGCGTAACGAAATCCGCAATCTGAAAGTGGAAGAGCAATCGATGATGCCTGCTGAGATCGACAAGTCACTGGGCAAAGAGGGATTCGCCAACCTGCTGGCATTCCTCAGCCGCCAGGCTAGAGCAAGCGAGGCTTCGCGTTGAAACGCATCCTTTTCATACTTACCGCCACTCTGAGCGCGCAGGTCACTACAGACGATCTTAAGCGCGCCGCGCCGTCCGACTGGCTGCACTATTCAGGCCAGTATCATTCGCAGCGGCATAGCCTGTTGCGACAGGTGGATACCGCCAACGTCAAGCATCTTGTGCCGGCTTGGATCTACAACATCCGCGGCGCGCGTCGCTTGGAAAGCGTACCCATTGTTGCCGATGGCGTCATGTACGTTTCTCAGACCGACGAGGTGTACGCGCTGGACGCCCGCACGGGCCGCCTGGTTTGGGATTGGCGTCATTCGAACCCGCTGCAAAGAGGACCCAACCGCGGCGTTGCCTTATTCGGGAACAAGGTCTACATTGGAACCTCCGACGCGAAACTGGTCGCCCTCGACGCGCGCAACGGCAGCGTAGTCTGGACGGCGAAACTCGCCGAAGCCGCGGATGGTTACTGGTGCCCCGTTGCGCCGCTCATCGTCAACGGCAAAGTGATTATCGGCATCGCTCCCGGCGATCATGGGCTGAACGGTTTTCTGGATGCCTACGACGCGCAGACCGGCGAAAGACTTTGGCGCTGGAATTCCATTCCCGGCCCCGGCGAACCCGGTCACGAAACCTGGCCTGGGGACAGTTGGAAAACCGGCGGCGGCAACACGTGGCTCACGGGCAGTTTTGACCCCGAGTTGAATCTCATTTATTGGGGTACCGGAAACCCCGCGCCAGATTTCGATGGCGATGTGCGCAAGGGCGACAATCTCTACACGGAGAGCATGATTGCTCTGGACGCCAACAGCGGCAAGATGAAATGGTATTTCCAATTCACGCCGTGGGACGTGCACGATTGGGATGCCGTCGAAATTCCGGTTCTGGTCGACGCCCCTTATCAGGGCGTTACGCGCAAGCTGCTGGTACAAGCGAATCGCAATGGATACTACTACGTGCTGGATCGCGTCAGCGGCAAGTTTCTGCACGGCACGCCTTTCATCAACAAGTTGAACTGGGCGAGCGGCCTGACGAAAGAGGGCCGCCCCATCCGCGTTCCCGGCATCGTGCCCACGGTGCAGGGCGTCAAGACGTGCCCGTCCACCAGCGGTGCGACGAATTGGATGTCGCCCGCCTATAATCCGGATACGGGGCTCTTCTACGTCGTCGCGCGCGAAGGATGCGGCATCAACACGAAATCACGCGATACGTTTCGTCCCGGCGGATTTCCATTCATGGCCACCGGCTACACCGAATCTCCAGCCGACCCTTGGCAGAACTACGTGCGGGCGCTCGATCTGACAACCGGCAAGCTGCGCTGGGAGTACAAGCAAACCGGCGTGAAGCTCTATGGCGCTGGATTGCTTTCCACGGCCGGCAATCTGCTCTTCGCCGGTGACGATCAAGGCGAATTCACAGCGCTTGATGCGCGCGACGGAAAAGAACTGTGGCATTTCAATACAGGCCAGCAAATCACCGCATCGCCGGTCACCTACGGCGTCAAAGGCAAGCAGTACGTCGCCATCGCGGCGGGATCGAACGTGGTCGCGTTCGCATTGCACGAATAATTTCCCATGCTACTTTCTCAGCTCGCTCTTTCCTTAGTGGCGGTTGCCGCCACGGTTCCTATCGACACATCGAAAGTTCGCCCGGGTCCCGTAAGCGTGCGCAGCTCCGCCGATTCCGTCATCGTATCGTGGCCGGACGCGCAGAACAAAACGTGGGACGCAACATTTTCGCTGGATCCGGCATTGCCTTTGTTGACGTCCATTCGATCGGCGGGCAAGACGATCATTACCCGCGGCCAACCGAACTATCGCTGCGAAACCGGCAAGCGCCGTGGCGGCTGGGATCAGTTCTTCGACTATCCGCCCAGTCATCCGGAAGGTACGCGGCGTTTTGAAGGCAAGTTCAAACTGACCTCCGCGCGGGCCGCCACCAACGGAGACCGCGTCGTAATCACATTCGACGGACTGGATCTCGGGATTTTTCAAGGCAGCCTCGCGTTCACTTTTTATCCCGGCACGCGGCTGATGCTGCAGGAAGCCGTCGTCTCCACCGAGGAGCGGGACGTTGCGTATTACTACGAAGCGGGACTGCGCTTCGATGCAACGGCCGATCGCGGCCCTGGCAGAACGATGAATTCCGAGATTGCCTTCTATGACACTACAGGCACCTTCCGCCGCACGTATATCGAAGGGTCTGACCGGAATCCGGAGAGAGTCCGTTACCGCACGCTGGCCGCGCGCACGCAGAACGGCGCAATTGCCGTCTTCCCTTTACCGCACCGTTATTTTTTCGCGCGTGACTACACCACCAACATGGGTTATGTGTGGCACACCGCCTGGCGCGGCAACATGTCCATCGGCATCCGCCAGCTGCCGGATGATTATTCGCCGTTTTATCCGTGGATCAATGCCCCTCCGGAGACGGAGCAGCATATGGGAGTCTTCTATCAGCTAAGCGATGCCGGGACGCGGGAAGTGGTTGACGATGTGCTGCGCTACACCAACAGCGATCGCTACGCGCCGCTGCCGGGTTACAAGACTTTCACTTCTCACTGGCATCTTTCTTATACGGAACAGGCGATGGCGAAAGGTATCGAATGGACGCCGCCGTTCAAGCCGGTCATGAAAGCGATGGGAATCGACGCCGCGATGATCGCCGATTTTCACGGCGATGGACATCCGCAGGATTTGACCGATCTCCGTTTGCGCGAGCTTGACGCGTATTTCAAAGCCTGCCGCGCTCAATCGGATAAAGATTTTCTTCTGATGCCGTCCGAGGAAGCTAATGTACACTTGGGCGGCCACTGGGTGCTGGCGTTTCCGAAGCCTGTTTATTGGCACATGGGCGCGGTGTCGGGAAAACCGTTCCGGGAGACGCATCCGCAATTCGGAACTGTCTACCACGTGGCAAATGCCAGGCAGATGCTGGATCTCATACGCGCCGAGAATGGACTGGCCTATCAGGCGCATCCGCGCACGAAAGGATCGATGGGTTTTCCGGACACTATTCAAGGCACTGAACACTTCCGTGACGACAGCTATTTCGGCGCGGGCTGGAAGGCTATGAACTCCGATCTTTCGTTGCCGTATTTGGGGGCGCGCCCGCTGAAGCTACTCGACGATATGAGCAATTGGGGCCTGCGCAAGCGCCTTCTCGCCGAATCGGACGTTTTTCAAATCGATTCGACGCATGAGCTTTATTCGCACATGAACATTAACTACGTTCGCTTGGCCGGGTTGCCCACGTGGGACCGGTACGGCGATATTTTCACGGCTCTGCGGCGCGGCGATTTCTTTTTATCGACGGGTGAAGTCTTGTTGCCGAAGTCCGATCTTCGCGAACAGAATGGCAAGATTCAGCTTTCCGCGGAGATCCGGAACACGTTTCCCCTGGAATACGCCGAAGTGGTTTGGGGCGATGGCGTGAACACGCACACGTCCACCATCTCATTGAATGAAACCCGTCCATTCGCAACCACGAAACTGGAGCGCGCCATCGACGCGAAAGGCTGGAAATGGGCGCGGTTTGCCGTTTGGGACATCGCCGCCAACGGCGCAATGACGAATCCCGTTTGGCGCTAAATCTTTTTACCTGATCGTGGTGCCGTAGACGGTGAGCACTTCGCGGGCGGTGCGTTCCCAACTGAATTTCGCGGCCTGCTCCAATCCCGCGCGTCGAAGTCTAACGCGTAGATCCGTGTCCAACAGCACGTCCCTTAGCCCGCGGGCGATGTCAAATACGTTCTCGGGATTCACCGTCACCGCGGCCTCGCCCACCACCTCCGGCAGTGAACTCACGTTGGACGCCACCACGGGCGTTCCGCAGGCCATCGCTTCCAACGGCGGTAAACCGAATCCCTCATAGAGCGACGGAAAGACGAACGCTTCCGCCGCCTCGTAAAAAACACGCAGCGTGTCGAAAGGTACAAATCCCAGGAACCGCACAAAGGCATCCATGCGCGTTTGCACTACCGCCCGGCGGACGCTCGGGTAGCGCGAGATTTCGTCGCCGATGATCACAAGCCGGATGTCCTTGTAGACGGGGTGCTGCTCCAACTCCCCACGGAGTACGGCGAACGCTTCCACCAGCCGCGGAATATTCTTCTGCGGCCGGATGGTCCCGGCGTAGACAAGATACGGAAACGTGATCTGGTATCGTTCCAGGATCCTCTTGCGCTCATACGATGCCATGTCCGGCCCGGCGGCGCGAGCGTCCATGGGCGGTCCATGCTCAAAAAACCGCGGGTCCGGGGCGTTGTAAATGAGGCGCATCTTTTCCGGAGGCACATCTACTAAGCCTTCCAGATCTCCTTTGGTTGCGCCCGACACGGTGATGATGGCGCTGGCGCGCAGCAACCCATGCCGGAAACGATAGCGGCGTAAGTGCGATCGCCATCCCGGCGGTTGATCGTAGAGCAGGCGGCTCACGTCGTGAACCGTGACAATATACGGTTTCGGCATCATCCACGGAACCGCGCTGTAAGGGATATGCGAAAGATCGGCGTGGAGCCCGCGCACGAACCACCCGAATCGAATCGGATCCAGGCGATCCGTATCGCGGCCCTGATAGATGACCGTTTTGAAATTGGGTCCGAACCCGGAAAGCTGCGAGGCATCCTGCGTGCCGGTCACCAGGAGATATTGATTCTGCGAATCGAGCATGGACAAGCCGCGCAGCAGATTCCGGATGTAGGTTCCCACACCGAAATCGCGCAGATGGCGGGCGTCAAATACAATTCGCAAGGAAGTTCATCGTGCCGCTGCAACGGCAAGTTTCCAGCGGTAGAGCGGGAATTGTTCGGTCAGAGCCATGACTCGTTTTCCCACGGAGGCGATGGTCTCATCGGAGGCAACGTGATTCAATACCTCTGCGATGAGTTGACCCACCACGCGCATCTCCTTTTCCCGGAAACCGCGCGTGGTTACAGAGGGCGATCCTAGACGCACGCCGCTGGGATTCAGCGGAGGATTCACGTCGAACGGAATGGCATTCTTGTTCACGGTGATGTGCGCGCGGTCCAATGCTTTCTCCGCCTCTTTCCCGCGCACGCCTTTAGCGAAAACATCCACCAGCATCAGGTGCGTGTCCGTGCCGCCGGAAACAATGCGGAAGCCTTCCGACGCCAGACACGACGCCAGCGCCTGCGCGTTCAACACAACCTGCTTGGAGTAGGCGGCGAATTCGGCGGTCATCGCTTCTTTGAAGGCAACCGCTTTAGCCGCCACTACATGCACCAGTGGTCCGCCCTGAACTCCGGGAAACAGACTCTTGTCGATGGCCGCGCCGTACTTTTCTTTCGCCAGGATCAGACCGGAACGAGGGCCGCGAAGAGTCTTGTGAGTCGTCGATGTGACAATGTCGGCCCAATCGCATGGATTCGGATAGATGCCGGCCGCGACCAATCCGGAGAAATGCGCCATGTCCACCAGCAACAGCGCTCCCACGGAATCCGCCGCCTCGCGGAACTTTTGAAAATCGATGATTCGCGGATACGCGCTGCCGCCCGCGATCAACATCTTCGGTTTGTGCTCCAGGGCCAATCGCGCCAACTCATCGTAGTCGATGGTTTCGACGTCCTGCCGCACGCCGTAGGGAATCACTTTGTAGGTCTTGCCGGAAAAATTCAGATGATGCCCGTGCGTGAGATGGCCTCCGTGCGCGAGGTTCATGCCAAGGATCGTATCGCCCGGTTCCAACACCGCGGAGTAGGCCGCCTGATTCGCCTGCGATCCGGAATGGGGCTGCACGTTGGCATATTCGGAGCGGAAGAGCTGCTTCGCGCGGTCGCGCGCCAGATTCTCCACCACGTCCGTTACTTCGCAGCCGCCGTAATAACGCCTGCCGGGATAGCCCTCGGCGTATTTATTGGTGAACACACTGCCCGTGGCTTCCAGCACGGCTTCCGATGTGAAGTTCTCGCTGGCAATCAGCTCCAGACCGGAGTGTTGCCGCTCCACCTCTTGACGAATTGCGTGGAAAATATCGGGATCCACTTCGGCCAACGGCCGTGCCATCCGATCCTGTTCCGTCATCTATTCTTGCGCTCCTTCCGTCTGCGCTATCTTTTCCAACCGGCGCACATGGCGGCCGCCTTCAAACTCCGTCTTCAGAAAAGCGTCCACCAATTCCGCCGCCTGCTCCGCGCTGGCGTATTTCGCCCCCAGCGCCAAGACATTGGCGTCATTATGTTGGCGCGTCAACCGGACCTCATCCGGGTTCCAGGCAAGCGCGGCTCGAATTCCAGGAAATTTGTTGGCCGCAATCGACATTCCGACACCCGTGGAGCACACCAGGACACCCCGCTCGGATTCGCCATTTCGAATGTCCCCCGCCACGGAAGCCGCAAAATCGGGGTAGTCAACGGAATCCAGCGAATGTGTGCCGCGATCCAGTACTTCGTGCCCTTGCGCCGCCAGGCGCCTGCGAAGTTCTTCCTTCAACTCAAACCCGGCGTGATCCGCGCCAATGGATATCTTCAAGACTCCATTGTAGGGCAGATCTCCAGATCTGCGGTGGGGTCTCCAGACCCCGCCCCGGTCGCTTGGCGACCGATGGCCGCTGTGCGGCCATGCGGGATCTGGAGATCCCGCGGCAGGTCTGGAGACCTGACCCCACACAGCAGCACAGCCGCAACCAAAGGAACCTTCGCAGCCTAGGAAGATTTCAGAGAGTACATCGTGGAACAGCTATTGGCCGGATGCGTAATCCAACAACGCACGCCGGTACAGATACTCATAGCGCGCGGTGACGGCCCCGACTTCAGCGGCCGTTTCGCTCAACTGCGCTTGCGTAAACTCGACAATGGTTCCCAGCCCGGCCTCGTAACGCGTGCGCGCTAAGCGGAAGGTCTTGCGCGCCTGTTCCAGGTGCCGTGCCGTCAGATCAAGTTTGCGGCGCGCGGTATCCGCATCCAGCCACGCCGTGCGCACTTCGCGCGCGACGCGGATTTCCAAATCGCGCACGTCTTGTTCCACTGCATCGGCGCGCAGATCCGCCTCCCGCCGCCGGGACGTAAACAGCGACCCATTAAAGAGCGGAATGCTCACGTTCAACCCGATTCCGCCATAGTGCGGAAGAAGCCTTGCGTCGCGCGGGCCCAGCAAACCGGCGGCGGCGGTCACGCCGATTGTTGGCAGCATCAGTCTGCGTTCGCTGTCCGCAAAGCGGCGCGCGGATTGCAGCAGCAGGCGAGCCGTTTGTATTTCCGGCCTCTTCTCGGACGCCATCTTCGTCAACCCGTCGGCGGAATCCGGCAGTCCATCCGGCGCGGGCTGTTCTTCCAACTGAACCCGTGCCGGAATGTCCGCGCCCATCGCGGCAGCCAGGTCAACGAGCGCGGCGCCATGCCGGTTGCGGGCCTGTTCCAAATCGATTTCCGCTTCGGAAACATTCAGTTCCGCAAAGCTCTGATCCAGCGTCGATCGAAGGCTGCTCGCCGTGAGCGCGGCTATCTGCTTTAGCGTCACCTTGCGCGCTGCCAGGGTTTGTTCCGCCAATCCGCTTTGCGCCTGTGCGGCGAGCGATCGGTAGTAAGCTTCGCGCACGCGCAACAACACGTCCGCTCTCACAGCGGCTATACCGGCCTCCTGCGCGTCGGCGCGCAACCGCACGCTGTTCGTGAGAACCGAATTGCGGCCGAAATCGAACAGTGTTTGCGTTGCGGAGAATCCGGTAGCGGTTCGCGAACTGAGGCTGGAGGTCTGTACGGTTCCCGCCGATATTGTCGAACCGGGATCCGCGCCGGTCGCTGTCAGGAACATCGTCGCGGACGGCCGCAGAGCGGCGCGGGTTTGCGTGATCTGCTCGCGCGCCGCCTGAGCTTGCAATCTGGCCGAACTGATGCGCGGATGGTTTCTCAATGCCGCTGCCTCGGCATCGGGCAACGTCAGTCTCACGCCGGTTTGAGCTGCGCAAAGTGCGCTAAACGCCAATAGACAAAGGCTCTTCATCGGGCACCTGGACGCCTGTAGGCAACGACATAAGCGGCGGGAACAATGAACACCGTCAGAACCAGCGACATCGACATTCCGCCAATCACGGCTCGCGCCAGTGGCGCGTAGGCTTCGCTGCCCTCTCCTATCCGCAGAGCCATCGGCATCAAGCCGATGATGGTGGCCAGTGAAGTCATCAGGATGGGACGCAGCCTCACGCGAGCCGCCATCGATACGGCGTCTTTCAACTCCATGCCGTCGTTCTGCATGCGGCGCGTAAAGTCCACCAGCAGGATGCTGTTCGATACGACGATGCCAACCATCATCACCACTCCCATCAGCGACTGCACATTCATTGTGGTTGCGGAGTGATACAGCATCATGAGGACGCCGATCAATCCCATGGGCACGGCCAACAGGATGAGAACCGGATCGAGGAACGATCGGAATTGCGCCACCAGAATCAGGTACAGCAGAAGCACTGACAACACTAGCCCCAGGCCGAAGCTGCGGAACGATTCGCGCATGCCGTTCACGGATCCGCGCAGATCGATGCGCACGCCTTTGGGAAGCTTCGTTTGCGCAATCAGATCTTCGATCTTGCTCGCAAGTCGTCCCAGATCCTCGTTCTCCAGGTTGACGTAAATATCCACTACTTTTCGCAGACCGTAGTGCGCGACTTCCGTCGGCGCGCCGACGCGTCCCACGGTGGCGACCGCATCGAGACTGGTTACCGACGCGCCGTTCGCTTTCAACGGAATGGAGCGGATGGCATCCACCGTCTTCACGGTCCGTTCCGGATATTGCACGGTGAGGTAATAATCGTTGCCGCTTTTCGGATCGGTCCAATAGGTTGGCGCGATCATCGAATTCGAGGCCAGAGAGGTGATGACGTTGGACGCGATCTCGCGCTGCGAGAGTCCCAGCATCGCCGCGCGGGAGCGGTCCACATCGATGCGCAGCGCCGGAGTATCCAGGTCCTGGGGAATCAGAATGTCGCTCACGCCGGGCAAATCGCGAATGCGCGGAGCAAGCGTGGTTGCAACCTGAAAAATACTGGGCAGATCAGGTCCGCTCACCTGAACGTCAATAGGCGCGGGCATGCCGAAGTTCAGCACCGCATCGACGAAACTTCCCGTCTGGAAGTAGACGTTCAATTCCGGCATCTCCGTGCGCAGCCGTTTTCTCATGCGGTCCATGTATTCGAAACTGCTCACCTTGTGCTTCGGCTTCAGGCTGACTTGCAGAAACGCCGTGTGCGGCGAGGAGTTGCTGGTGTAGATGGCGGAGAAATCCGGAACCACTCCCGTGTTGGAAACCATCATTTCGTACTCTTCGCTGGGCACCACTTCGCGTACCATCTGTTCCACGCGCGCGACCTTCGCTTCCATGATTTCCAGATTCGAGCCCAGCGGCGCTTTCATGTTGATGACGAACTGCCCGGCGTCGGTGCGCGGAAAGAAAGCCACGCCAAGATTCGGATAGTAGAGAAGGCTCAGTACGAAGGCGGCCAGCAGGGCCGTGACCGTCAGCGCCGGTTTGAACAGGACGACAGTTAGGATTTCGTCATACAACGTCATCAACTTCAAGAACCAGCGGTTGAAATAGAAGAACCAGCTGTGCGCGGCCTTGTCGTGTTCGGCGTGTGTGTGTGGATGGAACGGCTTGATGAAACGCGCGCAGAACAGCGGCACGACGGTCATCGCAACAACGTAGGAAGCGAATAGCGACAACACCACGGTCAGCGCGAGGGCAGTGAACAGGTCTCTGCTGACGCCGTACAAAAAGACAACCGGGAGAAACACAACCGCCGTTGTGAGAGTGGAAGCCAATACAGGTAGGGCCACTTCCTGCGTTCCTTTTTCCGCGGCCTCTCGCGCATCGTCTCCCAGATCCATGCGCCGGAAGATGTTCTCCAACACGACGACGGAATTATCGATCAAGCGTGAAAATGCCAGCGCCAGCCCACCCAGCGTCATGGAATTGACCGAACCACCCAACAGGGCCAGAGCGATCAAGGCCGCCAGTGCCGACAGCGGAATGGAAAAAAACACGGCTGACGTGGCGCGGAAACTGCCCAAAAACAACAGGATCATGATCGACGTGAGCACCACGCCGATGGCTCCTTCGTTGATCAAAGTGCGGATGGCATTCTTGATGAACAGAGATTGGTCGAAGACGACGCGCGCCACCAGATTGTCTGGCACGTCCAACAGATTGGCAATCTCTTTCTTCACGGCATCGACAACGGAGATGGTGTTCGTATTGCCGCCTTGCCGCAGAACCGGTTGATAGACCGAAGGCTGGCCATCCACGCGCACGACGTTGTATTGGATCTGCGCCGCGTCGCGCACTTGCGCCACGTCGCCCACCGTCACCTGTGTATTGCCGTTCGTACGTATGGGCAACCGCGTTACGCCTTCCAAATCCGTGAACTGGCTGTTCGTGTAGATGGGATAATCGATGGGCCCGATGCGTATGGTGCCCGATGGCATGATGATGTTCGATTCGTTGATCGCCCGCACCACATCCATCGCCGAGAGCCGCTGCGAATCGAGCTTGGCCGGATCGACGTACACCATAATCTGCCGGTAGCGGCCGCCAAAAGGCGGTGGCACCGCGGCGCCGGGCACTTTGGCGACCTGCGTGCGCACCCTGTAATGACCGATGTCGCGCAATGCGGCTTCGGTCAAGCCATCGGCCTTCAACGCCACCAGGCAAACGGGAAGGCTGGACGCATCAAAGCGGATGATGTAGGGCGGCAGTGTTCCGGGCGGCATCCGGCGCATCTCCGCCGCCGCAAGGCTCGCCATCGTGGAGGTTGCCCCTTCAGGGTTCGTCCCCGGCTGGAAAAACGTTTTGATGATCGCCGCACCCGTGATGGAGCGTGATTCAATATGGTCGATGCCGGGCGCCAGAGTGAAGAAACGCTCCTGCCGCTCAGTGATGTTTTTCTCCACCTGCTCAGGCGGCATTCCGGGATACAAGGTGGCCACCACGACAACGGTGAGATCGAGATTCGGAAAAAGATCCACCGGCATGCGCGCCACCACGGTTCCGCCAATCAGGCACAGGACGAGCGCGCATACAACAATGAAATAGGGATTGCGAATGGAGAAGGTTGCCATGAAGAATCCGGTTTGGCCTTAGTTGGATGCCGCCCGAGGCTCTACCAGCATGCCCGGCCTGAGTAAGCTTCGATTGCTGACCACCACCTGCTCACCTTCCGCGATGCCGTCCGCGATTTCCACGCGAGACGCGCCTTCGATGCCGGTCTTCAGAATTCGCTCTTCGATCTTGTTCGCCTGGTTCACTACGTAGGCAACTCGATTCCCGCCGCTATTCCCAATGGATTCCACCGGAATGGTGAGAGCTTTGCGCGAAGCCTGCACGACGAGGATTGCCTCGGCGTACATCCCGGGAGCGAGTTCTCCGGAAGGATTCGGAACGTCCGCTTCCAATTCCATGGTGCGGCTGTTCTGCAAGACGTCTCCGGTGGAGCGGCTGATGCGCCCCTTGAAAGTCTTGTTGAGCGAGGCTACTTTGATGTCGACCCCCTGCCCAGTCTTAATCAACGGCGCGGCCCACTCTGGGGCTATTACGGATAGACGCAGCCGGGATACCTCGGCCAACCGCACCACTGGCCCCGTCTGCGATGAAGTTCCGGCCTGGATCAACGCTCCGGCGTCGGCGAATCGGCGTGTAATCATGCCGGCGAAGGGAGCGGTAATGTTCGCATAAGCCAGCATGGTCTTGATTCGATCCTCGGAGGTGCGCGAAGCCGCAATCTGCCGTTCCACGACGGCAATGGATGCGCGGTTAGAGGAAACCTGCGCCTCTGCCGCGCGGCGGCGGGCCAACGCCTCGTCTATCTCCTGCTGCGCAACCAACCCCGGTTCCGTCTTCGAGACTGCTGTGAGCCGGTTATGCGCCACTTTGGCCAGCTCCACATTGGCATCCGCCTTCTCCAGTTCCGCCCGGGCGCGCGGCAGTTCGCTCTCCACCCTGCGGCGCTCGGCTGAGGCATGAACCAGGTCGGCCTCCATCTCCGGAACCTCCAACTGCGCAATCAGCTGCCCCGCTTGTACACGGTCACCCGCGTCCACATTCAGTTTTTTCATGTAGCCGGAGATCTTGGCGTGCAAGTCTACGGATTGGTAAGCCTTGAACTCACCGTTTAGAATCAGTTGCTTGGAAACCTGTTCGTAGGACGGCTTGGCGACAGCCACAGTGGTGACCTTTGTGACCGGCTCGGAGGCTTTCGGAGCGGACGTATTGGGGGTCGCCGTACAACCGTAAGTGATAGCAAATGCGAGACATGCAGCTGTCCATCGGATAGGCCTCGGAGGGGAGGGTAGGAACATTACAGTAAGATTACCACAATGTTTCAATTATGTTTCAGCCGAGTGTACTCAGCGTGGCTGGCCGAAGCTATGCCGGAGCGAGGCCATCACCAGATGCATGGATCCACTGCCACCGGTCCATTGCGACCGATCCAGTTGCGACACCTGGAAAGCCGTAATCCACTCGCCAATCTTGTCCTTGGCGATGATTCGCGACATGCCAACGGTGAATTCCCGCACATCACGGTTCCCATTCCATCGAGAGGCATAGACCATACCGCCATATCCGAACACGCGCAAATTGGGTCGAACTTGGCATTCGATTCCGCCAATGGTGGAGGAGGCATGCGTCTCCGCCCCGGCGGTATTCAGCGCATCCACTCCACCGCCGCGTGCGACGTACTGCTGACCCATCAACGAAATGTGCCGGTTGAGCTTCCACACTGCGGCCGCGCTAATCCCGTGGTGGCCTCGCCTGCCGACAACGCCTGTGATCTCCCAATGCAACCGGTCCCCATCGCGCGCAATCTTGGGCAGGATATCCTTGCCGTTTTCCATCGACACTCCGGCATGCCAGCGTTCCCCATGATGTACGACACGAACCTGGCGGTCTCTCACGCCGGCGAGTCCAACGTGATAGGCGGGGTCCACCGCGTAGGTGTTCATCAGATTTGCGCGTGAGTTGAGCCCCATCCGGTTGGGGCGTAGAAAACTCCACATTTGCCCGGCGCTTACTTCCCAACCGTGAGAGCTGTATTGCCCAAAGTATTGCCGGTTGCGATACGGCGAAGCCGGGTTACCGCTAAGAAAATCCGCTTCCAGATATCCGCTGACCTTGCCACCCCACAAAGAGGCTTCCCCATCCAGAGAAAACCGTGAATGAGCGGGCGATAAAACCGTCTTTGCATGGGAATCGGTTAAGGGAAGCTTCCCAAATCGAGTGTTGATGGTGTCGGGCGAGTTAGAAGGTCGCGTTGCGGAAATCAATTCCACGAAACCGTAGGAACGGATGGAGAAGGGATTCTGACAAAAAGCTGAGGCGGAACTGAGGATAAGTACAACAAGGTACCGGGCCACATGGTGAGCATCCCAGAACCATGTAACAATCCCGTTTCAAACAAATAAATTAATAACGAAAAGGTGGGGCAGATCTCCAGATCTGCGCGGGGTCTCTCCAGACCCCGCATGGCCTTGACCGAGGCCATCGGCTGCGTCGCAGCCGAATCCGGTGTCACAGTCACTCCCAACAGAGTCGGTCTGTAGACCGCCTCGCAGACCTGGAGGTCTGCCCTACAAGTCAGTCCTTGTTCTTGCCGGTGACTTCCTTCGCGCCTTCCTTGACCCCATGGCCCACCGCTTCCGAACCCTTCACAACGCGAGTGGTTCCTTCCTTCGTGGTGCCGGCGACCTTTCCGGCCGCAGTGGCGGTTCCGTCCTTCACACGCACGGCCGCGTCCTTGGTCTCGCTGCCCACCTTGCCGGCGGCCGCTCCGGTTGCGCCCACGGCGGTGACTGTACCTTCTTTGACTTTGCCGGCGGCCGTTTTCGTCGTGGATGCCGTCGCTTCACCAGTCTTGCTGGCGGCACCGCCGACCTTGCCCGCCGCCTGCTTGGTGCCGGACACCACTTTCTCCGTAGTTCCAACTACGCCTTGTTTGATTCCGGAGCCTACCGAGGACAGACCGTCAATGATCTTGCCGGTACTGGAGGTCGACTTCTTCGGAACGTTGCCATCCTGGCTCTGCATCGCAAGGAGGCTGGTGGTGAGTGCAACAGCTAAGAATAGTCGTAGAGTCATGGGGGGTCTCCACAACCATTATAGGGCCAAATTGTTTTATTACGGTTTCGCCCGATGCAAAAACCGCCGGGGTGCGCCTAAACAGTCCCGACGGTTTCCGCCACGGCTTCACTTTCCACAGCGGACACAGGTTCCGCTTGTGGAGAATGTTGACGGGCGTTTAGCATCATGCGAAGGATCAGGAGATCGGACGGTTGATAAGTGGCGGAGGCGACGTACAGCATCTCGTCGTCCCCATGTACGATGTGCGAGCGGATAAGGCTTCGCAATTTGTCTATGGAGACGCCGAGAGAAGCCGCAGCCTCCACCTCGGAGTAGTAGCCCTTTGCGGGTCGTATGTTCGTGGGTGACATTGTGTTTTGGAACCTGCTCAATTGCAATCATAGGACCCTAATGTTATTCCCCCAATCCGGCGATATTCCTAGTTCCCTATGCGATTGGCCTGACGAGGTGCTCTGAGTCGAGTACTAGGGTGAACACAGGTTTTCTTAGAAAATCCGCGTCCCGCTGCTAAGATGGTACCTGTGCTGGTATCGATTGAACCAACGCCCGGCAAGCGTCCGGAATGGCTTCGCGCCCCCGCTCCAGTTGGCGGCAACTATAAGGCGTTGAAGGGCCTGGTGGAGCGGCTGCAACTCCATACGGTTTGCGAAAGCGCCGCCTGTCCCAACGTCGGCGAGTGTTGGAATCATGGTACCGCCACGTTCATGATCCTGGGTAATGTGTGCACCCGCCGCTGCGGATTCTGTGCGGTCCAGAAAGGCGCGCCGCTCGAAGCCGATTTCGACGAACCGCGCCGCGTGGCCGAAGCTGTCGCCGCATTGGGCCTACGATACGCCGTCATTACCAGCGTGAACCGCGACGATCGCAAGGACGGCGGCGCACTGCTGTTCGCCATGACCATCCGCGCCATCCGCCAGGAAGTGCCCGGCTGCAAAGTGGAAGTGCTGATTCCCGATTTTCAAGGTTCGTTGGAAGCGGTGGACATTGTGATGGACGCCGCGCCAGATGTTTTGAATCACAACACGGAAACCGTGCCGCGGCTCTACCGTCAGGTGCGTCTGGGCGCTCGCTATGAGCGTTCGCTTCAGGTTTTGCAATACGCCAAGAAACTGCGTCCGGAGATTCCGGTCAAGTCCGGCCTGATGCTGGGCCTTGGCGAGACCAAAGATGAGGTGCTAGCCGTATTGCGTGACCTGCATGCCCACAGCGTCGATATCGTAACGCTCGGGCAGTACCTGCGGCCGTCGCCAAAACATCTGCCCATCATTCGATACGTACCTCCGGAAGATTTCGCCGAATTGCGGCAAGCGGGAATGTCGATGGGCTTTTCGCACGTGGAAGCGGGGCCATTGGTCCGCTCCAGCTATCACGCCGATGAAAGTCATGCCGCCGCTTCGCTGGCTCCCGCCACATGCTGAGTTCTCCTCTTGAGGTGCGTCCCGGTCTTTGGCAGATCACGCTGCCGCTGCCGTTTGAGTTGAGTTCCGTCAACGTTTACCTGGTCCGTCTGCACGATGGTTGGATGCTGATGGATACAGGCTTGGCAACGTCGCACTCATACGCGGAACTGACCGCGCAGCTTGCCCACATTGGCGTGCCGCTGCAATCCATCCGGCAAATCCTCCTCACTCATACGCATCCCGATCACGTGGGACAAGCGAAACGGCTGCTCGCCGAGACGGGCGCTCAACTTTTCATGAGCGCCGATGAGCGCGATCAATTGCACCGCGCCGCCGCCAGTTCGGACCAACCCGAATGGTTGGATAACACCCTGCATCGCGCGGGGGTTCCTCCCGTTTTGATCGAAACCATCGAAAACAGTTTCGTCAAGATGCGCCCGCAGTTTCAGCCGCTGGTGCCGGACCGGATTCTCAACGATTCGGAAGTAATGGAAACAGCCATTGGGCCGCTGGAACTCCATCTGACACCGGGGCATTCGCCAGGTCACATGTGTTTGTACAACCGCGACCAGCGCATCTTGTTTTCCGGCGATCATATTCTGCAATCGATTACGCCGAACATCGGATGGCTGCCGGGGCGCGACGCTCTGGCCGAATTCTTCGCATCGTTGGAACGCGTGCGGCCCATCGAAGCCGAGACGATTCTTCCAGGGCACGGCAAGCCATTCAGTGGCCACGCCGATTGGATCACCGCGACCCGCGGCCACCACGACGATCGCTGCCGGAAGATCGTCGATTCGCTGGACGCCGGTCCGCGGACCGCGCACCAGTTGGTTTCCGATCTTTGGGCCCGGCCGCTCGCGCCTTTTCACCACCGCTTCGCGGTCTTCGAGGTACTGGCGCACCTCGAGTTTCTGCTCCGTCTGGACGCGATTTCCTCCGTTCCGCAGGCGGACGGCTCTCTTCTTTGGAAAGTTTGATCCACTCCATTCCGGCCAGCGCGTCCACTTCGTGCGGAAGCAGTGCGCGGAAGCTGCCCATCACCATCGTTCCAATCCGCACCGGACCGATGGCCGTGCGAACCAACTTCCGCACGCGGCTGCCCACTGCCTCCAGCATTCTGCGAACCTGCCGGTTACGTCCTTCCGTGATGACGATTTCCAAAAACGTGCTGCCGCCACTATCGCGCGACCGTGCCACCTTCGCGGGACTGGTCATGCCGTCTTCCAACGCCACCCCTTTACGCAAAGCTTCGAGCGCGTCGTCGCTCAATATTCCTGCGGCCTTCACGTAGTAAGTCTTGGGGACTTTGAACTTGGGGCTCATGATGCGATCGGCGAACTTCGTATCGTTGGTGAGAATGAGCAGCCCGGACGTGTCCAAGTCCAGTCGGCCTACCGGGACGATGTATTCAGGAACATCTTTCATCAAATCGTAGACGGTGGGACGGCCTTCCGGATCTTTGTAGGTAGTGAGGAATCCTTTCGGCTTGTAGAGAAGCAAGTAGACAGGATCGCGCTTGACGACCGGATTGCCGTCCAAGGTCACTTCATCCAGTTGAAGGTTTACCCAATGATCGGGCGTTCGGATGGTCTTTCCATTCACTGCAACGCGGCCCGCGCCAATCCAACTGCGCGTTTCGGTTCTGGAACCAATTCCGGCTTTGGAAAGCGCCCGGTCCAGGGTCTTGAGTACGACCTTCGAAGTTGGCATGATAGCCCAGCCCTACTCCTCTCTTGAAATCTATAGAATCTTCCCAAGCTGCGAAGATTTCCTTTGGTTGCGGCTCTGTGCTGCTCTGTGGGGCAGGTCTCCAGACCTGCTAAGGGATCTCAATATCCCGCATGGCCTCGACAGAGGCCATCGGCCGCTTTGCGGCCGCCTCGGAGATTCCGTGCAGCTCGTGCTGGGCACGGACTACCCGTTTCCGTGGACGAAGACCGCGGTCGACCACGTGCTCGCCACGCCCGGCCTGAGCGACGAGGACAAGCTC
>JACPVQ010000180.1 GCA_016191645.1 Candidatus Solibacter usitatus
TCGATGCCAAGTTTCTCCGCTGAAGATTTCAGCACCGAGAACTGAATGAGATTGTTCAGCACGTCCGGCGCAGGCCCGTAGCGGTCCACCAGTTCCGCCAACACCTGCTGAGCTTTTTCCGAATCGCCGGCGTCGGCGATGCGCTTGTAGGCCCGCAGGCGTTGATGCTCGTCGGCGATGTAGTCCGGCGGAATGCGGATATCCAAGCCGAGGCTGAGGTTGGAACGAATCTCCAGCGGCACCACTTCGCCCTTGAGTTCATGCACGGTTTCGTCGAGCAGCCTCACGTAGGTGTCGTAACCCACCGCTTCAATGTGACCGCTCTGCTCACCACCGAGCAGATTCCCGGCCCCGCGCAATTCGAGATCCCGCGCGGCGATTCGGAAGCCCGCGCCGAGGTCGCTGAACTCGCGCAGCGTGGCCAGCCGTTTTCGGGCAATATCGCTAAGTGACTTATCCGGCGTCGTCAACAAATACGAATAGGCGCGCCGGTTGGCGCGGCCTACCCGTCCACGCAACTGATACAACTCGCTCAATCCATACCGCTCCGCGTTTTCGATGATGATCGTGTTGGCGAGCGGAATGTCCAGGCCGTTTTCGGCGATCGTCGTGCAGACGAACACATCGAATTCGTGGCGCATGAATCCAAGCAGAGATTTTTCCAGTTCGCTTTCGCCCATCTGTCCGTGGCCCACTCCAATCTTGGCGGCGGGAATCATCTCTTGGATGGACGAGGCGCGCGTCCAAATGCTCTCCACGCGATTGTGGATGAAATAGACTTGACCGCCGCGCGACAACTCCTGTTCGATGGCATTCTTCACCAGATCCAAATCGAATTTTGCGACCACGGTGTGAATCGCCAACCGGTCCTTCGGAGGCGTTTCGATGACAGACATATCGCGCAGCCCTACCAGAGACATGTGTAGAGTGCGTGGAATTGGGGTCGCCGACATGGTGAGCACATCGACGTTCTTGCGGATCTGCTTCAGCCGTTCCTTGTGACGCACACCGAAGCGCTGCTCTTCGTCCACCACCAATAGGCCGAGATCGCGAAACTCGACGTCCTTGGAGAAGAGGCGATGCGTGCCGATGAGGATGTCGACCTTGCCGTCGGCGGCTTCGGCAAGTACGGTCTTTGTATGTTTGGCATCGACAAACCGGCTGAGCATTTCAATGCGCACCGGGAACGGAGCGAAGCGGCGTTTGAAGGTTTCAAAATGCTGGAAGCAAAGGACGGTTGTAGGCGAAAGAACGGCCACTTGTTTTCCATCGCCAAGCGCTTTGAACGTGGCGCGCATGGCAACTTCCGTCTTGCCGAAGCCGACGTCGCCACACAGAAGACGGTCCATGGGATGCTCGCTCTCCATGTCGCGTTTGATCTCGGAAGTGGCGGTAAGCTGATCGCGCGTTTCCGTGTATTCGAACGACTCTTCGAATTCGCGCTGCCAGTTGCTGTCGGCGGAGAAGGCAAAGCCGCCGCCCATCTTGCGTTCGGCGTAAAGCTTCAGCAGCTCGTCCGCCATGTCCATCATTTTCGCTTTGACGCGCGACTTGGTCTTGGTCCACGTCGCGCCGCCCATACGGTCTAGCGGCGGTGCATGCCCTTCACCGCCGCCGCGGTATTTATCGATCAGGTCGAGCCGCGTCAAGGGGACGTAAAGTTTTGCCTCGGCCGCATACTCGATCAACATGAAGTCGCCGCGCTGGTCGCCCTGTCCCAATTCGCGCAGACCCAGGAACTTGCCGACGCCGTGCACGGTGTGGACGACGAAGTCACCCGGCTTGAGATCCGCCATGTCGAACTGGAACGCGCCCGTGATAGATGCGGCGGGCGCGCCCGGGCGTCCCAGAAGCTCAGATGATTCCAGCAGGTCTTCGCTGCCGATGATCGCGATTCGGCCGCCAGTGAAAATCGTGCCGCGCGCCACGCGCCCTTTGACGACGAATGTGCTGACGCCAGGACCGGCGACATAAGCCCGGTCCACAAGATATTCGGGCGCACCTTCTCCGGGATCGATGCTGAGTTGGAAAGGGATGGAGTATTCGCGCAGAATATCGGCCAGACGTTCCACTTCGCCGGCCGTGGGAGCGAAGAACATTACCCGGTAGTCCTGTTCCACCAGCGTCCGGCACTCCGCCGCGGCAACTTTCCAGTTCCCGTGAAAGGCCATCGACGGGCGCGTGGGAATGTGGAACGTCTGCGCCGCGCTACCGGCTTCCATCACGTCGAGTTCCCGCGCCAGAATCTGAGTGGCGTTCTCCAGCCGAAGCCGGAGTTCACCAAGCGAAAAATAGTTTGCCTCCGGCGGAAGCGATTCCACGGCGTACTGATCCAGGCGCTTGTTCCAACGCTCAAACGCCTCGTCGATGCTTTCCGGTTCATCCCACACGACAATCGGATTCTCCAACAGCCCCGTCAGCAAGCCATCGCGTGAACTCACTTTGGCGGCGTGGAACTCCCATCCAGCGCCCGCGGAAGGCTCGTCCAGGCTCTCCATCATTTCCCGCGTGCGGGGCATTTCCGTCAGCGGAAGAATGTGGCAATCCACCAGCTTCAGCACGGAGCGCTGCGTTTCAACGTCGAAGCGGCGGATGCTCTCGATGGTGTCGCCGAAGAATTCGATGCGCACCGGCTTGGGCGACTCTGGTGGAAAGACATCCAGAATCCCGCCGCGCTGCGAGAAGTCCCCGGTCATCTCGACTGGCTCCCTACGCTCATATCCGGAAGCCTGCAAGTATTCCACGAGATCGTCCATGGACAGGTCTTCGCCGGTGCGCATGCTGACGGTCAGTTGGCGATAGAAATCGGGAGATTCCGTTCGCCACAGCGCGGCGGGCAAGGGAGCGATAGTGATGGCGGCCTTCCCCGTCGCCATGCGCCACAGCGCCACGGCGCGCTGCTCGGCGATTTCATTGTGCGGAGCGAGATTCTGGCCGGGCAGAACGTCGAAGGCGGGAAGAAGCTGCGTCCGGCCGCCGGATCTGGCGGGCACGAGAATGCGAAAAAATGTTTCGACCGATTCCACCAGCGATTCGGCCTGCTTGCTGGTATCGGCAATCATCAGCAACGGCCGCTCCGTCAGCAAGTGGAGCAGAACGATGTAGAGAGCCTTCGCCGTGCGCGTGAGACCGGAAAGCGAGCCCGGCGCGCCCGTTATGGAGAGCGCCCGGAGAAGTTCGCCGAAGGCCTGCTCACGGCCAGCCTCAAGCAGCAAATCGCGAATGACGGGATTGATCACGGCTGGCGGCGCAGGACTTCGTCAACAATGCTCGTTGTGGAGTAGCCGGGTTCCAGCGGTACTGTCATTACGAGTCCTCCAACGGCTTCCACCTCTTCGCGTCCGGCGATGAAATGCGACCAATCCGCACCCTTGATCAGGACATCCGGCAGCACCGCTGAAATCAGTTCGCGCGGCGTGTCTTCATCGAACAGCGTCACAGCGTCCACAGCTTCCAAAGAAAGCGCGATCTGCGAACGCTGCCGCTGGTTGAGGAATGGCCGCAATGGTCCCTTGATCCGCTGCACACTGGCATCGGTATTCAGCGCCAGGATGAGTACATCGCCCAGCGATCGCGATGTTTCCAGCAACCGGATGTGCCCGGGATGCAGAATGTCGTAGCAGCCGTTTGTGAAGACGACTTTTTTGCCTTCCCGGTTCCATTGCGCGCGCGCGGCGATCAATTCCTGACGCGAATAGAATCTACTCATGAAACAGTTGCCTAATTAGTCAACCACGCGCGCATGGTGGTAGTGACTTGAGAGGCGGCGTCCCAATGCGACCAGTGGCCCGCATTGGGAATGGTGACAATGACCAGCGGCGCGTCCACCCATTTCCACGTATCATTCAACGCGCCGGGCAACAGCGCCGTGTCCTTCAGGCCGTGAAACATGAGCACGGGCATCTTGACGTTGGGCAGCGCAGGCGCGGAATCGCCGGTGCGCGGATAGTTGCGCTTGTAGTAGTTGAGCATCGCTTCGATGTCTGATTTCTTAAACGCCTCCAGGTACTTCGGACGCTCCGGCTCGGGCGCCATATTGGCGAGCATCTCCGCGCTCACTTTGAGATGAGCGCCTTCCATTTGGAAGTTGCGCGCATACTGGCTGTTTTTCTGCTGCTGCGGATTGTTCTCCAACTCGCGGCGCAGGCCGTTGGGATTTGGCAAGTTGACGATGATGAGGCGCTCCACCATGGCCGGTTGAAATGCGGCCAGGCTCCACGCCACCGCGCCGCCCCAATCGTGACCCACGATGATTGCTTTCTCCTTACCCAGATGTTTGATCACCGCCGCGACGTCGCCCACCAATAAGGCCATGTCGTAGTTTTCCACGCCCTTGGGTTTATCCGAAAGGTTGTATCCGCGCTGATCGACGGCAACAACCTGAAAACGGTCGGCGAGGCCTTCCATCTGATGCCGCCACGAATACCAGTAGTCGGGAAACCCGTGGATCATCACCACGAGTGGACCCTTGCCCACCGTCGCGTAATGGATTTTGACGCCATTGCTGTTTGCATAGCCGTGCTCCACGCGATCCTCAATACCCGCCATCAATTGCGACAGAGCGCATAGAAACAAGATCAGTATTCGCATGACAATTCCTTCCAGTTGATTTATTGCAGCTTGCCGCGCGCGGCGACTCTCCACGTTTCCACCACTTCGTCGCCGCGGATTCCGTAGACCTGCTCATGCAGGTTCATGGCGACACAAATGTGATTCGGGATCACCCGCACTTTGTCGCCGACGGAGAACTCGCCGTCGACGCTGCGCAGATCGACAAAACCGTGCTCTTCGTTCATCTTCGAGAATACCGCCGTGGGCGCTTCCATCACGTAGCCGAATGACACTTCGCTCGACCCCACCAGTCGGTCCGAAGAAAACGTCTTCGATCCGCCGTCAATGATCATCTGGCGAGGCCGCGACGTGGAGACGACAGTGGTCAGGATGGAAGCGGCGCAGTCTTCCTGGCGGCACGCTCCCGTGAACCACGTATTCTTGTCGTTGAAGATATAGGTGCCGGGTCTGATCTCGGTGAGCCCGGCGATGAGGTGGCTTTGAAAAAGCGCCGGGGTGGAACCGCCGCTCACCACTTCCAGCGGCAGTCCGGCGCGTTTCCACGATGCGTCCATGTCGCGCACCGCCGCCGACAACTGCTGGACCTGCTCGTCCGCTTCCTCTCCCGTCGATTTGATGTGTCCAGGATAGAAAGTGATTCCCAGTAGATCCAGATGCGGCAGGCGCGTTAGCTGTCTTCCTAACTCGTTCAGTTCTTCGCCGGGGTTCACCCCGACACGGCCCAATCCGACGTCCACCTCAGCAAGAACGCTGACGCGAACACGCGCCTCACGAGCGGCGTCCGAGAGTTGGCGCGCCGACTGCAGATTGTCCAGCCCCACGGTGAGCCGCGTTCTGGCGGCGACTTCCATCAGCCGCTCATGCTTCTTGCGCCCCACCACCGGATAAGCGACATAGAGGTCCGGCGGGCTCGCCTCCAGCATCACTTCGGCCTCGCCCACTTTCGCCACGGTGACGCCGACCGCGCCCAGATCCATCTGCTTGCGCGCAAGCGCCGGAATCTTGTGGGTCTTTGTGTGTGGACGAAGGCGCAATCCGTTTTCTTTGGCGTAGCCCGCAACCCGCTGGAGATTGCGCTCCATGATATCCAGGTCGATTACAATGGCGGGTGTTTCGAGTTCGGAGATTCGCATGCCAAATTACTGGTGAAATTCCAGGATAAGCTTCCCGGCGGGTCCGGTGTAAGTCAGACCAAGATCTTTCCCTTTGTGCTTGCCCTCAAGGGGGAAATAGAGAAGTCCTTTGACGGGAGCGGCCGTGTCTTTTTCCGGCAGGCTTTTCGCTTTCAGCACCTGCAACAAAGGATCGTCCTTCTCTTTCTTGTCGTCTTTCTCCGTAGCCTCAATCGTGCTTGGGTCGCTCGCATTACCGATGCCTCCGCCATTGCCAGGCATGCGGCGCGGCATCCCCATTCCGGCGATGCCGCCCCACACAGGGCCATTCGAATCGCCCATCATTCCACCCGTTGCGCCGCGTACGGAGGTAAGTTTCAATCCGCCTTTGCCGGCGATTTGAGACGGCGAGAAGGGACCCGATTTCTGGCCGTCCTTGTAGGATCGAAGCAGGAAGTCGTCGCCGAGCACTTTCAGTTCCTTGCCGCTTTTCGGCGACACTTCCACTTCCACCACGACGATGTTCGGCCCAAGGTCCGCGCCGACAATGCGTTTGATGTCCTCTTTATCCACGTAGGCGGTGGCCTGAATGGAAACGCTCCAGTTGGACGATTGCGCCACGATGGGCTTTTTCTCGGCCGCAAAGACGGACGCGGTCGCGACAACCAGGCAAAGCAAAATGCGCATAGTCAGCCCCCACGAAGAATTATACTTGCCCAGTGAGTGGCGTGCCATAATGTGGTCGTGGCGAAACCGAAGGATTTGGAAGCACGGTTGGAACGGACCGGACAGCAGTTGCGGGTGTTTCAAAAAATCAGCCGCTTCATGGTCCGCGACATGAGCCTGCAGGAAGTGCTGCGGGGCATTGTGGATCTCATCGTCGAGTTCATGGAATGCGACTCGTGCCTGATCTATCTTCTTGACGGAAACGAGCTGGTGCTTTGCGCGTCCAACAATCCCAACCCGGCGGCGATTGGCCATGTGCGATTGAGCATGAGTGAAGGACTCACCGGATGGGTTGCGAGGGAGCGCCGCATGGTGTCGATCTCGCAGGAGGCGTTTCAAGATCCGCGGTTCAAGTTTTTCAGCGATCTGCCGGAAGACACGTTTCAGGCATTCCTTTCCGCGCCGGTCATCGCGCGCAACAAAGTAGTGGGGGTGATCAACGTGCAACACCGCCAAACGCACATGCATTCCGGTATTGAGATGGAAACGCTGACCACGATTGGCGAACAGGTGGGGTGTTTATTGGTGTTGGCCAGGATGTCCTCCGCCGCAATTGCGGAAGTGAATCACGCGGAACTGGTGCTCTCTTCCGCTCCGGCGCTCGCGCGCTCCTGACGGCGATGCTGACGCGGCGGAGCTTTGCGGCATCCACTTTGTCGGCGTCGCTTGCGGCGCAGCAAGCTCCGGCTTGGTCTGTCATCCACAAATTGGAGAGCGGGACGCTGTTGACGGCTTGCGCAGGCAACCCGCAAGCGTTGGCCTTGGCGGCATCGGAGCCCGCGGCGCGGATCTTCTTCTTTCCTGGAAATGATTGGAGTGAGCTTCCCGAATCCGCGTCCTCGGTTGCCATTACGGAGGGCGTCGTTTGGATCACCGGCGCAAGCGGCCTATGGCGCAGCTCCGATCGCGGCAAGCACTGGCGTCGCGTCCATGAGGCCGCGCGTTTGGCGATGATCCAGTTCGCCGATGAGCAAACCGGATATGCGCTGGGGGCTGAAAAGACGATTTTGGAAACGCGCGACGGCGGCGCAACCTGGAACGATTTGCCGGCGGCGGAGTTTCCCTCTACCAGCCCGGAGAGCACCGTTTATCATTGGGTGGATTTCGCAACGCCGCGTGTGGGCCTGATCACGGGGGTCTCGCGGCCGTCGCGTAGAGGCGCTACCGGACCGTTGCCCGCCTGGCGCGATCCGAAAGGGAAGGATCGCCGTCCGGAGTGGCCCGCCGCTTCCATCACTTTGGAAACACGCGATGGCGGCGTAACGTGGAAACACTCTACCACTTCGTTGTTTGGGCGCATCACGCGCGCGCGCTACACCAGAGAAGGCCGCGGTCTGGCATTGGTGGAATTTCACGATCGCTTCGAATTCCCGTCCGAGGTTTTCTCCATCGATCTGCGCAGCGGAAAAAGCGAACGCGTGTTCCGCAGAACGGATCGAGCCGTCACCGATGTGTTGTTGTCGAAAAACGGCGGCGCGCTACTGGCTGCCATCGCCCCGCCGCGTAATCCCGCGCAATCGACTCTTGGCACGGTACATGTACTCGCTTCGCGCGACCTTTCCTCGTGGGAAGAGCAACCCCTGCCGGAACCGTTCTATGCGGGCCGTGTTTGGCTGCTCGATTCCGATCCGGTGTTGTTGGTCACCGATACAGGAGTCGTTTTGCAGGCTTCCCCGCGTTGATTCTGGTAAACTGGGTGTTCACTCCGAAATTTCCAATTCACTAAGATTCAACGAGGATTTCTGAATGTTGTCGGCAACACAACTGCGCCCGGGCATGGTGGTTAAGTTCAATAACGAGCTGCACTCCATATTCAAAATGGAACATCGCACACCGGGCAACTTGCGCGGGTTTGTACAAGTAAAAATGCGCAAGCTGAGCACCGGCTCGATGATTGAGCACCGCTTCTCATCGGAAGATCGCGTGGAGAAGGCGATGCTCGACGAGCACGAGATGGAGTATCTGTACGACGACGGCGAATTCTATTACTTCATGAACACTGAGAACTACGAGCAGATGCACTTCACGAAAGACCTGCTCGGCGACGGCGTGTATTATCTTGTGCCGCAGTTAAAGGTCGCCGTGGAGTTTTATGAAGGCAAGCCCATCAGCGTCGAATTGCCGGCTTCGGTGGATCTTATGGTCAAAGAGACCGAACCCGGCTTGAAGGGCGCAACCGTATCGAATGTGACCAAGCCCGCGACGATGGAAACCGGGCTGGTGGTTCAAGTGCCGGCGTTCATCAACGAAGGCGAGCGCATCCGCGTGAACACATCGGAAGGCACTTATCAGGAACGCGCGTAATTAGCGTCGCGCGAACAGCTGCTGCATGACGCGCCATGCCGTGGGCTTCTTCGATTCCGCCAGCGCATACAGCTGATTGCGATTGGCGATGAACAGGGTGCCGTTCGCCGCCACGGGCGTGCAATAAACGGAGCTGCCCATGTTCATCTCGGCGATCAGCTTCTTTTCCTTCGAAGCTTCCAACACGGCAATATCGCCATCTTCGTCGCCGAGATACACCTTGCCGTCGATCACCGTGGCCGATCCCCAAATCGCGGCCAGCATATCGTGGGTCCAATACGGTTTGCCGGTCTTTGCATCCACGCAGTGCAGGAAGCCTGAGAAATCGGAGTAGAACACCAGCCCGTTGTAGATGGCCGCGGTCGATACCGAGCGTCGGATCTTATCGTAGTGCCAAACCAGACCGGTCTTGGTGATGTCGCCACGCTTCGTCGGGTCGATTGCGTACATGTGGCCGACGCCTTCCCCATGCTCAGGATCCTGGCCGTTGGCGATATAGACCAGCCCATCGTAGAGAACTGGCGTCGCAATCAACTCATTGCGATTCTTCGGCCAGACGGATTCTTTCGGGTTGGAATCGAACGACCAAAGTTTCTTTCCCGTGGCTGCTTCGTAACCGCGAATCCACCCGTCGCCCTGCGCCGAAACCACTTGCACGACATCGCCGAGCTTTCCAACGGCGGGCGAAGACCACTGTCCGTGCAGGATTTTCTCTCCCACGGAGTTGTCTTCCCACACCAGCTTGCCGGTTTTTGTGTTCAACGCAATGAGCGCCGGCGCCTTTGGTGAAGGAATGTGCACATGGCTTTCATCCTGCCCGTTCGATGTCATGACGAACAGCAAATCGCCGTAGGTCACCGGCGACGAATTCGACATATTATGAGGCGCGGAGCCGACCTCTTCCATCATGTCGAACTTCCACAGAATGTCGGCGTCTTTCTCTCCCGTGAGTTTTTCCTCAGTGAATGGCCCGTTGTTTTTCTTGTCGCGAAAGCCCTGCGTATCCAGTGCCACCACTTCGCAGCGATTGCTGACGTAATAAAGGATATTGCCTTCCACCAATGGCGACGAGCACACGCCCTGGAACGGCCAATCGTTGACGCGGCCCGCGGGCAGCTTCTCGTTGGTGTGCTGCCAGAGAAATTCTCCGTCGGAGGCGCGGAACGCCATCACAACGCCGCGATCCCCGCCCTGTTTCGGGTCGCGCATCGCTTCGTTATTGGTGCCGACATAAACCTGCCCGCCGGAAACTACGGGATTGCCATAGGTCTGCGACCCCAACGCCGCCACCCACTTCACGTTTTCTTTTTTCGCCACATCCCATTTGGTGACCACGCCTTTGACGTTCGACACCATGTTGCGGTCGGCCGTGCCGCCCCACATGGGCCATTCGCCTGTCCCGGGGTCGTTGGCAAGCACGGAGGCGAAATGCGGCCCCATCCACAACACTATCGCGGCGGAGGCCGCAACCATCCACAGGTATTTGCGTTTCATTACTTGCCTGCTCCCTTATTCGGCGTCACTTTCAGATTGTCGAAATACACTTCGAACGGCGCGTCAGCGTAAATGCCGGGCGCTCCTACATGATTTCCCATGGCGTCCACGCGCTCGACAATCCATTTGTCCGGCTCGGCTTCGCCAACCGGCCAAACCTTTCCGCGCGCGCGGACCTTGCCATCGGGCATGTTATCCACTTGTAGTTTCAAGCGGTACCAGGTGTCTTTCTTCCACGCGTATTCAGCCTGGACCGTACGTTCCGTTTCCGGTTGCCACGATTGCAACTCGATGCGCTGGTGATTTCCGAACAGCGCCAATTGATAGCGCTGCGCCACCACGCCGGCATCGCCCATCTGGCGGCGGCGCTCGGTTGCGCTTACGTCCACCTCAACGGTGTAGTTGCTCCACGTGCCCGGCGACATGAACGCGCGGGCGCGCTTCGTGAATGCGTTATCCGCAAGCTTCACCAGAACTTTCTGGCCGTTCACCTCGCGCACTTCGAACTTGCCGGTCGTGTTGGTCCAATGCGTCGGCACCGCTTTCACCGGAATCGCTTCAAAATCCTGGCTCCACGGAAGCGGCGGGACCACGCGCACACGCGATGTGCCGGTAACACCTTCCGCGGTTGCCTTGATCACACCCGCCTCGGCCACGGAATCCGGGGTGAACTTTCCGCCGTCTAACTTTCCTTTCAGCGCGGTAAGCGCGGAGTTCCCTTTTTTCCAATGGCGTAGATTGCATTCGTCGAGACAACGTAGATGCGTCCGCGCGCCACGGCCGCCGATGCCAGCACCTGCTCAGAGCCGCCCGAGCCGAGTTCCACTTCGTTTACGATTTCGCACTTATCGTTCCGCGGCCTTAGGATGAAGAATTTTCCATTCTCCGTGCCGACATAGATCTTCCCGTCGGCGAGCACGGGGGACGCTTTTTGAATGGTCCCGAGATTCTGCTTCCACAGTTGGCGTCCAGTAAGAAAGTCGAAAGCAAACAAATTCGCGCCGTTATCGAGTTGGAAAATCCGGTCGCCGTCCAGCAGCGGTGTGGAAAAACCTGCCTGAAATCCAGGAATCTTCCATTTGATGTCCTTCGCGCCCAACGCGCCCTTACCCGCCGCATTGATGCTGGCCAGCAAACCCATCTCGCTGGTATCGAGATTCTCCTCGCTGTGGCTGACAATCGCCTGATTGTTGAAGACGACGACGCCGGTGTTCACGCCGCGCTTGCTCATTTCGAACTTCCATACCGGCTCGCCGGTCATGACCTTTACGGCGTGCACGGTTCCGTCACCGCCGCCCGCCACCAGGATCTTTGCGCCGTTGATATCGGTGATCACAGGCGGAGAGTACGTGGTATCGAACGGACGCCCGCCCGGCGTGCTCACCCACATCATCGATCCCGTGCGCTTGTTCATCGCGAAGAACCGATGAGCGGCCCGCGCTTGATCGCCCCAACCCGTCGACACGCCGCTGACGATCACCATGTCCTGATAAATCACCGGCGACACCGTGCGCCCGCCGTGGGTCGTTACTAATCCTTGCTCTTCCACCATCGAGTTCTGCCAAACCACTCTCCCAGCCGGGCTCACGGCCGTCAGCGCGCCGTGCACGCCGTAGATGTAAATGTTGCCCGTCTCCGGATCCACTACCGGCGCGGACCACGCAATGCGATGTGGCGGAACGTCGCTCATGTAAAGGTTCATGCGATGTTCCCACAGTTGTTTGCCGGTATCCGCATCCAGGCAAACCAAACGCTCTTGCAGCGTGGGGCCTTTGCCGGAAGTGGTCAGCATGTACAACTTATTGCCGTGGATTACCGGCGTCGACCGCCCGCCGATGGGCACTTTCCATGCCAGGTTGTCGCCTTTGAGTGACCACGCGCTGGGGAGATTCGTCTCCGGCGATGTTCCGTCGCGCTTCGGTCCGCGGTAGTCCGTCCAATCGCCCGCGGTTAGCAGGGCTGGAATCATTAGCAAGAAGAAACGTGTGTTCATGAAGGTAAACCGCATTCGTGGCTTTCCCCAAGATATCAATCTTGGAAGCAATCGTGCATCTGCTGCCCTGCAATGGCGATCGTTTCCTCGATGTCAGCCTCGGTATGCGCAGCCGAAACATAGATGCGCCCATCCGGCAGCAGATACAGACCGTGGTCGAGCGTCGCGCGCAGGAAACGCGCCAGCCGATCGCGGTCGTCGTCTAACGTATCGCGATAGCAACGCAGCTTTTCGCGGCTGGTAAAGTGCAGGGAGAACGCGGCTCCGAATCCCGTAATGCGCAGCGGCACTCCGCACTCTCTCGCCGCGGCGGCAATGCCGTCCTGCAACCGCTTGCCCAGGGTGTTGGCGCGTTTCAGTGCGGCCCCATCGTCCGCGGCCAGCACGTCCAACGTTGCCACCGCCGCGGCCATTGCGATGGGATTCCCGTTGAATGTGCCGCCATAAGCAACGCCGTTCAACATTTCCAGCATCAATTCCTTGCGCCCCGCGAATGCACTCAACGTGATGCCGCCCGCCAACGCTTTGCCGAACGTTGCCAGGTCGGGAGTGATGCCGAAGTATTCCTGCGCCCCACCCGGAGCCATGCGAAAGCCTGTGATCACTTCGTCGAAGATCAGCAGCGCACCGTGCTCGCGCGGCACACGATTCAGAGCCTGTAGAAACTCCGGCTCGGGCATGAGGCATCCGCTGTTGCACAGGACGGGCTCCGTCATCACAGCGGCTATCTCGCGCCCGAAGCGTTCAAAGGCTCGCTCCAACGCCCGCGCATCGTTCCACGGAACCACGACGACGTTGTCCAAAGTGTTCGCGACCTGCCCGCGCGAATCGAGCGTCGCGCACGGCGAATCGGCGGAGCCCATGGCATTGGCGGCAGGGCGATAGCTGACCAACTCCGCGTCGTGCCAGCCGTGATAGTGGCCTTCGAATCGCAGAATGCGGTGACGTCCGGTCACCGCGCGAGCCAATCGCCACGCGCCGGCAACAGCTTCGCTGCCCGTCGAACTGTAGGCGACCAGATCGGCGCACGGGACCATTTTCTGGACGCGCTCCGATACTTCCGCTTCCAGTGCATGCTGAGCGCCGTAATTGTGCGGACGTCCGGCTTGCCGCTGCATCGCCTCTACTAACGCCGGATGCTTGTGACCCAGAATGAGAGGACCCCACGCCAGCGCATAGTCGATGTATTCGTTGCCATCGACATCGCGCAGCCGCGCGCCGGTTGCGTCTTCAAAGAAAAGCGGAACGTTCGCCTTGGCGCGGAAAGGGCTGCTGACGCCGCCTACCAGCGATTGCCTCGCCCGCTCCAGCATTGCGCGCGATCGCGCGTATCGATCATCCATGGTGGGGCAGATCTCCAGATCTGCAAGGCGGTCTCCAGACCGCCTTTGGCGATAGCAACACCGCCGGCAAGCCTTCTTTATTAACCAGATTCGCCGCGGGAAAATTCTCCCAGGCATAGCGCACGGCCGACGGATCGCCCACCATGGAACTGGAAACGACAACCGTGTTGCCGTCGATCTTCGCTTCCGCCTTAAAGAACCGGCCATCGCTGCCTGCTACGCGGAAGCCCGTGAGGGACGCACCGTCGCGCGTAGCGAGGCCCGACCCCACGTAATCAAACCAAATGCGCATCGCGCCATTCTCCTCTGTGACCATGCGCAATTGCGGACCCGATGCGACGATGTTCTCGCCGTACGCGGCGGATCTGGCCACAAGCGCCAGCCGCTTACCGACGGTCTGCTTGTCTTTGGGGTGAATGTCATGCGGCTCGCCGACATCAATCGCCAGCGCCTGCCCGGTGTTGCGCAGTTCCAGCGTGCGTGTCTGCGAATCGCGGATGACGCCCCAATTCCGGCCCGGCGGATCGTAGCCCGCCAGTTGAACCCACAGAAATGGGAACTGGCCCTGTCCCCACGCCCGACGCCAATCGAGAATCATTTCTGCGAACAACGTGCGGTACAACTCCGCATCGGAGCCCGCGTTGGCCTCCCCCTGATACCACAGCGCGCCGCGAATTCCATACGGCGTCAATGGCGCGATCATTCCGTTATAGAGCCCGGAGGGCGTGTGCACATGGCCGGGCGAACCGGCCGGTGCGCGAGGCTGCGCCGTAGGTGTTTTCTTCTCGGCCCGCGCTTTCGCCGCCGCTATTTTCCACTTCGCCAAATCGCGCTGATACTTTTCGTTCGCTGCGGGCAGAGCCTCCACCAGTTTGGCCCAACTATCCAGATAAGGCGTCAGCATTGGATTGTGAACCAGCGTCTCATGGGTGGTCCATGCCTGCGCCGGAGTCCCGCCAACCGCGGATTGCAGGATTCCAACCGGCACGCCGCGCGCCGCATGCAAATCCTTGGCAAAGAAATAGGCCACTGCGCTGAAGCCCGGGGCGTTTTCGGGAGTGGTCAGTTTCCAGGTTCCAATCACATCCTCAACGGGCCGCGGCACGGAAGTCGTCTTTACCTGGAAAAAACGAATCTGCGGATTAGCAGCCGCCGCTATTTCCTGGTCCGCCCCTGTTGCGGCTCGCAACGCGAACGCCATGTTCGATTGTCCGGACGCAACCCACACTTCCCCGATCAACACATTCTTGACGGAGAGCGTGTTCGCGCCGGCAATGGACATATCGAATGGCCCGCCCGCGCGCATCGGGGACAGAAAGACTTCCCAATTCCCATGAGAATCCGCCTTGCCCTTGGCAGCCTGCCCGTTCATCGATACCGTGACGGCCTCACCCGCAGCGCCCGAACCCCAGATACGAACCGGCATGGCCTGCTGCAAAACCATGTTGTCCGAGATGAGCGCCGGCAATTTGATTTCCGCCGCCACGGGCAATGCGCCCGCAAACAAGCAGACAAACAAGAATCGCTTCATTTCCAACTCCTTATTTATGTTTGGCGGTTGGTACCGCATCGGGCTTCGATGTCGGCCCCGGCCCACTCGGCCCGCCCAACTTCGGCGCTTCGAACGGATAAACATCCGGCGTTACGCGAACCGCGCTCGTTACCTTTAATGGATACTTCGAGCCGCTCGGATAGGTCAGTTCGATGAAAAACGCCGTCCAGCCCGTCGCGGGTTTCGGCACGTTGGCGACATAAACACCATTCTGTTTTTCCGGCAACACGGTATCCTTATATGCTTTCCCAATCACGTCCAAACGAAAATCGCGCTTCTCCGGATTCGTCGCCTGCCACACTTTCACTTCCGTGGGTTTGTCGACGGTCTTCACGGAAATGTCCCCGTTCTTCTCGAACTTCCAGGTAAACCGCGGCCGGGGCTTGTTGTTGGCAATCATCGAAAAATAAGCGCCGATGCTTTCGCGCGCGTCCGACCCGCCCAGGGAATGCTTCGCGTTCGGCACATAGCGCATCAACTTCTCGCCTTTCAAGTCCTTGTAATAAAACTGCGCCGAATCGGGCAGGAAGAATTCATCTCCTCCGGCGTTCACCATGAATTTCGGCATGGTCAACCGGTCGCGATACTCATACGGCTCCACCACCTTCATCAACTCGCGGTAGCGCGTGGTACCAGACCACTTCATGATCTCGTTGTCCAGATAATCCTTAATCGCCGGGGACCAACCGCCGTACACGCGCCAGTGATGGACGAAAGACGGCTCGATGTTCAACATGTCGATCACCGCGGGGACAATCGCCACGACGCGCTTATCCACAGCGGCGGTAGTCCATGTGGTCCAACCGCGCTTCGATCCGCCCGACACCACGAATCGATCCACCGTGACGCCGCCCGCCCGCGGAGTGTTCATGACCGAGGTGATCGTGTCCATGGCTCGCACGGCGCTCTTCGTCATGGGCAGTCGCGCCAGCCAATCTTCGCTTCCGCCTTGCAGAAACTGATTCCAGCCGTAGGCGATCAACGAATCTTCCACACGCTGTTTCGTTTCGCCGTGGAAACTGAGCGGCTGATTGGGAACCATGCGCAGTTCGGCGGAAACGCAATTCGTGTTCATCGCCATGGCCACCATAAACCCGTCGGGCTTTTCCGGCGCGGCATCGCGATTGCTTCCGCCGCTAATGTAAAGGAAACCGGTAGGATGCTGCACTTTGTCGGGCTTCACAATGGTGAGCCAGTGTTTCCACACCGTTCGATTGACTTCCTTTTCGGTAAGCCAAGCCTGCGATGTGAGATCGACGACGAACGTCGTGTAACCTGGTCCGGGAATGGTCTTCACCACTTCGAATTTGTAGTTAGGGTCCGGAGTCTTGACATAGCGGTCAAGAGCCGTTTCGCCGCACCACAGCGGCAAGGAAACGAGTAGAGAAAGAATAATTCTGCGTGTCATATACCTGCAATCCCATCCAAACTGCGCCAAAGATACCACGAAGCGACGGAGCAATAGGGTCGCCACGGCTTGGCGATCTCCTCCATCACCTGCGGTTTAGGCAGTTCATTCAATTTATATGCGATCTGCATCGCCTTACGAATTCCGAAGTCGCCCGTCGGCAGAACGTTGGGCCGGGCTAGCGCAAACATGAGAAACATCTGCGCCGTCCAAACGCCGATTCCCTTTACTTGCGTCAGTGTCTCTATCACCTGTTCATCGCTGAGATTGGACAACGCCGCAAAATCCACAGTTCCGGATTTGGTGTGCCGCGCGAGATCTCTGATGTACTCCGGTTTCTGTTGCGAAAGCCCGAGCTTCCGCAGGGTGGTTGCCCGCTTCCGCAGTACGGCTTCGGGCGTAACGCCGGACGGCATCGATTTCTCCACGCGTCCATAGATGATACGCGCCACGGCGGTGCTGACCTGCTGGAAGACGATGCTGCGCACCAGCGTCGCGAAGACCGGATCACGCTGCTCCATGGAGTAAGCGCCGATTCCGCGAATGATCGCGCCCAGCACGGGGTCGGATTTCTTCAGATGATTTACCGCGTGTTTCATGGTAACGGCGACCTAATGGTGCGCATCTAGTAAATTGTATTGTATGAAAACAGTGGCAGCCATAGCCTTAGCTCTCCTGGCCCTCACCGGCTTGCTCCTTGTCGCCCAGCAGACGCCGCAGAAGCAGCAGCCCGTGGAAGAGATGCCCACCATCAAGGTGGACGTGGACCTGGTGAGCGTGCTGTTCAGCGTCCGGGATAAGCGGGGGGCATTGGTCAACACGATGACCAAGGACGATTTCCAGGTTTTCGAGGACGGCAAGGAACAGCAGGTGCGGCAATTCTCCAAGGAATCCGATCTCCCCATTACGATCGGGCTTTTGGTGGACGTCAGCGGATCGCAGCGAAATCTGATCGACGTGGAGCGGCGCGCGTCCGTCCAATTCTTCCGCCAGGTGCTTCGTCAGAAGGACATGGCGTTTGTGATCAGCTTCGGTTCCGAGGCGGAACTTCTTCAGGACTACACCAACTCGGTTAACTTGCTGAGTTCCGCGTTGAATGGGTTGAAGCCCGATAGTGCCGTCGGCGGTCTGCATCCGGGTCCTGTGCCGACTCTTGGCCAGGCGCGAGGAACCATCCTGTTCGATACGGTATATCTTGCCGCCAACGACAAACTGAAGGGCGAGGTTGGGCGCAAAGCAATGGTGTTGATCACCGATGGCATCGACCACGGCAGCCGCGTGAAGATCAGAGAGGCCATGGACGCGGCGCATCGCGCCGATGCCATTATTTACAGCGTCGAATACCTGGATTACTCCGCCTACCGCGGCGGATTCGGCATGAGCAGCGGGTCCGGCGACTTGCGAAGAATATCGGAGGAGACCGGCGGACGCATGTATCGCGTGGATCGCAGGAATTCTCTCGACGCCATCTACGACGAATTGCAGCAGGAACTGCGCAGCCAGTATTCCATCAGCTATTCGCCCGCCAACTCCGCGCGCGACGGCGGGTTCCGCAAGCTGGACATTCGCGTCAAAGGGAAAGATTTGAAAGTGCAAGCCCGCAAAGGCTACTTCGCTACTCGACGCTGAAGCGGCCTCTCGTTGTACCCTGTAATTTGTTCCACGCCATCATCAGGCGTGTGTCCATTACAGCAGGAGACAATGCGTGAAATCGTTTGACTACGCTGCCCCGCGCAGCCTTGCCGAGGCCTTGCGGCTACTCTCGTTTCATCCGCGAGCGCGATTGCTCGCCGGTGGAACCGACATTCTGGTTCAAATGCGCGCCGGCCGCATCGATACGGATTTCCTCCTTGACACGAAAGGAATTCCGGAGCTGAATGAGCTCAAATCCGCCGACGGCCTGACCATTGGCGCGGCTGTCCCTTGTTTCCGGATCCACGAGGATTCCAGAGTGCGATCGAAGTATCCGGCGCTTTCCGACGTGGCGGGATTGATTGGCGGAACGCAGATTCAGAGCCGGGCAACCTTTGGCGGCAATGTGTGTAATGCCGCGCCCAGCGCCGACGCAACGCCAATCCTCATCGCCCAGGGCGCCACGTGCCGCATTATTGGAACCGGCGGCCAGCGCACGGTTCCCATCGAATTGTTTTGCACCGCGCCCGGAAAAAATGTCCTGAAGCAGGGCGAGATTCTGATCTCGTTCCACATCCCAGCGAAGTCCAAAACCACGGGCGCGCAGTATCTTCGCTTTATTCCGCGCAATGAAATGGATATCGCGGTTGTGGGCGCAGGGGTGGAAGTAGCGTTGGAAAACGGCGTCGTGCAATCGGCGCGCATCGCTCTATCCGCCGTCGCGCCGGTGCCGCTCTTCGTTCCGGCCGCTGGCGATTCCATGGTTGGCAAAGCGCCCTCGGCCGAGGTCATCGCGGAGGCCGCCGCCATCGCACGGGATGCGGCTACGCCCATTTCCGATATGCGCGGAACGGTGGAATACCGTCGCCATCTCTGTGCGGTACTCACGCGCCGCGCATTGGAGGCCGCCATCGTCAGAGCCGGAGGAAAGAACTAACATGCCCGGAAAAGTATTAGTCAACACAACCATCAACGGCGAAGCGACCGACTTCCGCTGCGAGCCGCGGCAGAGCCTGCTGGAATGCCTTCGCGACATTCTGCAACTCACCGGAACCAAGGAAGGATGCAACGACGGCAACTGCGGAGCATGCACTGTTCTCATGGATGGCAGACCTTTGACGGCGTGCCTCGTATTGGGTGTCGAAGCCGAGGGCCGCAACATCACCACCATCGAAGGCATCGCGCGCGGATCGAAATTGCATCCCTTGCAACAGGCTTTCCTGGAAGAAGCGGCGTTGCAATGCGGCATCTGTACGCCGGGCTTCATCGTATCCGCCAAAGCGCTCTTGGACAGGGACAAGAATCCATCGGAAGCGGATATTCGCCTCTGGCTTGCCAATAATCTTTGCCGTTGCACCGGCTACGACAAGATTGTCCGCGCCGTTCAAAAAGCCGCCGCGGAAATGCGCGCCTAAAGGAACCAGTCAAATGAGCACACCAACGTATTCCGTTCTCGGCACGCGGCCCATCCGCCATGACGGAGCCGACAAAGTCACGGGACGCGCCATCTACGGCGCGGATGTTCACCTCACGGGAATGCTTCACGGCGCGGTTCTGCGCAGCCCGCATGCGCATGCGCGCATCCTCCGCATCGATACCGTCAAGGCGGCGGCGCTGCCCGGCGTCAAAGCCGTGATCACCGCGGCGGATTTCCCGCAAGGCCCGGATCGCATTGTCGATCTCGGCGAAGGCGACACGCCCCTCAGCTACATTCGAGGAAATGTCCTGGCGATAGGTAAAGTGTTGTATCGCGGGCATGCCGTTGCCGCTGTCGCCGCAACCAATGCACACATCGCTGAGCAGGCCGCCGGCCTGATTCAAGTGGAGTACGAAGTGCTTCCTTGCGTGCTCACCGCGCCCGACGCCATGCGCGAAGACGCGCCCATTCTCCACGAGGACCTGGAGACTACGGAGCTCGGAAAAAAATCCGGCAAGGTGAGCAACGTCGCCGTCCACTTCCGGCATGTGCTGGGCAACAGCGAAGAAGCATTCGCGCAAGCGGACGTCGTTGTGGAACGCACCTTCGACACGGCTACGGTGCATCAGGGCTATATCGAACCGCACAACGCCACGGCGCTGTGGAATGAAGACGGGCGCATCCACGTCTGGTGCAGCACGCAAGGCTCGTTCGTTGTACGCGACGTGACGGCGTGCATCCTCGACGTGCCCGTGCAGCGCGTCCGTGTCACGCCGACGGAGATCGGCGGTGGTTTCGGCGGCAAGATTCCGGTCTACATCGAACCGGTCGCGGCGATGCTCTCAAAGAAAACGGGACGTCCGGTGAAAGTGCTCATGTCGCGGCGCGAGGTTTTTGAGGGCACGGGCCCGACGCCGGGTTCGCACATGACCGTGAAGATGGGCGTGGATAAAACGGGCCGCATGATTGCGGCGCAAGCCAGTCTCGCCTACGAGGCCGGCGCGTACCCCGGCGCAATGGTGGGCCCCGGCGGCATGTGTGTGTTCGCCTCGTACAACATCGCCAACGTCACCATCGACGGTTACGATGTCGTCGTCAACAAGCCGAGCACCGCCGCCTATCGCGCGCCGGGCGCGACCAACGCCGCCTTCGCCACGGAAACGGTGGTGGATGAGATCGCCGAAAAGCTGGGCATGGACCCGATGGAACTGCGCCTGATGAACGCGGCGAAAGAAGGCACGCGCCGCGCCGACGGTCCCAAGTACCGGCGCATCTGCTGTGTCGAAGTGATCGAAGCGATGAAGAATCATCCGCATTACAGCGCTCCTCTCGAAGGGCCGAATCGCGGACGTGGCGTCGCCGTTGGTTTCTGGTTCAACGCCGCGCTGCCGTCCAGTTGCACCATCAGCGTCAACGCCGATGGTTCCGTGAATCTGGTGGAAGGCTCCACCGATATCGGCGGCACGCGCACATCCATCGCCATGCAGGCAGCCGAAGTGCTCGGCATTGCCGTGGAACGCGTCAATCCAACCGTTGTCGATACGGATTCGGTGGGCTTTACCGGAGTCACCGGCGGCAGCCGCACAACCTTTGCTACGGGCTACGCCGCCTATGAAGCCGCGCAAGACGTTGTGCGCCAAATGAAAGAGCGCGTGGCGAAAATTTGGGAAGTAGAGGCCTCCGCGGTCAATTTTGAGAAAGGCGCATTCTCGGCAGGCGAAAAATCGATGACCTTCGCGGAGCTCTCCGAAAAACTTGGGTCCACGGGCGGACCTGTGGTGGGACGCGGCGCGGTGAACCCGCGCAGTGCAGGAGGTTCGTTCTCGGGAGCGATCGCCGATGTTGAAGTGGACCCCGAAACGGGCCGCGTATCCGTGCTGCGTTTCACGTCGATTCAGGACGCGGGTAAGGCGATTCACCCCAGCTACGTCGAAGGGCAGATGCAAGGCGGCAGCGCACAAGGCATCGGCTGGGCGCTCAACGAAGAGTATTACATGAGTCCCGACGGCGGCATGATGAACTCGTCGCTGCTGGACTATCGCATGCCCACCGCGCTCGATCTTCCAATGATCGATACGTGCATCGTCGAAGTGGCCAATCCCAATCATCCGTTCGGCGTGCGCGGCGTGGGTGAAGCGAACATCGTGCCGCCCCCGGCTGCCCTTGCCAACGCCATTTACCGGGCTGCGGGTGTTCGCATGAACCGCTTGCCCATGAAACCGTCCGCCATCATGGAGGCCATCTGGGCCAAGGGAAACTGATCGCGTGCCTGTAGTTTTCATCCCCGCTCTCTTGCGGCCGCTCACCGGCGGCGCTTCGCAAGTGGAAGCCGCGGGAGAAACGGTCCGCGCACTGATCGACAACTTGGAGGCTCAATATCCGGGACTGCGCGAGAGGCTTGTCGATCAAGGCCGTTTGCGTCCGAACGTATCGGTTGCCGTGGATGGCGAAGTCTCGCCGATCGGATTATTGGAGAGCGTCGGACCGGAGAGCGAAGTCCACTTCGTTCACGCCATATCGGGAGGATCACGATGATTTCGAATCGCCGGCAATTCCTGGGAACAGTTGCGGCTGCCCCGCTATCAGGCCAGCAGCGCCGTCAGCCGAACGTCATCATCCTGCTCACCGACGATCAAGGTTATGGCGATTTTTCCTGCCACGGCAATCCCGTTCTCAAGACGCCGAACATGGACAAGCTGCACGGCGAGAGCGTGCGCTTCACTGACTTTCATGTTGCGCCCATGTGTACGCCGACGCGCGGCCAATTACTGACCGGAATGGACGCGCTGCACAATCGCGCGACATCGGTCACTGCCGGACGCGCCATGGTTCGCCGCGACATTCCGATGATGCCCGCCATGTTCGCCCAGGCCGGTTACGCGACCGGCGTCTTCGGGAAGTGGCATGTTGGAGACCATTATCCGTACCGCCCGATGGATCGCGGTTTTCAAACCGCCAAATATCATCTTGGCTTCGGCATGAGTTCCGCGCCGGAATTCTACAACGATTATTTCAACGGATCCTATCACGACAACGGCGTGCGCAAACCGTTCACAGGGTACTGCACGGATTTCTGGTTCAGCGAAGCGATTGCATGGATGGGCAAGCAGCAGGCTGCGAATAAGCCATTTCTCTGCTACATTCCCACCAACACGCCGCACGGACCGGCGTGGGTGGACAGCAAATATTCCGCGCCGTACCAAAGGCCCGGTGTGCCGGCGGCGTTTTTCGGAATGATTGCAAATCTGGATGAGAACCTGGGCAAGCTCGAGGCTTTTCTTCGCCAGAGCGGTCTGCGCGACAACACGATTTTTGTTTTCATGACGGACAACGGCGGAACCGCCGGCGTGAATTTGTTTAATGACGGAATGCGCGCGCGAAAAACGTCGGTGTACGATGGCGGCCATCGCGTACCGTGTTTCGTCCGCTGGCCCAACGGTGGGCTGCGCGCGCCGGCCGATATCGACGTGCCCGCTCAGAATCAGGATATTCTTCCGACGCTGCTCGACCTGTGCGGCGTCCCCAAAGCTCCGCAGGCGAAGTTCGACGGCACGAGCCTCGCCGGACTCCTTCGCGGCAAGACGGATTTCCCCGATCGCATGATGATCGTGCAGTACGGCCAGATTCTGAAGAAGTGGGATTCGAACGTGATCTGGGGCAAATGGCGATTGGTCAATGGCGAAGAGTTGTACGACTTTCGCGCCGACGTCGGCGAGAAGAACGATCTGGCGAAGGCGCAGCCCGGTGTGGTCAAGAAGATGCGCGATCATTACGAACAATGGTGGGCCGGAATCGAGCCGACGCTCCGCGACTTCCTTCCGAACAGCATAGGCGCGGACGCCGAGAATCCGGTCATTCTGACGTCGGCGGATTGGGAAGAGATCTATTGCGACAATCCCAACGCCATCCTCACAGGTATCGGCGGACCTCGCGGCGGTCCTTGGAATATCGATGTGGAGCGCGATGGGACCTACGAGATCGCGCTTTCGCGCTGGCCTCCGGAACTTGGCTACGCGCTCACTTTGGCCGCTCCCGAGAAGAAGCTTACGGTGGGAAAACTGCCCGCGGGCAAAGCGTTCCCTATCGCCGCCGCTCGTTTGAAGATGGGGACACACGATCTGGCCATGAAGACAAAATCCGACGACAAGTCGGCGCTGTTCCGCGTCACGTTGCGCAAAGGCAGGACGCAATTGCACGGTTGGTTTCAGGACGCGGCGGGCACGGATTTGTGCGGCGCATACTTTGCGGTGGTGAAACGCGTATGAGCTTTCTGGACAATCTGGAAAACAATCTGAAGAGCCTGGAATCGCGCGAAGAACGCGACCCGGAGCAGATCCGGCGCGACCAGGAACGCCGCGAAGCGGAACGGCAGGATCGCATTCGCGCCGCGCCGTTCGCCGCGGAGTTGCGCAACGGCCCGTTCACACAAGCGCTGCTTGGGCATGCGACTCGGATCGGTTTTTCCAAACGCGTGAAGGTGAACATCACATGGCTCGACACGACGCTGCGCTTGGACGCGCGCGATTTGCGCCTGGAACTGCAGCCGGATGCGGAAGGCGTCGTGGCCCGGCACCAACTCGCGGGCGAAGAATTGCAATCGGAGCGCATTGAACTGAAGCCCGATGCGGCTGCGGCACTCGCCGAGCGATGGCTGTCAAAACTGGCCTGAAGCATACACCTGCTAGAATGGGGAGTTCATGCAGGTTTTACACGCAGGCATTCATAAGCTGCTCTTACTCGAACTCGACGCGGAGTTGGTGACGAGTATTGCCAAGCAGGCGGGCTTCGATATTCGAGTGCACGACGGCAAACGAATCCTCACCGTCGACCTTATGGCCGCCGAGCGTCAGGCTCCGCTGTTGCTGTTCGATGCCGCCGATCCCACCAACCTCGGATGGTTTTCGCGCTGCCAGTTTTATGTGGACGGGCACACCGGTTCCGTTTTGCAGACGCCGATTCAAATCGCCAATCAACGCGATCGCGCGGGACGTCCTGTTCCAAATACCGTGCGTCTTCAGATCACCAAGGAACTGCCGCCGAACTTCCGCCTTCCCGGCAAACAGCCGGTGACGGAACAAGTGGTCTACAACGTCCTCTACAATTTCCTACAGGCGTTGACCAACGTCGGTGTAGGCGTCTGCGGCAACGGCGTGGTGCGACCTCTCACCGGCCGCGTCGATAGCGATAATTAGCTTCCCAGGCTGCAAAGATTTTCTTTGGTTGCGGCTGCGCCGCTCCGTACTACCTACTCTCTAGAATCTCCACAAGCCGCGATTTCCATTGGCTGCGGCTGTGCTGCTGTGTGTAGGCAGATCTCCAGCATGGGCAGAATCTTGTTGGATGAAAGGAGCCAACCGGAGCCGATGACGGCAACCGTAGCCGAACCGCAAGGCGTAGCCGTGAGGTGAAGCTGAAAGAAGCGGAAGGCAAATCCTCGACCGTAGGAACACGAACTGTCAGTGAGGCCG
>JACPVQ010000181.1 GCA_016191645.1 Candidatus Solibacter usitatus
AAGCGAAGATTGGAAAATCGCTCTCCTTGCGGCAGCGCAGCGCGCTGCGCCGTCAATGCGCCGCGGCCAAAGAGGGACTGCTGGCCGATGAGAGCCGCAAAAGCGCGGAGATCACGGTGCTGGGCGGCGGGTCGTCGCTCATTGGTGGAACTCTGCGTACGGAGATCCTGCGCGAAGAAGCATTGGAACTGACCCTTGATGGCTTCCTTCCTTTCTGCGATCTGCACGAACAGCCGAAAGAGGAAAAGCAAAGCATCTTCGGCGAGTTGGGTCTGCCTTATGTTTCCGATCCTGCAGTCACTCGCCATCTCGCCGCATTTCTCAAAGGCGCGGGCGTCGCGAAGATCGACGCCATTCTGTTCAACGGCGGATTTTTTATTCCCACCATCTGCCGCCAGCGCGTCGCCGATGTCGTGGAGAAGTGGTACGCGCAGCGCCCGCTGATATTTGAGAATCAGGATCTCGATCTGGCTGTCTCCGTGGGCGCCGCTTATTATTCGCACGCTCGCCATAGCGGAACAGGCGTGCTGGTTCGAGGCGGTTTGCCGCGGGCATATTTCATCGGCACGGGAACGGCGGATGGCAAATTGCGGACGGTTTGTCTTGCGCCGCGCGGCACCGAGGAAGGAATGCAGGTGGAACTCGATGTGGAAGGGCTCCAACTGGTGGCGAATAAGCCCGTGTCGTTTCGTCTGCATAGCTCGCTCACGCGGACGGAAGACAAACTTGGCGACCGCATCGATTTCACTGCGGAGGAATCCGCGCAACTCCACGCGCACGCGCCATTGAACGCGGTCATTCGTTCGGGAAAGAAAATCGAAGAGCGTCTCATCCCCGTCAAGCTGGGAGCGCGTCTGACGGAAGTAGGCACGTTGGAAATTTGGGCCGAATCGAAAATCAGCGAGCAGCGATGGCGTCTGCAATTCGAGTTGCGAAAGAGAGTGGAGTCCGGCCCCGCCAAGCCCGCGGCCGTGGTGAGCGACGAGGGATTGGCGCGCGCCGAAGAGTTGGCGGCGGCGGTGTTTCGCGACGGAGCGCTTGCGCCGGAAGAGCTCCCTTCGCGCTTGGATCAGGCCATCGCGCTGGGAAGGAATTCGTGGCCCGGCAGCGCCATCCGGCGCATCGCCGATAAATTGTTGGAGCATGCCGAGGGCCGCAAACGCGGACCATCGTACGAGGCGCGCTGGTTAAACCTGACGGGCTTTTGCCTGCGCCCCGGATTCGGTTTCCCCGGCGACGATCTGCGCATCGAGCAGGCGCGGCGCGTCTATGCCGGCGGTCTGCAATTCGGCAATCAGGTGCAATGCGAAAGCGAATGGTGGATCTTCTGGGGCCGCGTTGCCGGTGGACTCAATCGGAATCAGCAGGCGGACATCTATCAACGCCTTTCCGGCAGCCTTCTTCCGCGCGGCGAAAGAAAACAGCGCCTCAACTCCAGTTTGTTGCGTGAGATGTGGCGCACGGCCGCCAGTTTGGAATTGTTGCCCGTGGGAACGCGAACGGAGTTAGGCGAGGCCATCGTCAAACGAGTGAAGAGCGGAGATTACCAGGAAAGCGATTTGTGGTGCCTTTCACGGCTTGGCGCAAGAAAACTTTTCTACGGCCCCATCAATCAGGTTCTTCCGGCGGCGACGGTTGCGCGTTGGATTGATGTGCTCGCAAAAACAAGCAAAGCTACCGCAACCATCGCCGCGCTTGCCTGCCGCAGCGGCGACTCCACACGCGATTTATCCGAAGCCTCCATGGCCGTTGCACGCAAGGCATGCGCTAACGATGAAGAGGCGCTAGCGGTCCTCAATGGAGAAAGCGAACGCGATACGGCCGCGCTCGGCAGAATCTTCGGGGAAGAGTTGCCGTCCGGCCTGGTAATTGCCGAGGAACTATGAATGAAAACTCGGTGATCGAGCACATTCGGAAGAAGGCGCGTTTGAAATCGGAAGTCGCCATGGGTATCGGCGACGATTGCGCCATCTACAGACCTCGTAAGGGCGAGGAGTTGCTCTTCACTACCGATTTCGTAATCGAGGGACGGCACTTCCGGCGTGATACGCATACCGCCAGGCAGGTGGGATACAAAGCGCTCGCGCGCAGTCTAAGCGATATCGCAGCCATGGGCGGCTCTCCGGAATTCTGCCTCGTGGGGCTTGCCGCGCCGGCCGACTCCCAATGGATCGACGGTTTCTATGATGGGCTGTTTGCCCTCGCCGCAAAAACAGGAACGTCTCTGGCGGGAGGCGACCTATCGCGATCGGAGACCATTATTTGCGACGTGATGGTGTGCGGTTCCGCTGCAACCGGCACGGCATTGCGCAGAGGCGGAGCGAAACCGGGAGACGCGCTATACGTCACAGGGGCTTTGGGCGGCTCCGCTCACGGCTTGGCCACCGGAAAAGGGCTTGCCTGGAAAAAACATCTGCGTCCTGAGCCAAGGCTTGCGATAGGCCAGTTGCTGCGCTTGAAGTACGGAGCAACGGCGTGCATCGATTTAAGCGATGGGCTCTCCACCGATTTGGCGCGCCTATGCAAGGCATCCGGCTTGTGCGCCGATTTGGGAGATACCCTTCCGTTTTTCCGCGGCGCGACCATCGAGGAGGCGCTGCATGGCGGAGAGGATTACGAATTGCTTTTCACTGTGCCCGGTAAGCGCAGAATCCCCGTGGAGATCGCCGGAGTGCCCATCACGCGCATCGGGTCCGTCGAAAAGGGACCCGCCGGGCGCATCTTCGGGGAGAAAAGAGAGTTCGAAATCATTGCCGCCGGATTTGACCACTTCGAAACAAAATGACCGACCCAACTATCGTAATCGATCTCATCGACGCCTTCCGCCGCTCCAAATGCATGTTCACATCGGCTTCGTTAGGCGTGTTCGACAAGACGCCGCTGACTCTGGAACAGATGGCCGAAGCTTTGGCGGCGAACCCTGACGCGCTGCAGCGGTTGTTGGATGGCTGCGTCAGTTTGGGCCTGCTGCGAAAGGACGGCGACCTTTACAGCAACACCGATGTCGCAGATGTATACTTGCGCCGGTCGAGTCCGCAGACTTTGTCCGGCTACGTTCTCTATTCGGATCAGGTGCTCTATCACATGTGGGGACATTTGGACGACGCCGTGCGCGAGGGAACGAATCGATGGAAGCAAACCTACAACCTGGATGGGCCCATCTTCAACCACTTCTTCCGCACGCCCGAATCGCAATTTGAATTCCTGCTGGGGATGAACGGCTTCGGTTTGATTGGCTCGCCGAAAGTGGTTGCGGCTTTCGATCTTAGTCAATTCCGCAAGCTGGTGGATTTAGGCGGAGCAACCGGCCATCTCGCAATGGCAGCCGCGGCGCGCTATCCCAACCTGAGCACCGCCGTGTTCGACCTCCCGGCGGTCATCGAAACGGCAAAGCGGTTCGTCAACGAACGCGTGGAATTAATCGCCGGAGATTTCTTCACGGACGAACTTCCTCCGGCGGATCTCTACGCCGTCGGCCGCATCCTGCACGATTGGACCGAAGCGAAAATCCGCACGCTTCTTGCCAAAATCCGCCGAGCCCTTCCGCCGGGCGGTGCATTGCTCATCGTCGAGCGCCTGCTTCTGCCGGACCAGTCGGGTCCCACGTCGGCTCTCATGCAATCGCTCAACATGCTGATCTGCACGGAGGGCAAAGAACGGACCCTCGCGCAGTATGAAGCGCTGTTGCACGAGGCCGGATTCTCAAGCGTCTCCGGTGCGCGAACCGGCGCCCCTGTGGACGCAATCCTGGCGCGGGCTTAGAGTCAGGTTGACCAGTGGGCCTCTATAAGTCGTCTGGGCGCAAGCCAGTATGCTTTGCAATCTCGGCCAGAATTACAGGACCCAATTCTTCCTTGTCGTGGTAGGCGAAACGATATTGCGCATAACCTTCACGACGCAACGTCCGGTGAGAGCCTGAAGTGCGAACGACCTGCCAACCAACGCGTTTCAGCGCCGCTAGAACACGCCGGGCTTTTGTCGCGGGCCAGGCGCTCATGCTGCTAGCGAAAAGTGCAACGTGTCGGGCCCGGCGGGCATCTCACCATGCTCGATCTCTTCGGCAACCACACGTAAGGCCAGGGCCTTGACCTTGAGAGTCGCTTCATCCGGGGTTGCACCGTAGACGGTCACGCCCGGAAGTTCGGCAATGTCGGCAATCCAGCGCCCGTCCGTTTCGCGCAGTAACCGGATGGTAAATTGCATACAATCCATCCTACCATTCGCAGTCCTGCCCTTCGGTTTCCGGCGCATGCCAATGGTATAATTCACACAAGCTGCCGGTTCCTGGGGATTCATGCTCCGAAGTGGTGTTCTCACTTTCGTTCTTGCCATGGGCTGCGCCTTCGCGCAGACCGATGGGACTATCGCGGGTGAAGTCCGTGACGCCACGCAAGCTCCAATCGCATTGGCAAAGATTGTGGTGCAATCGCAGGATCGTGGCACCAGTGTCGAGGCCAAGTCCGGAGACAATGGAGAGTATATTATTCTCGGTCTCCAGCCGGGCGAATACATCGTGTATGCGGAATTCGCCGGGTTTCAGAAAGCGAAATCGAAGGTCCATGTAACCACCGATGGCAGAGCGAAGCTGGATTTCGTCCTCGTGCCGAATGAGTCCAAGCAAACCGTGGAAGTGAATGCCGATCCGCCTGCGTTAGACACGGAGTCCGGCGCGCTCACTACAACTTTCACCGAAAGAGAAATGCAGATTTTCCCGCTGCAAGGGCGCGGTTCGCTGGAGTTGGCGTTGCTCGTCCCTGGTGTCATGGGAGAGGCGGGCTCGGACGAAGCCGGCATTTTCCAGGACGTGCCAAGCGCGGGCGCGGGGCTCAGCGTCGGCGGCGGACGCGTCGGATCCACAGCCATTCTTGCCGATGGCGCCGGCTCGAACTCCGTTGGAATTGGCCGCGCCACGGTCACATTCTCCACCGACACCATTCAGGAATTTCAGGTCATCACCTCCACTTTCTCCGCCAAGTACGGAGTTTCCGGCGGCGGTGTCATCAACTCGGTTTCCAAGAGCGGCACGAATCAATTGCGAGGCAGCGCCTATTGGTACCACCGCAATCCCTCGGTAAACGCCCGCCAGTTCAACCGTCCCTTTCCCAACAACAATCGAAGGCAGGAGTTTGGCCTGACCATCGGCGGGCCCGTCTACATTCCCAAACTTTATAACGGACGCAGGAAGACATTTTTCTTCGCTTCTCTGGAACCGAAGCGGTATTTCGACCAGATCGACATCTATTCCCGTTTCCCAACCGCGGCGGAACGCACGGGCGATTTTCGAAATTCCTATGTGGCTCCAGGCCAGCGGCGGCCGATGCTGTATCAGCAATACCGCTGTGTTCCCGCGCCGCAGAATTGCAATCAACTGACACAACTCAACAGGCCAAATGCCACCGCCGAATATCCACTTTTCGGCGCGGGCGATCCCGATCCCACCAAGCGCGGTCTGGTGATTCCCGCCTACATGATCGATCCGCTGGCAAAGAAACTTCTGGCCGACGTTCCCCTGCCGAACATGCCCTTCGACCCGCAAGGCCGCAACTACTTCGGTACGCGCGGGGTGGATGGCACCGATGGACGATGGAACGCCAAGGTCGATCATCACTTCAGCAGCAGGAACCGGCTTTCCGGACGCTACAGCGGAGTTCCGCTTTTTTCCGATCGCTACCGCGTCGCCAAGGGAAACGTCTTCATGAGCTATCCGTCGGACATCAGCGACACCAAGCAGTTGATGATCACCGATACGCACAACTTCTCGCCGACTATCCTCAACGATCTGCGCGCCATCTATACTTTCGGCGATTATAGCCGCCGTCCCCCCGGCGAGATGGCAACAACAAACTACACCAAAGATGTTTTTGGACTTCCCAACGTCACCAACTTCGGATACCCGTTCTTCCAGACCGGATTTGGGAATTACGGATTGGACCCGGGTGCGGGTCTCGGCACCTACCGCGAGCACCAGTACGTGGATTGCCCGATGCCTGCTGCGGCAACTACGTGTGGGCGGCCGCGCAAACCAATTCCGGCAACAACAACACATTGGGCGGCACCGGCGGACTACAGTTCGCTTCGTTTCTGATGGGCGTTCCGAATACCGTCTCGCTGCGCAGCATCCTGATTCCTTACTATTACCGCTGGAAAGTCGGCGCAGCGTATTTTCAGGACGATTACAAGCTGCTGCGAAACCTGACTCTCAACTTCGGCATTCGCTGGCAATATAACAGCCCGCGTTCGGAGAAGTTCAATCGTCAGGCCACAGTGGATCTGGCGAATCCGGTTGAAGTGATCGACAACAACAACAATCTCCGCTCGGTTACCTACAACTATCTCTATAGCGGATATAACGGAAGGTCCCGCTACTTGGAGCCGAACCATACACGCAATCTGGAGCCGCGTTTCGGCTTCGCCTGGTCGCCGCGCATTCCGGGTTGGCGGCGTTCCTTTGTTGTGCGGGGCGGTTATGGAATCAGCCATCCGGCCAGCACAGGCCGCGGCCGCGATCCCATTCCCGATTTCGGCGCGGGCTCCAGCGGCAGCTTCACTTATGCCAGGTTCCAATCGGGAACAACTCCGGCGAGGTCGCAGGCCGTGAATCCTCTCTATCTGATCGCCATTGGACGGAATCCTCCCGTGGCCACGAGCGAGAGAAATATTCTGGCGATTCCATCCGACGGGAAGATTTGTTTGAATTGCGCGGGAACGCGCGATTCCCGGCTGCCTGCCGCGGCTGCCGTTGTGGAATTCGCGCAGGATTCCAAATCGCCGTACACACAATCCTGGAATCTCACGATGCAAACGGAATTGCCTTGGCATACGGTTCTATCGATGAGCTACCTCGGCAACAAGGGCACGCACCTCTATTCGCCGCTGGTTGGCATCAATTCCGCGGATCGTGAAGAATTCGCCGATTTGCTGGATCAGGGCATCGACCCGAATGAAGTTGTGGAGGATCCTTTCGGACGCAAGGACGCGATGGGAAATCCTCTCAAGGTAACGCGATCCAGCCTGCTCCGTCCCATTCCCACTCTCGGCGACATCAACATCGCCGGCATCACGAACAGCACCTCCATCTATCACGCCGGCACCGCATCTCTCGACCGCCGCTTCAGCCGGGGATTCTATTTCCGTGTGAACTACACATGGGCCAAATCCATCGACACGGCGTCCGACGGCAGCACGAGTTCGAGCTCGTTGTATTTGTGGGGAAACACCCGCATTCAAGATCCTACGGATTTGAAAGCCAACCGCTCCGTTTCCAACTACGATACGCGGCATCGTCTTACCGGATCGGTAAACTTCCAGATCCCCTTCGGCCGGGGACGGTTGCTGTGGAATCGCCCGGGCAAAATCGGTGGTCTCCTGGTGAACAACTGGAATGTCAGCGCGATTGGAACCGTCAGCAGCGGCACTCCATTCTCCGTCTATCTGGGCGATGCCAACGGGATCCCCGGCGGCATCACCGGCAATGAACGGATCCGGCCCGACGTGGTGACGGGGGTCCCGTTGATCAATCCCAGGTGGTCCAAGAACGTCGCCAACGATATCCCTTATTTCAATCCGGAAGCGTTTGCGCGGCCGCTATTCGGCCACACCGGAAACGCCGCGCGCACTCTCGATTACGCGCGCAATCCGTGGCGTCAAACGTTGAATGCTTCCGTCCTGCGCGATGTCTACCCGTTCGAAAACCGCAGGCGCTACTTCCAGATGCGCGCCGAAGCATTCAACGTTTTGAATCACACGACCTTCATGTCCACGGCGAACGAAACGTACAGCCTCTTCGGCACGGGTGTTCCGGTAAGCAGGACCGGCGTGCGGCTGGACGGACCTGTCCCGTACCTGTGGGGCCTTGGTTCCGCGAGTTTCCCCCTGGGCACGCGGAATCAGATTCTGGCCCAATACTACAACCAGAACTTCGGCAAGATGTGGCGCGACCGCAATGGCCCAGGCCGCACCATGCAATTCGCCTTGCGTTTTTATTTTTAGCCATGAAACGTCTCGTGCACTTTCTCATCGTCTGCGGCATGGCCCAGGCCGCCGTCCCGTTGAGCTTCGAGCCGCAAGACGGCAATCGCTTCACCGCCCGCGCAGCGCAGTATTCCGCCGTCGTGCAGGCGAACGGATACCAGGTGCGCGGCGCGTCCGGGAAATATGAATTGCGCTTTGAAGGCATAGCCGCTCAAGGATGCGAAGGAACCGGCCGCCGCAATTCGCGCTCCAACTACATGATGGGTCGCGACGCATCCAAGTGGCGCGTGCGCGTGCCGCAATTTGAGAAGGTGCGCTGCGCGTCCATTTATCAGGGCGTCGATGTGGTGTATTACTTCACGCGCGACGGATTGTTGGAATTCGATCTGGAGCTTCGTCCGGGGGCTTCTTTGGATTCCGTGCGCATCGCAATCGATAGCAGTGATCGCGGCTTCCGTCTGCTGCCTCCCGTTGCCTATCAAATTTCCGCGGGCAGGCGCAGAGAAATACCGTCGAACCTGGTTGCCGAAGGAACCCACCGTTATCGCTTCCAAGTGCCGAACTACGACAAGGCCTTGCCGCTGATTGTCGACCCGGTACTTGCCTATTCCACCTACCTGGGCGGCACCGGCGGGTCCAGCGGAGAAGCGGTCGCAACCGACAAGGATGGCAATGTCTACGTCACCGGAACGGTGACCAGCAACTACTTTCCGGTGACGGAATCCTATCAGCCGCTGTTCGGCGGGAGCAACGACATTTTCCTTTCCAAGTTCGATAAGACAGGCCAGAACCTGATTTTTTCCACCTACATTGGCAGCTACGGCGATGACCGCGCCTTGGATCTCAAAGTGGACGCTGGCGGCAACGTCTACATCGTCGGATACTCGTCCTCTCCGGAGTTTCCCATGGTGGCGGCCGCGCAGGAAAAGTTCGGCGGCGGCAGCATCGCGGCCGGCGGAGACATTGTGGTTCTCGCGGTCGATGCCAGCGGCAGCAATCTGCTCTTCTCCACTTACATCGGTGGAACACTCGATGATTTCGGCCGCAGCATTGCTTTGGATAAGGATGGGTCCATCTGGATCGCCGGTTCCACGCAATCGCAGGATTTCCCGTTGGTGAATCCGCTGCAGGATCAATACTCCGGCGGCACGCGAGACTGCGTCCTCATCAAGCTTGCGCCCATGGGCGAACGAATTCTGTTTTCCACTTACCTGGGCGGAGGGGGCGTCGACGAGTTCACATCGGTGGCCGTCGCCGCCGATGGCGGTGTCTTTGTAGGCGGCGTGACCACATCGACCAATATCAACGTCGTAAACGCTTTCCAGCCGCGATACGGCGGAGGCGCGCGCGATATTCTGGCCGCACGCCTGACGCCGGACTTTTCCAGTTGGGTCTTCGTCACTTATCTAGGTGGCGCGGCCGAAGACTATTGCCGCATGATTGCGGTGGACGCTTCGGACAATCTGTATATAACGGGATTCTCGCTTTCCGGCGCTTATCCGCGCAGGCTTCCCTATAAGAACACGTATGGCGGCGGACGCGACGCCATCCTCACCAAGATGGCGCCCGACGGCAAGTCATTGGTTTACTCCACCTTCCTCGGCAGCACGAGCCTTGAGGATGCATTCGCCATCGCCGTCACCCCGCAGGGTGAGGCAATCGTTGCGGGAATGGTGCAGTCCCTGGCATTCCCGGTGGTTGAAGGGATCCAGGAAAAAGTCGGCGGCACTTGTGCGCGTGAAGCATGCACTGCCGATGGGTTCATCACGCGGTTTGCCGCCGACGGAAGCAAATTGACGTTCTCTACTTATTTCGGCGGCTCCGCCGCGGAGCAGATCCATGGAGCAACGCTTTCCCCGGACGGCACACTTTGGGTCACCGGGTTCACCGCCTCCACTAACCTTCCTGTCGCCGGCGCGCTGTTTCCCAGGAACCCCGGCGGCGGGGCGAATGTCGCCTTTGTCAGCGGAATCACTTTCTAAAATGAGAATCGCCAACCTCCTCTTGCTTTTCTGCTCCACTTTGCCCGCCGCGGTGTTTCCAGGCAAGACTTGGGAAAAGCGCCGTCCCGCGCAATGGGACGCGGAAAAGTTGAAGGCTGCCAAGGAATTCTCCTCGCGCCTCAAGACGGCCGCGGTTGTCATTGTTCAGGACGGCGTGATCGTCGACGAATGGGGCGACGTCACAAAGAAGTATCTCAGCCACTCTATGCGCAAGAGCCTGCTTAGCGCGCTCTACGGCATCGCCGTGCAGGAAGGCAAGATCGACATCTCCAAGACGATGAAAGATTTGTCGATCGACGACAACGCTCCGTCGCTGACGGAAAACGAGAAGCAGGCCAAGGTGTCCGATCTGCTGAAATCGCGATCTGGCATCTATCATCCGTCGGCTGCGGGAACGCCTTCCATGAATGCCATACGTCCTCCGCGTTTCAGTCATGCGCCAGGCTCCTTTTGGTATTACAACAACTGGGATTTCAACGCCCTCGGAACCATCTACGAAAAGTACACGGGTGAAAAAATTCATGCCAGTTTTGAGCGACGCATTGCGCAGCCCATCGGCATGGAGCACTTCACGGCCGCCGATGGCGATTACACGCGCAGCAGCGATTCGATTCATGCGGCCTATCCCTTCCGCATCTCGGCCCGCGATTTGGCTCGCTTTGGGCATCTGTTTCTCAATAAGGGTAAGTGGAACGGACGGCAGATTGTTCCGGAGAAATGGGTGGCCGAATCTACCCAAGCATGGTCGGACGCCAGCACATATAACGGCACGGGCTACGGCTACATGTGGTGGGTTGATCGGAACAGCTACTCGGCCAGAGGCGCGGGCGGACACTACGTGATGGTGGTTCCGGCGATGAATCTCGTTGTGGTTCATCGCGTCGACACATTCGTTTCGGGAAACGAAGTGGGTCAGAACGATTTCTTCAAACTGCTCTCCATGATCATCGATGCCGGTGGCCGCAAAGAATTGAATCCCGTAGCCGAATCGAAGATCGCGGCCGCCTGCCACAAGCCCGACGCCACTTGCGCGGAGTGGCTATATCAGGAAAACAAAGCGCTGCTGTACTACCGCTCGCATTCTTTGCACAGCGGCACGCATCCCGGCATCAAGCGCGCCATGATTATGGTTCACGGCGCGTCGCGCAACGGCGATGCGTACTACGGCGTCGCCATGGCGTCCACAGCCGCCGCGGGGCTGTTGGCCGAAACCGCATTGGTCGCTCCCCAATTCAAAGCCAACACCGGCGCATGCCGCGACAAACTGGAGCCCGCCGAATATGGATTCAGCTGCGAAGGCTGGAAGGTGGGCGAGGCCGCGGCGAACTCCGCGTCCGGCAAACCGGCCTATTCGTTCGATTTTGTCGACGGAATGGTTCGCCTGCTCAACAACAGGGGGCGCTTCCCGAATCTGACTGAGATCATCGTGGCCGGACACTCGGCGGGCGGACAATTCGTGCAGCGATATGCCGCCACCACGCGCGCGGAATCCCGGCTGCCCGTTCGCTATGTCGTGGCGAACCCATCGTCGTATATGTACCTGAACAACATCAGGATTTCCCGGCAGGGCTCCTGCGACATCGACGGCAATTGCAAGGGAAGATTCGCGCGTTATTGGGATGCGGAAAACTGCACTACCTTTAATCAATACAAGCACGGACTGGATGCTTTGAGCGGCTACGCAGCCGTCACGTCGCCGGACGTGATTCGACAGCAATACATCGCTCGCAACGTAACCTATTTAGCCGGCGCATTGGATGTGAATCAGGATTCCGATCTGGAAGGCACCTGCAATGCGTACGCGCAAGGCTTCAATCGCCGCGAGCGCGCCACCATTTTCTGGAACTATATGAGGACGCAGTTCCAGGCTAAACACAAGATCGCCATCATCGGCGGATGCGGTCATTCCGCCACTTGTATGTTCGCCAGCCCGGCCACTTTGCCCGTTCTTTTTCCAAACGCTGTAAAGTAGCGCTTTACGCAACTGGCGAACGGCGGCTGCAAAGGGTATCCTCTTGTACAAAGGATCGCTATGAAATTTTTCCATCTCACGACATTACTCGTGGTGTCCACTGCCGCCATGTCCGGCGCAACCACCGCGAAGGTGAATTACAGCAAGCATGTCGCGCCCATCTTGAATAAGCGCTGCGTGGAATGCCACCGCGCAGGCGAGGCCGCGCCCATGACATTCACTTCGTACAGCGAAGTCCGGCCGTGGGCCAAGGCGATGAAGGCCGCAGTGCTGTCGAAGAAGATGCCGCCGTGGCTTGCCGACCCGAAGCATGGCAAGTTCAGCAATGACCGCCGTTTGTCGCCGGATGAGATCGAAACCATTAGCGCCTGGGCTGACTCCGGCGCGCCGGAAGGAAATCCCAAGGATCTTCCTCCCGCACCCACGTTCGTCGCCGGATGGAATATCGGCAAGCCCGATCTGATCATCGACCTGGGCAAGGATTTCGAAGTTCCGGCTGAAGGTACCGTTCCTTACAAATATTTCACCGTGGATCCCGGCCTGAAAGAAGACGTCTGGGTGGAAGCCGCGGAAGCGCGCGCCGACAAGCGCAGCGTGGTTCATCACATCATTGCGTTTGTGATGGATTCGAAAGAGAACCTCTCCGGCACCGGCGGCAACCTGCTGGTTGGTTGGGCACCCGGCGATCCTCCGGTGATCTTCCAACCCGGCACCGCGAAACTGATTCGCGCCGGGTCGAAGATCAACTTCCAGATGCACTACACGCCAAACGGCAAACCGGCGACGGACCGCAGCTACATCGGATTGCGGTTTGCAAAAGAGCCGCCTAAGTTCCGCGCCATCACAGGCCGCACCATCAACTTTGGATTTAAAATCCCGCCCGGCGCGGACAATCACGAAGTTGCCGCGGCGTTCACGCTGAAGGAAGACGTGCATCTCACGGGCTTTATGCCGCACATGCATGTGCGAGGCAAAGACTTCAAGTACACCATCGTCTATCCCGACGGCCGCAGCGAAGTGTTGTTGAGCGTTCCCAATTACGATTTTAACTGGCAACTCAGTTACCAACTGCCGGAGCCGTTGTTCCTGCCGAAAGGCACTAAGATCGACACCGTCGCGCACTTCGACAATTCGGCGAACAACAAGTACAATCCCGATCCCACGAAAGAAGTGAAGTGGGGAGATCAGACTTGGGAAGAGATGATGATCGGCTGGTACGACTATACGCTTCCCGTGACGCCCAAGGCCCCAGTCGCCACGGGCGGCGCGGAAGAGTAAGCTCGTAGGGTTGATCCCTTTATTTCTAATTTGTGGGTCGGCCTTCGCTGCCGACCTTGTACGCGTGGCCGCATCGGCTAAAGATGTTGTCGATGCGGAAACCGGTATTCGTTCGCGTGTGGTTGTGCGCGAATACCTGATCTCTCCCACTGAAACTACACAGGCGGAATACGAAGCGGTCATCCGCGCTAATCCTTCTATCCATAAAGGCCCCAGGTATCCGGTGGAAAACGTTTCCTGGTGGGATGCGATTCGCTACTGCAATCTACGCAGTGTGAAGGAGCGCTTGGCACCTTGCTATGACTTGGCGTCCGGTCTCTGCGACCGGCGCAAGAATGGATATCGATTGCCCTCCGACGCGGAATGGGAAACGGCTGCGGGGAAACTGGATCCGGGGCCTGCCAATCTAGGTTTGACGTCGACCAAAGACGCATCCGCGCTGACGAATCTCACAACGCGTGAAGTTGCGGCCTTCGCACCCAATGCGCTGGGACTCTACGACATGATGGGCAACGTCTGGGAGTGGACCGACGATTGGGCTAACCCCGTGGCGGGCGCGCCGGTAGAAGGCTTTCGCGGATTGGAACGGATCCTGCGCGGCGGATCGTTTGTCAGTACGCGCTCGCGTTGGGCGCGCGGATATCGCACGTCGATGACGCCGCACGACAAGAGCCGCTATACGGGCTTTCGTGTTTGCCGGACCATTGTCGAGGCTGCGGAGCCGGGATGGCCGAAACCCAAAGTGGACACCGATGGCCTGCCGGGAATCGGCGTGCTCAAAGCGCTGATAGAACCGGATGCCACGATGCCAGAATGGCAGCACCGCCGCGCTGAGTTGGCCGCCAAGTGGGCAAAGATACTCGGCGCGCCTGCCATCGCAGTTTCCAGGCCCCAAACACGCGTCATCGAAACTTTCCAGGATTCGTATGCGCAAGGCCGCGTGCTGGAATTGAAAACCGAATCGGATTCGTGGGAAAAAGTCCTGGTTCTCATTCCCAACAAGCCTGTGCGCCGGCCCATGCCTGTTGTGATTGTTCCTTATTACGATGTCGATGTTCCCGCCGCGCGCAACTTGGGCGGCCGTTCGTATTCGTCAAGCGCCGTGCGCGCTTACGCGCAACTGGCGGCGCAGCGCGGCTTCATCGCAGTTGCCATCCGCTGGTTCGGCGAAAGCTACGGCGAAAAATATGACGAGGCTGTGGCGAATTTGAAACTGCGCCATCCCAACTGCACCGGCCTCGGAAAATGGGTTTGGGATTCGCAGCGTCTGCTGGATTTTGTGCAAACCATTCCCGAGGCGGACCGCACACGCATCGGCATCATGGGGCATTCTCTTGGCGCGAAGATGGCGCTCTACGCCGCGGCAATGGACGAAAGAATTCGCGCCGCCGTTTTTTCAGAAGGCGGCATCGGTCTGCCGCTTTCCAACTACGATGATTACTGGTATCTGGGAGAGGCAATGCGCTCTCTGCCGCCGGGTACGGATCAACACGAACTGCTTGGGTTGATTGCGCCTCGCCCGTTTTTCCTGATCGGTGGAGAGGAGTACGACGGGACCAAGAGCTGGCCGTATCTGAACGCCGCCCGCACCGTCTACCGGCTATTCGGAAAGCCGGATGAGGTCGCCATGTACAACCACCGCAAAGGGCATACGCCAACGCCCGAAGCCGTCAGCCGCGGACTGGAATGGTTGGCCCACTATTTGAAACACTAGACTAGACTAGTGTAGTGTCCGCTATATAGATGGACATCAACTCAGCCGACCGCTCCCTTTACGGTCGCGGCTCGGTAACCGCCATGTTCACGCGGCTTTGGGTGCTGAGCCGCGCGCGTCAGCAAGCGGTTTTCGGATGCTGCTGAACCGCGCGAGTTGTCCAGTTATTTCTTGGACACTACACTAGACGTCTATTCTAAGTCAGATCTTTAGAAACGTAACAAGATTTCAGACAAGATTTGAGACTCACGACGCCTTCGCTTGCGGGAAGGCTTCGTAAATCAGTTCGTCCATCTGAGCAT
>JACPVQ010000188.1 GCA_016191645.1 Candidatus Solibacter usitatus
TAGTTTCTCCGGCTTCGCGTCGAAACCGCCCGCAGATAGGAAGCCGGAGAAATACTCTTTCCCTATCGCATCCGCTGTTTGCTACGCCAATGGGTGAAGGACAAAAGGCCAAAGTCGAGATGGCCGCTTTGCGGCCATTAGGCGGTCTGGAGACCGCCTAGCAGATCTGGAGATCTGCCCCACACAAGCGCGCAGCAGGATCTCCAGATTCCGTTCACGGCTTGGGCCACATACCGCATTGACGGGGTGCCGGACCTCGGAGTAGTCTGAATGTAGCGAACTTCAGGAAATGACCCGTTACCTGCCTTCCAAGCAATATCGTTACGCAGGCGCAGTGGCCTTCGGACTGGCCGCGCTTTCCGGATTTCTTTCCTTGCATTATCCGCTGGTGTGGATTCCCGCGGGTTTGTTTCTGGCAACCGCGGCGTTCCTATTGGTCCTATCGACGTTGCCTGCGATTGAGATTCACGAAACACACCTCAAGGTGGGCGGGAAGCTCGTTCTGTGGGAAGAGATCCGGCGATTGGATCGAACAGGCTTTGTGAGTCCGCTGGTGATGAATCTAGCGCTCGATAGCGGCCATCGGATGTTCCTGATCTACCCAGGCGGATTGGAAGCGTCCACCATGCTGTTGCGCCATTTGCGGCGCATGGCGCGGGAGGCGCTGATTGACGGCATACCTTACCAGCAATTCTGGCGTGACGCGCAGTTTGATCGCGAAAGCCGGGCGCTGCCGGCACCCAAGTATCAACTGCTGCTGCCGGAAGATGAAGCGGAAGTGGAACGGTTGTTTCAGAAGTTGAAGACGGCAGGGCGGCTGGACCGCTCCGATGAGAGTTAACGGCGCTTGCGCAGACGCAGGATTGTCGTTATCGCCGCTGTAGGCTTCGCTGTTGTCCTATTCCTTACCCACACTCTTTGGCTCCCGTTCTTCGGGCTGTTTCTTTGGAAGGAAGATCCGATTGCAAAGGCGGATGCGATCCTGGTGTTGGCGGGCGACTGGGATGGAAACCGCGTACTGCGAGCAGCCGAAATTGCCAAACAGGGATTCGCTCCGGTTGTCTTTTTGAGCGGCGCGACAAGCCTCTACGGCGCAAATGAAGCGGAACTCATGAAGTCCCTTGCGATAAGCCACGGATACCAAGCGTCCCAATTTGAGCCCTTGAAATTCAGGGCGGATTCCACGGTCGAAGAATCGCAACAACTGGCACCCATCTTGCTCTCCAAGAATGTTCACTCACTGCTGATCGTCACGAGTCAGTTTCACACACGCCGCAGCGGGAACGTCTTTCGGGAGAATGTTCCGGGCATAACCATTCACATGTGCGGATCTCCGACGCGCGAATGCGACCTCGCACGTTGGTGGACCACACGCCAGTGCCGGAAATGGGTGCTTGTGGAATGGGCGAAAACCATTGCCTACTGGATCGGGCTCTGAAGCTGCGATAAGATTGCTGCATTATGCGTGCCATTCTGCTCCTGCTCACAGCGGCATTGGGGTGGGCCGAGGAAGTCTACGTGAAAACCGTGGATGGCGTCTTCGTTCCCGCCGTCTACCGTAAACCGCAAGGCAATGGACCGTTTCCCGCGGTTCTTATGTTGCACGGCGGTGTGGGTGGAGGCGGCTTTCCCGCAGCGAAGAATTTCGCTTCCGGCCGAGTGCCCGACGCGTTGATCCAACGCGGCTACGCCGTTCTTTCCAGCGACTACCGCCGTTATCACTTCGGCGAGGACGAAACGCAGGATGCCATCGCCGCCTACCGCCATCTGGAAAGCCTGCCCTTTGTGGACAAGAAGAGAATCGCTGTCCTGGGATCGAGCCATGGCGGATATCTTGTTTTATTGATGGCTACGCGCATTCGTCCGGCCGCGGTTTTGTCGCTGGCCGGTTCGGCGGATATTGAAGCCACGTTTTACGATCTCGCGCAGAAGGCCCGCCGGAAGATCACCAGCTACGATCAATGGCGAGCCGCTCTGTTGGAAGGCGGCGGTCCTTTTAATGAAGTGCCGCTCGAACTGGCCTGGCGATTCGGCGATCGACGCGAATTGTTTCGCGACATCTCGCCCATTCATCATCTGGACAAGTTCTCATCGCCCGTGCTTTTTCTGGTTGGCGGAAAGGACAACCTGCGTTTCACCGGCAAGGCCTTTGTCGATGCGATGCAGGCCAAGGGAAAGCCGGCGCTCTATTCGGAGCATGAAGGCATGCCGCACGGCTTCTATATGGGCCGCGAAGAAAATCCGCCGAAGCAGTTTGTTGATGCCTTGCAAGTGATGCTGGAGTTTCTCGACAAGCACGTGAAGTAAGGAGTCCCATGAAATCGTCTATCCAACGACGTGATTTTTTCGCCATGGCCTGCGCGTTCGTTCCGGAGGCTCCGGATCAGCCCGCGGTCCCGGAATCTCTCTGCCCCGTGGAGAAAATCCAGCCCATCTCCCGCGACGGCCATAAAGGAATGGGCTTTCTTCGAAAACCGCCCAACTCAATGCGCATGCCCGCCGTCGTGATCATTCATGGAACTCTGCGCGAGAAACCTGCGGACCAACTCCGCGAACACACTCTCAGCGCCACGCCAACGCGCTTCCTGAAGGCGGGATACGTAATAGCGGATATCACCTACCGTTCCCGCGACGACGATCCGCAGTCGCGCGTTTCGTTTGAAGATTGCCTCGCCGCTGTGGAATACGTCCGCAAGTTGCCGTATGTGGACCCGAGCAGCATGGTGGTCTACGGATGCAGCGGCGGAGGCGACCTGGCCTTGGAACTGGCGGCGGCGACGGAACTGTGCGCCCTGGTACCCGAAGAGCCCGCAAGCATGATGTTCACCGGCGTGTTCAACGGCAAGACGCCGAAAAAAGGAAAGAGCTTCGCGGCTAGCGACACCAGTGAGATGTTGGCCAATCCCAAGCCTTTCTTCACCGCCGAATATCGGAAGTCAACGCGGGAGAAGATAGCGCGGATACGCTGCCCCCTCCTGATCGTTCAAGGGGATCAGCACGTTGTCAACCGCTTCAACGCCGAGATTCTGATTCCGGAGTTGCGGAGCGCCGGAAAAAAACTCGAAGTGATCACCTACCCTGGACAGAATCATTGTTTCGGATTTGGCGGGCGGGAAGAATCAGGCAAAATGTTCCGGGACGTGCACGCATTCCTGCGCAAACACGTTCCAACACGGCCGAAGGAAATGGCGAATTAGTTCTACTTGCCGATCTCGTACACGTAGATCTTGTGCGGGCGCTTGTGCGCGAAAACTTCTTCCACGCGCACGGGCTTCCATCCGCGGATCTCGAAATCGTGCGACACGACGCGCGCCCCCGGCTTCAAGTATTTTTCCAGGTTCGGACGCAGGCGGCTGTTGGAATCGGTGAGCAGGTAGAGCGTAACGACATCGGCAGCGCTCAAATCGACGTCGAGAAGGTTGCCCTCAATGACGGAGGCCAATTTGTCCAACCCGTGGTGTTTGATAGACCCGCGGGCAATCGCCGCAATCTTGGGAGACAATTCCACGCCTACCGCTTTCACGCGATACTTTTGCGCGGCGGTGATTAACACGCGGCCGTCGCCGCATCCAAGGTCGTAGACGACGTCGCCGGTCTTCACCTGGGCCGCTTCCAGCATACGATCGACAATGGTTTGCGGTGTGGGAACAAATGGCGCCAGACTCTTGGCGTGATTGGTCTGCGCGGCCATTGGAAAGGCCGCCGCCAGCAGAATTGGAATCGCCCGAAGCATAAAGTCAGTTACCCGTAGCCGCAGCCTGGTGCTGCCGCCCCTGTTTCGATTTTACGATGCGGGAAACCACTTCCGAAATCGAGAACCAGACATCCCTTGGTCTACTGATGGTGTATTCCACGCCCTTGAAAAACTTCACGGCATGGCCGATGCTGTCCCGCCACGGCATGTACTGCGGGTTCAGATTGTAGTTGAGGTAGAAAACCGGATAACCCGGATCGCCCACCTCCCGCAACGCATCGGTTGGAACATTGGCGTCGAGAATGGCCTTGGGGCCGGCAAAGATCAGCGCATCCGGATGCTTCTCCGGTCCAGCTTCCTTCTGAATGAGATCAGTGAGAAACTCGGTGTCCGCCCGCTTTTGACCCAACTTCTTCACATCCACCGTCCCCAACTTGAGGGTGCGCAAAGCGTCGCCGAGTTTGGGGAAGTCAATGCGATCGGCTTCCTCCTGCCGGTACACCACACGCTGTTCCTGCAAGTTAAACGCCACCAAAGTAAACCTGCTGATTCGCGGATTTCGCGAAATAGTTCGCAGGATCGATACTAAGGCTGACGTATCCACGGGCTGTAGGGTTGCAGAACGCGGGTTCTGGGGGGCGAAATTCACCAGGACCTTGACATTGATCTGCCCGTCGTCGGTGCGCCGCTCCACCGGCGACTCTTCGCGGAATTGTTCGAATTCGGTCGCTTGAACGGTTTCTGCGGGAATCTCAACCGCGATCCCCTTATCCTTTGACGGGAGTTGCGCATCGGAATCCCAATAAAAGGAGCAAACACGCTCGCTGCGGTCGCGAATGAGCCAATCGACGTGGTACTTCCCTTCGCCCACATCGAAGGTCCCGTGCAGGACAGCGTCTCCCTTGGCATCTTCTTCGATGGAGGGTACGCGCACGCGCTGCGTCAGATATACGGGGTCGTCTTTCTTCTTTTCCGGGATGACGCGGAAAAGGATCGTGAGCATGTTTTCGCTTCCGGAAAGCTCCTTCATCGGAATGGAGACGTCGTAGCCGGCGTGGAACTTCAAGTCAAAACCCAGGACGGCCTTGGCGGGCGTGACGGTGCAGGGAAGGTCTTTGCGGGGTTCCTGCATCTCCATTACCGCCATATCGGTGTTGAGCATGCGCACCGGTCCGCCTTGAGTGGAACTGGAAACTAAGCTTTGACAGGGAGACGGCAGGGAAATGGCCAGTATGGCGACACCAGCCATCAAGAGCGTTCCGGCTTTCCTCCACCAACCAATCATGGTCGACGTACCTTCTTAAGCCGACTCCATTATATTCCCTATCCCACCATCGGTTCCGGGACAGGTTTCCGCTACGGGCGGATGAAAGTTATTATGCTACAACTTGGGCCCCAGTGGAAATGGATTTTTTTGAGCCTCAACCGAGTCTGGCAATCACCTTGCGGGCCTCGGCCTCGGTTGCAGCCGAGAAAACTTTCGACGCCAGCGCCTCCAACCGCGCCAGATCTGTGATTTCACGGATGCGCGCGGATGCGTGAATGGCTGGGAATCGTTTCTTCAAGTAAAGTTGCAGGAACCGGCGCGCCTCCTTCAACCGCCCTGCCTCCAGACCCTCTTGGAGCCCCTGATTGAGGCCCTGGTGCAGGCCCTTCTGAAGGCCTTGTTCCAATCCTCGTTCCTCTGCCATCTGGATGGCAACGGATTCTTTCAGGATCTCTTCGCTCAGGAACACGTGAAACCTCCCCAACAACTCGTCGAACTCAATCCGATTATATCGAAGTCCCCCCAGCACGGATATCTCACCAAGCAATTGCCGCCTCAGCCGCGGATCGGCGACCTCTTTCTGAATGCGCCTCCCGGCCTCGAGAACTTCATCCATGTTCGAACTCGCCAAAGCCACCCACGGCCAAACACTCGGACTCGGAGAAGCAAGCAACTTGTCTACCGGCAATTCCCACGCGCGAACCGAGCGTACCTTCAAGGTCACCTCCAACCCGCCATGGATTGCCTTCACAGACTCAGGAAACCGCTTTGGAGCCGTGCGGGGAGACATCCACACAACAGTACAGTAGACGGGAAGGCGGTATTTCAGCCACGACGCCATGCCGTAATCCGGTAGCCGCACTCTCAAATCAGGCCCGCTTCTCAGTTGTGCCTCAAAGTGTTCGATCTGCTTCCCTGCCGGCGTTTCCAGAAGGTAGGCGTGATCCAGGACCTGGATGGGAAGGTTCAACTCCCGCTCCAATGGCCTCAAGTCGAGAATCTGATCGTTACTAATTCCGCCGAAAAGCTCAATCATCGAACGAGGATCACTTTCGGCAAGTGACTTGAAGGTAAGGTCGAATTTGCCCATGAAATAGTAGTGTCCTAATGGCGGGAAAGCTCTCCACAATTCAGTACGATACAATCGGTGAAACGCCGATGCCGCTGACCGCTGGAACCACGCTCGGACCTTACAAAATCGTCTCGCTTCTCGGCGAAGGCGGCATGGGAGCCGTGTACAAGGCTCACGATCCCAGGCTTGGGCGATTCGTTGCCATCAAGGTCGCGAAGGAGCAATTCTCCGAACGGTTTGACCGCGAGGCGCGCGCCGTCGCCGCGTTGAATCACAACAACATTTGCACGCTCTACGACGTCGGCCCGCACTACCTGGTGATGGAGTTCGTGGAAGGGCCGATGCTCTCCACTCGCATTCACCAAGGCGCAATGACGCTGGACGACGCTCTGCCGTTGCTGCGCCAATTGGTGGACGCTATTGAAGCTGCGCACGACAAGAACATCTACCATCGCGACCTCAAGCCGGACAACATCAAGATCACGCCGCAGGGCGTGGTGAAAGTTCTGGATTTCGGATTGGCCAAAGCCGCCGATCCTCCGCCTCCGCCCATCGACCCCGAAAACGCGACTACGCTCAAGCTGCCCACCAAAGCGGGCGTCATCATGGGCACTCCGGCTTACATGTCGCCGGAACAGGCCGCGGGGAAGCCAGTCGATAAACGCGCCGACATCTGGGCCTTCGCCGTCATCGCCCTGGAAATGTTCAGCGGAAAGCCTGTATTCGACGGCGAATCGGTGGCGCACATTCTGGCGGAGGTGATTTCGAAGGAGCTCGATGTGGACGCCGCGCCGCCGGAATTGCGGCCGCTTCTGACCCGCTGCCTGGTGCGCGATGCGAACCTCCGAATGCGCGATATCGGCGAGGCGCGGATTGCGCTGCGAGATCCTCTGGCGCAACCGACGTTGTTGGCGAAAGTGCAAAGGCGCTGGCTCGCCCCTGCGCTCGCAATCACAGCCCTGACTCTATTGGCGATGGGCGGCGCATGGTGGCTCTCCACAAGGCCTGTGGAAAA
>JACPVQ010000189.1 GCA_016191645.1 Candidatus Solibacter usitatus
CCCATCGCCATGGTGGGAGAAACGTTCCCCGCTTTTCTCTTCGCTCCTCCGGGCGTCACTTGGCCCTCCATCAGCGAGATGTACGCAAAGCTGGCGGCGCTGAAGGCCGAAACGTTGGTGATCACCGACGCTTCCAACCGCGCTGCTTCGGTTTTAGACAAGCAGCGCGTCGTCACCATTCCGGCTCGCATTGCACATAAAGGGCCTCTTCCCGCCGACATCTACACCCCCATTCCGTATATTATTCCAGCCCAGATGTTCGCGGCGGCCTTGGCCGAGCATAAGGGCTTGAATCCCGATAATCCTCGAACGCTCAGCAAAGTGACGAGAACTTTGTGACGAGTTAAGATGAAGGTATGGATTGGGCTTCTTGTGCCGCAGTGGACCGGAACCCCAGGAAACTTGGGGGCAAGTGGTGTTTCAAGGATACTCGCATGCCGGTAGCTTGTCTTTTCGATCACCTCGACCAGGGTGGAACGATCGATGAATTCCTGGAATGGTTCCCTGGGATGAACGTCGACCATATTCATGAAGTATTGCGGTTCGCGATGGCGTCGCTTGAGCAGCCAGCCGTCGTTGCATGAAGATCCTGTTCGACGCGAACACACCTGCGACTCTGGCAAAATCTCTCCGCGGCCATAAGGTATCGCTGGCCGTTCAAATGGGTTGGGATCGACTTGAAAACGGGACGCTATTGACCGTTGCCGAAGACGACGCTTTCGATGTCGTGGTCACTTGCGACCAGAACCTGACGCACCAACAGAATTTGAAAGGCCGCAAGATCGCGGTGGTCGTCTTGTCCACAAATCATTGGCCTCGTATGAGGCCGGTTGCCTCCCGAATCGCAAATCTGATCGACTTCGCCCAAAGCGGCCAAATCACCAGGATCGATGTAAGTATGCTTTCTCGCAAAGGTGCGAGCAATCCACCCACGTGAAAAAGGCGTTATACTGGGTGTTTTCGTCTGCGGGTTTCCGCTGTACTCCAAACTGAGTGAGAGTGTTATGTCTGCCAAGATTCGTCCCCTTCACGACCGTGTCATCATCCAGCGGGTGGAGGAAGAGGAAAAGTTGAGTTCCGGGCTCATCATTCCGGATTCCGCCAAGGAAAAACCGCATCAAGGCAAGGTCATCCGCGCCGGAAGCGGCCGCCGTCTGGACGACGGGACGCGCGTGGAAATGGATGTAAAAGAAGGAGATAAGATTCTCTTCGGAAAGTATTCCGGATCTGAAGTGAAGATTGACGGCGAAGAGTATCTGATCCTCCGCGAGGACGAGATTCTTGCTGTTTTGAGCTAAGTGAATGGCTGTACCTGGTTGGCGCTTCGGCGCGTCGAATTTCCCAAGGAGTTTTTTGTAACCATGCTGTCTCGCGTTTTTCGTATGGCGCTGGCCCCCGCCGCGCTCGTTTGCCTGGCTTCCCTAGCCACTGCTCAAACCAAAGTTGGAATCATCGATATGCGCGAGGCCGTTAACGGTACCGCGGAGGTGAAGAAGGCGGTTGCCGCGTTGGAACTCCGTCTCAAGCCCAAGCAAACCGAGGCTGCGAAACTGAATCAGGAATTGCAGGATATTCAAGGCAAGCTGCAATCGTTACAAGGCAAGCTCACGCAACAAGGCGAAGCGGAACTGGTTTCACAAGGCCAGCGCAAGCAGCGCGACTTGACCCGACTGCAGGAAGACCTCAACGCCGAACTGGAGCGCGAACAGCAGGACGTTGGAAACCGCGCCCTGGCCCGCATGCGCGAAATCGTGAAGAAAATGGCGGAGGGCCAAGGGCTCGACGTCGTCGTGGACACCAGCAACACCATCTACTTCAAGCCTGCGCTCACTTTGACCAAGGCCGCCGTTGAGGCTTACGACAAGGCTCACCCCGCGAAGTAATTCGAGCGCTACACTGGATTCGGATGCCGGGATTTTTGGACGGTTACGGCGTCGTTGACGCCAAACGGGAAAAAAGCATAAAGCGGCTGGTTCTCACCGTCGCTGTCGTGGCAATCCTGTCCGCCGTTCTTTACTTTCAGTTCCGCGATCATTCCCAGGAACGGCAACTTGCGCTTTTTCTGGACGCCGTGAAGCGGCAGGACTTCAAAACCGCCTACACCTACTGGGGCTGCACCGTGGAAGTGCAGTGCCGCGACTACATGTTCGACAAGTTTCTGGAGGATTGGGGTCCCACGGGGTCGAACGTGAAAGCGGTGAATGGAAAGTTGCGCGATGTGGAGCGTTGCGGCACGGGACTTTTGGGGGATCTCCATAACGCGGGCGCGGAAGATGTCGCGCTGTGGGTGGACCGTTCCACCAACATCATCAGCTATGCCCCGTGGCAGCAATGCCCCGAAAAGCGAATCCGCCTGATGCGTTGGCTGCGAATGCACTTCAGCCACGGCTAATTCCTTCAATTGCTATCCTGAGAAGAACCATTTTCCAGAGGTGCCCATGCGGACGCTCCAATACACCACACGCAGCGGCATCCGTGTCACGCGTAAGGTTTCCACTGTCTCCTATCGGCGCGGACTCGAAAAGCTGCTGCGCCAGTTGGACAAACAACGCGGCGTGTATTTCTCCTCCGGGTACGAATTCCCGGGGAGGTATTCGCGTTGGGACATCGCGTCTGTCGCGCCGCCTTTGGAAATCACCGGATGCGACAGGCAACTGACGTTCCGTCCACTCAACGCGCGCGGGGAGTTGATCTGCCGCATGCTGCAGCCCGTGCTTGCCTCTCATCCGCATTGGGAAGATTTTCAATCCTCGAACGGGGTATTGGAAGGCCGTCTGAAACCGCTGGAAGGGATTTTTCCTGAAGAGGAGAGGAGCCGTCAGCCTTCTCCGTTTTCCATCCTGCGCGCGCTGATTGAGGAATTTCAAAACCCGCAAGACAACAGACTTTTTCTAGCCGGTGCGTTCGGCTACGACCTGCTCTTGCAGTTTGATCCTATCAAGCTGCGCCTGCCGCGCGGCAACACGAAGACTTTGCACTTGTTCCTGTGCGACGACATCTGTTTCATGGATCGCAAGCGCGAGACCATCAGCCGTTACCAATACGAATTCGAAAAAGACGGCGTCTCCACAGAATCGGCATCGCGCGCAGGTGCGCCGGTTGCGAAGGCTGCGAAACGTAAGCCCAGCGAAATCACATCCGACCACACGCCGCAAGAATACATGGCGAACGTCGAAACCGTGCGTGAAGGGATGCGCCGCGGAGACTACTACGAGGTGGTCCTCCGGCAGACCTTCAAGACAGCCTATGGCGGCCGCGCCACCGATCTTTTCCGCCGCATCCAAGCCCTCAGCCCGAGTCCTTACGAATTCTGTATTCAGTTCGGCGAGGAACAACTGGTTGGCGCGTCGCCGGAGATGTTTGTTCGCGTCGAAGGGCCACGTGTGGAGACTTGTCCTATTTCGGGTACTGCCCGCCGCACGGGCGATCCGATGCAGGACGCCGAAGCGATTCGCCAATTGCTCGATTCGGCCAAGGAAGAATCCGAGTTGACGATGTGCACCGATGTCGATCGCAATGACAAATCGCGCGTGTGCGAGCCGGGCACGGTGAAAGTGATTGGCCGCCGCTTGATCGAATCGTACGCAGGGCTTTTCCATACGGTGGATCATGTGGAGGGCACGCTCGCTCCGGGCTTCGATGCGCTCGATGCGTTTCTCACGCACATGTGGGCAGTGACCGTGATCGGCGCGCCAAAAAGATGGGCGGCGCAGGCGGTGGAAAACCTTGAGAAGTCGGCGCGCGGCTGGTATGGAGGCGCAGTCGGCATGATTGGAATGAACGGGGACATCAACACCGGCATTCTCATTCGCACGGCTCACTTGCGCGACGGCTATGCCGAATATCCAGTGGGGGCGACGATCCTCTACGACTCCATCGCCGCCAACGAAGAATTGGAGACGCGATTGAAAGCCACGGGCTTCTTCCGCGCCATGCAGCCGGAGGTGGAACCGGTGTCGGCGCGATACACCGCTAGCCAAGCGGCCCAGGGCGTGAAACTGCTGCTGGTGGACAACGATGATTGCTTCATCCATACCCTATCGAACTATGCACGGCAAACCGGCGCGGATGTGGTCACCTATCGCGCGGGATTCCCGCTGGAGTTGATCGCGAAGATTGCGCCTTCCCTGATTTTGATTTCGCCGGGGCCGGGCAGGCCGGCGGATTTCCATATCCCGGAACTGGTGCGGCATGCGGCGGCGTTGGGCATCCCTATGTTTGGGGTGTGCCTGGGTTTGCAAGGGATTGTCGAAGCATTTGGCGGCGAATTGGGGATTTTGGATTACCCGATGCACGGCAAGCCGTCCATGATCATGCACCGCAACATCGGTATTTTTGAAGGCTTGCCGGAACAGTTCCGCGTTGGCCGCTATCATTCGTTGCATGCGCTGCGCGATAAACTGCCACCGCAGTTGGAGATCACCGCGGAATCGGAAGACGGGGTCATTATGGGCGTACGGCACCGGACATTGCCTATTGAAGCTGTGCAATTTCATCCCGAATCGATGCTGACCTTGGAAGGCGCGTGTGGCCTGAGGCTGATGGAGAATGTGGTTCGCTTGTACGGTCACGCGGCCGCGCAACAGTACTGGAACCGATGAGAGTTGCTATTCCACAAAACTGGGTGGATACTGAAAGGGTTCCTAATGGATCCTCTCGACGCACTCCTGGTGGCCGTAATTCTCATCCTGGCATGGCTGATCTTCAACGATTTCGACGGCGGCCGCCGGTCGAGACTTCCTGCTGCGGCTTAGCCTGCCTTTCTTGGCCAGTTAAGCCATCTGTCCTGTACTACTACTTTCTGAAATCTTCCCAATCTGCTGAGTGGGGCAGATCTCCAGATCTGCGAGGCGGTCTCCAGACCGCCTCTGCCGGCAGTGACTGGGTGTCGAACACGGCTGCAAGGCAGCCGATGGCCTCTGCTGAGGCCATGCGGGATCTGGAGGTCCCGCAGCAGGTCTGGAGACCTGCCCCACACAGCTGCACAGCCGCCACGTGGACACTTCCTGCCCCCATGCGAAAAAGATTTCACAGACCAGTAAGAGCTGCATGCCGCGCGTAGCGATTCTTGGCGGAGGGCTTGCCGGGCTGGCCGCTGCCGCCGCGTTGGGGGGTGACGGCTTCGACGTGGACCTCTACGAATCGCGCCCGTTTCTCGGCGGACGCGCCTCTTCTTATCCTCTGCCGGGCGATTCCAACGAAGTCATCGACAACTGCCAGCACATCCTTCTCCGCTGCTGCCCCAATCTTCTCGATTTCTATCGCCGCATGGGAGTGGAAGATTCAATCCATTTCCATAAAGAGTTTTTTTTCATCGAAACCGGCGGGCGGGTTTCAACTCTCAACGCGGGAATCTTGCCTGCCCCTTTCCACTTCACCGAATCCTTCGCGCGCTTGAAGTTCCTCGGCCTCTCCGACAAGATCGCCATCGCGCGCGCTCTGCTTGCCATCCGCGGCGAACGCAACACGCGCAAGGATCTTGCGCGCATCACCATGCTCGACTGGCTGCGCGAGAAAAAGCAGACTACCGTCGCCATCGAACGCTTCTGGCGTCAGATTCTGGTGAGCGCGATCAATGAAGAGTTGCACCTCATGGCTGCCGTTCACGGCTTTCAGGTTTTCTGGCTCGGCTTCCTCTGCTCATCCACTTCCTATGAATTGGGAATACCCTCAGTTCCGTTGGGTCTGCTCTATGACGACCACGCTTGGGCGCGCATTCCCGGTGTGAAGCTGCATGAACGATGTCCGGTGGAGCGCATCGACTTTGAAGGCAACCGCGTGGCCCGGATCAAAGCAGGTCCAAGCGCGACGGAACCGGACGCGATCATCTCCGCGCTTCCGTTCGAGCGCCTGCTGCCTCTTGCGCCTCATTTATCCTCCACCTGGAACGAGTTTTCCCATTCCCCCATCACCGGCATTCATCTTTGGTTCGACCGGCCGGTGACAAAACTGCCGCACGCGACGCTGTTGGACCGCACCATTCAATGGATGTTCAACAAGAGCGAGGGCCGCTATCTGTTGCTTGTTGTGAGCGCTTCGCGCGAGTTGATCGACATGGGGCGCAATGAGGTCTTGGAAATGGCATTGCGCGAATTGCGCGAGTTCTTTCCCGGCGCGAAAGACGCCAACGTGGTGAAGGCGCATGTGGTGAAGGAAGTTCGCGCCACGTTTTCCGCCACTCCGCAAGCGGAAAGCAGGCGTCCGCCCGCTGAGACTCCGTTCGAGAATTTTTTTCTGGCCGGCGACTGGACTCGATCCGGCTGGCCTGCGACCATGGAAGGCGCGGTGCGAAGCGGATATATCGCCGCCGAAGCGGCCGCGGCATACTTCAGCAGAAAGCGGCGTTTTCTGATCCCCGATATTGCATGAGCGAGATTACTTACCAACTGGAACCCAACCTCCCGGCCGGGGAGTTCATCGGCGTATTGAAAGCTTCGGGTCTGGACGCGCGGCGTCCGGCGGATAACCCCGAACGGATCGCGCGCATGCTCCGCGAAGCCGATCTTGTGGTCACCGCGCGAGATGACGGAAAGCTCGTTGGCATCTCCCGCGCGCTGACCGATTTCAGCTATTGCTGCTATCTTTCCGATCTTGCCGTGGACGTTGCTTATCAGCATAAGGGGATCGGCAAGAAACTGATTGCGGAAACGCATCGCCATGCCGGGACGAAAGAGGTCATGCTGATTCTGCTGGCCGCCCCCGCTGCCGTGGATTATTACCCGAAGATCGGCATGCAGCAGCACAACAGCTGCTGGTATTTCCAGCGCGGCTGACAGATTGTTGGAAAGGATTCCGTAAATCGCGGCATTCTAGGAGTGGAGGTTATCATGCGATTCCTGATGTTGCTATGCGCGGCGAGCCTTGGCGCAGCCGAGCTTCCCGTTCGCACCGTGATTCTTTACAAGCACGGTGTCGGCTATTTCGAACGCTCCGGCGAGCTCCGCTCGGGCGAATCCGCGCGGCTGGATTTCAACGCTTCGGACATGAACGATGTGCTCAAATCGCTGACGATTGAAGACAAGAGCGGCGGGAAGATCACGGGCATCCGCTACGACGCCAGTGAACCTTTAGACAAGCGCTTGGCCGATTATCCTTTTCAGCTGGGATCGGGCATGGCGATGTCGCAGCTTCTGGATCAGCTCAAAGGCGCGCGCTTCTCCATACGCACCATGGCCGGTGAGAATACGAACGGAATTATCATGGGCGCGCGCGCGGTAGCTGTCGGAGAGAAGGCGCAGGAAAAAGAGTTTGTTACTTTGATGCTTGATTCCGGCGAGATCCATACTTACGACATTGCGGCATTGAGTTGGTTCAAACTCGCCGATGCGGTTCTGGAGCGCAAGTTGAAAGATTATCTGGCGACGCTTGCAGTTTCGCGGTCGAAGGAAAAGCGCAGTGTCTATCTCGATTCCAGCGATACGCGCACGCGGCAAATGATCGCCAGCTACATGACGCCGATGCCGTCATGGAAATCGAGCTATCGCCTGATCATGAAGACAACTGAATCGATGCTCGAGGGATGGGCCATTGTCGACAACACGACGGGTGAGGATTGGACCAACATCACTCTCTCGCTTGTGTCCGGCAGGCCGATCTCTTTCATCAGCAGGCTATACGAGCCGCGTTACCGCATCCGGCCTGAAGCGGCTCTAGCGGAAGAGGGCGCAGTTCGTCCAACAGTGTATTCCGGATCGCTTGATGGCGGGGCTGCCATGGCCATGATGGCGCCGAAGGCGGAGCGAAGAATGGCGCAGTCGCCTGGGACGTCCGCGTCAATGACGACTGTTGAGTTGCATGATGCGCCAAGAGCGGAGATGCAAAGCACGATCGCCGTCAATACAGCCGGACGCGAGATTGGCGATTTGTTCGAATATCGTTTCTCGACGCCGGTCACCGTGCGCAAGAGCGAATCGGCCATGCTTCCGTTCCTGCAGCAGAAGATCGACGCGCGCAAACTGCTGATCTATTCCGACCGTTCGACACCGAACCCGATGAACGCCGCCGAGATCACAAACAGCAGCGGCAAGACTCTGGATGGCGGGCCGATCACGGTCTATGACGGCGGCGCGTATGCGGGCGAGGCGTTAGTGGAAACCTTTAAAGCCAGCGACAAACGCCTCATCAGCTACGGCGTCGATCTCGGCACGCGCATCACCACGGCGCTTGATTCCACGGCCAGCGTGATTCGCGAGATCACGGCGAATCGCGGCGTCCTCACGGCGCGGACCGCGGCTCAGGAGACGCTGACCTACACGATTCGCAACGTCGATGCGAAGGCGAAAACACTGATCATCGAACATCCGGTTCGTTACGATTACAAGGTGCTCAATCAGAAGCCCGTGGAGAGCACCGCGTCGGCGCATCGCTTTGAGGTGAAACTGGCTCCGCAGTCAACCGCGAAATTCACCGTCAATGAAGAACGCGTATACGCACAGACGACGTACGTCAGCAGCATCACGCCCGCGCAGTTGACCGCGTATGTGCAAAACAAGGCTTTGTCCGCGGAAGGCCGCAGACAACTGGAAGCCATTGCCGCGCAGAAAAGGCAGATCGCCGAAACGGACGGCGCGCTGCAAGCGGCTCAGAGCGAAATGACGGAAATGAATCGCGATCAGGACCGCATCCGGCAGAACCTGGAAAGTCTCAACCGGGTTACCGGACAGCAGGAACAAGTGCAGCGATACGCGAAAGAGCTGGCGGCGCAGGAGGCGAAGATCGCCGGCTTGCGCGACGCGCAGAATCAACTGCGGCGTCAGAAGGAGTCGTTGCAACAGGCTTTGAACGCGGCTATGGAGAGAATCACATTCTGAACCTCGCTCTGATCGGGTACGGGCACGCCGGGAAGGCGTTTGCCAATTTGCTGGAAAAGAAACAGGCGCAATTCCCTTTTCGCATTGTCGCCATACACACCGCCCGGCATGGTACGGCCTACCATCCGGGCGGGGCTCCTTTGATTCCGGAGTTCGGGCCGGCTGCGGCTAGCGTCGAAGAGTTCCTCGATAAGGCGGGAGCGGCAATCGCCATTGAGATCACGCCGCTCGACCCGTCCTCAGGCGAGCCCGCCATTTCGCACATTCGTGCGGCATTTGCGCGGGGCCTTCACGTAGTCACCGCCAATAAAGGACCTCTCGCCTACGCCTATGCGGCGTTGCGCGACGAAGCGCTTGCGGCGGGCGTGCAGTTCCGGTTCGAATCCACGGTGATGGACGGCGCTCCTGTGTTCAACATGGTTCGCTCCACGCTCCCCGGCGCGGAGATTCTTGGATTCTCCGGCGTTCTCAACTCCACCACGAACGTCGTTTTGGAAGAGATGGAGAACGGGCATTCGATGGAAGACGGGCTCGATTGCGCGCGACGCTTGGGCATCACCGAAGCCGACGCGGGCTACGATATTGACGGTTGGGACGCCGCGGCGAAGACGGCCGCGCTAGCCAACGTCCTAATGGACGGACATGTCACGCCGATGCACGTGGACGTGAAAGGAATTCGACGCCTGACGCCGGAGAAAATTGCGGGCCTGACATCGAAGGAAAAAACCGTGCGCCTGGTAAGCCGCGCTCATCGCGGCAACGGAGGCTTGAAGATGCGCGTGCGCGCCGAAGTCCTGGACAAGACGCATCCGCTGGCCATGGCGCGAGGAACCACCAGCCTTCTCCTGCTCGAAACCGATCTGATGGGTACTCTGGGCATTCTGGAGACGAACCCTGGAGTGGATCAGACCGCTTATGGCATCTTCTCAGATGTCGCCGACATCGCGCGAAGCCTTTAAGGCAAAAAAAATCGCCATTCATGAAGGACGGCGGCCTCCGTTAACGCTTATTACATTTGAGGGTTGAGCTTCTTTGGCTGAGACCTTCCGGGTTCCGGCTGCATCCAACCCGGCATGAGGAAACACCGCGACATCCGAAATGGGCGCGGGTTCGTAGAAGTAAGTAACGAACAAAAGAGTGGCAGAGGACTTGCATGGTGAAGGGTATGGAAATCACGGGGACTATGTGGATCGTAAGTCTGATCCCTTTATTTTTCATCGTTGGGCTTTTTCTGGCAATGTTGTCCGGGGCTCCCAAGGCTGACCGGTAACGCCTCCTAACGATACACAAGTGTGGCAAAACTGCACACACCTGGACAGTACTACACTATCTGGAGCATGCGTTTCGCCGCTCTCCTTCTCATCAGTACAGGTTTTCTTCTCCCGCAACAGCAGGCGTCGTTCGATGTTGTCATCACAGGCGCTCGAGTTGTCGATGGTGGAGGAAGCCCTTGCTTCTACGCCGATATCGGCATCCGCGGCGACACGATTGCCGCCATCGGGCTTCTTGCCGATGCGCCGTCAAGAACGCGCATCGATGCGCGCGGGCTGACCGTAACGCCGGGATTCATCGACGTTCACAACCATTCCTATCCCGCCATCTTCGATCAACCAACGGCGCCTGGCTTTCTCTTGCAAGGCGTCACTACCATGATCGGCGGGCCTGACGGATCGTCGCCGCTCCCCATGAAGGCTGCCTTTGACCGCTTGGCGGCGCACAAGATGAGCGTCAACATGGCGCTGTGCGTGGGCCACGGCTCCGTGCGGCAGCAGGTTCTCAAAATGGAGAACCGCGCGCCTACTCCGGCCGAGTTGAATCGCATGCGAGAACTGGTCCGCGACGCGATGAAAGCCGGGGCGATTGGACTCTCCACGGGTCTTTTCTACACGCCCGCGAATTTCGCGGCCACGGAGGAAGTGATCGAGCTCGCGAAGGTCACGGCTCTTTACGGCGGCTTCCACGTCTCCCACATTCGGGATGAAGGGAACGGATTGCTCGATTCCGTCAAGGAGACGATCCGCATCGGCGAGGAGGGCGGCCTTCCCACGCAGATCACGCATCACAAAGTCGGCGGACTTACGAACAAAGGTAAAAGTGTTGAGACGCTGCGATTGGTGGAGGAAGCCCGCGCGCGCGGCGTCGATGTGACCATCGATCAATATCCCTACACCGCCTCGCATACGAGTTTGGGGGCGGCGCTGTTTCCACAGAACGCCTTCGCCGGAGGAAACGCATCGCTTCTGGAACGACTGTCCGCGCCGGAGCAGCGCGCCCGCATCAAGGCCGAAATCGTGCGCCGCATTGAAGGCGAACGCGGCGGCGGCGATCCCAAGAATATCGTTCTGACCAGTTGCGCCTTCGACCGTTCTCTGCAACAGAAATCGCTCAGCGATATTCTTCGCGCCCGCGGACAGCAGCCGACCATCGACAACGCGGCCGAGCTCGCCATGGAGATTCAGAAGAAGGGCGGCTGCAGCGCGACGTTTCATTGGATCTTCGAAGAGGATATCGAGCGCATCTTGAAATATCCATTTACGATGGTGGCCTCGGACGGCTCCATTACGATGGCGCATCCGCGCAGTAACGGGACCTTCGTGCGCGTGCTGGGCCGTTATGTGCGGGAGCGCAAGGTGATTACGTTCGAAGACGCGGTGCGCAAGATGTCCGGCTTGCCTGCGCAGCGTCTGCGCATCTATGACCGCGGCCTGATTCGCCCGGGAATGAAAGCGGATCTGGTGATTCTGGATCCGGCGAAGGTGGCGGATCGAGCAACGTTCGAAAAACCGATGGAGTTGCCGGTGGGAATTCGCGACGTTTTAGTGAATGGCCGGGTGGCTGTGCGCGACGGAAAGATCACCGCGGAGCGTGCGGGCCGCGTACTTTACGGGCCTGGTTACCAAGCTCCGAAATGATGTGGGGTCAGGTCTCCAGACCTGCGAGCCGATCTCCAGATCGGCTTCCGGCCGCTGTGCGGCCGCGCGGAGATTCCGATCACTCCCGGCAGAGGCGGTCTGGAGACCGCCTCGCAGGCCTGGAGACCTGCCCCACTGCCACCGGACCTAACTAACTTAATTAAGGCAGCGCTACTACTTCCACGGCGAAGCTCGCGTCCAAAGAAGGCAATCCTTCAAACAACAACATCGTGCTAGCGGGGGGATGCGCTTTGTCGAGGAATTCGAACCGGATCTGGCGAATCTTGTCGATGGTGGATTGCGTCAACGGATAGTAGCTGGTGAACGCGGTGTGATTGAGTGATCCGCCGCTCTGCTCCACAGCCCGTTTCAGCCGGTCGAAGGCAAGCCGCACGTCGGCGTCCTGTGCGCGGAAAGCGAGTTGGCTGCCGCTAAGGATCACCTTGGGCGCATTCACGAACGCCACTTGCGAATAGTTGGGCGATGGTTCCAACCCTTCGGGATTGGCGAAGGTCATCGCCGACGATGGCGCAGTGGTGGTCCGAGCCACTGCTTCACATTCCACAAGTCCGGCGCTGAGTCCGCGCAGCGCTTGTACCAGGGTGATGGCGGCGCGTGGAAAAACCGTTCCGAGGTGAGTGCGTTGTTGACCGGCATCCGTCAAGGAAGTGGTAAAGCACGTCACGCGGAGTGCGTTCTCCGGTGCTATCTTCACCCCTCGCATGGCCAGTTGCAGTCGGCTGACAGATTCGCGCAATAACGGCTCGACACGTTCCATTGGAATTTTGCTGGTCACCTGCTGCCCGGAAAAAAAAGCAACGCCGTGCGGATTGACAACCTTTTTGTCAGAAGTGACCGCTTCCAACACTACCTGCGCGCCTTCCTGCGGCAGAGCGCCGATGCGAATCGACGTCACCGCGGGCAGAGGCTGTTTCCAGTTCGTGAACTCTTCGCTGACAATGGCGTGCACGCGGCGCAGATCGCCGGTTCCCGCGACAAACGCGCGAACTTTCAAGATAGGTGCGCCGTGAGCCTGCCCTTTGATCGCTTTCAGCCCGTCGCGGATCTGTTGCGATAGGAGGCCTTTGGACGACAGCGGCGCGGCGAGAAACGCTATGCGCTGCGCGTCGGCGATGACAGCAGCGGGCGGATCTTTCGGAATTTCATGAGTCTGCGTGAGCTCTTCGTCGGTCTTCTTTCTTCGACGCTGGGCGTGCAGCGAGCCGGAAATAATCGCAATCAGAAGCGGCAGAACTACCAGGATTCGACGAGATCTCATGGCGTGTATGAATTGTATCAGGGGTCGAAGGCAGGATTGAAGGGGCGCGGCCGCCTGGAGATTGGATGGCTTGGGGCCATCCAATTTGGTACACTCAAACATCAAGCCAATGTTGCCACCCATCCAACTCGATTCGCACTCGGATGTGCCCATCTACCGGCAATTATTTGAAAATCTGAAGATGCACATCCAATCGGGTAAGATCGCCAAGGGTGGCCGTCTGCCAGCTACACGTGAATTGGCTGGTCTGTTGGGCCTGAATCGAGCCACGGTTTCTTCCGCTTATGAATTGCTGGAAAGTGAGGGACTGTTGCGGGGTCATGTCGGACGCGGCAGTTTTGTTGCGGGCGCCGATACTCACCTGCCCGGCCTCGCGTGGGAGGAAGTTGGTTCCAACCCACCGTTGCTGCCTTCACTATCCCTCCCTGAGGAAGGATACAGTTTCGCCAGTTCACGGCCCGCGGGCGAATTGTTTCCGCTCGACGATTTCCGTAAGTGTTGTGAGGAAGTGATTCGCGGCAGCGAAGCCGTTCGCATTTTGCAACTCGGCTCGCCGGCGGGCTACGGGCCGCTGCGCGCGTTCGTGCGGGAATCGGCGGCGCAGGAAGGCGCGGCGCGCGTCACCGACGATGTTGCCATCACCAGCGGATGTCAACAGGCTTTGGATTTGTTGGAGCGTGTTCTGGTTCAGCCCGGCGACGCTGTTGTCGTGGAAGATCCGGTCTATCCAGGGCTACGTGGAGTATTCGGCGGAGCGGGATCGCGATTGATCGGCGTACCAGTCGGCGTCGATGGTCTGGATCTGGACGCGCTGGCGCATGTCGTGGATCGTGAGCGGCCGCGGTTGTTGATCGTCACGCCGAATTTTCAGAATCCCACCGGAACCACGATGCCCCTTGCGGCGCGGCAGCGACTGCTGCGCATGGCGCGCGAGGCTTCCATGATCGTGGTGGAGAACGATATCTACGGATCGCTGCGCTACGAAGGCGAACCGATTCCGTCTCTGAAACAACTGGACGCCACAGGCGATGTCGTTCTGCTGGGGAGCTTTTCGAAAGTTGCATTTCCTGGGCTGCGCGTGGGATGGGTGATTGGCCCGAAGCCGCTGGTGGACCGGCTGAAGCAAGCCAAGCAATGGAGCGACCTGCACAGCGACCAACTTTCACAAGCGGTGCTGTTCCGTTTTGCCGAATCAGGGCGGCTGGCCAATCATTGCCGGCGGGTTTTGACGGAAGGGCGCAAGCGGCTGCAAGAGGCCGTCGATGCCTGCGACGCGTTTTTGCCGGCGGGAACCAAGTTCACGCGGCCGCAAGGCGGCATCAATCTGTGGGTGCGATTGCCGGAGGGAGTGGATACCGGCGAGATGCTGCCGCGGGCCGAGCGCGCGCAAGTGAACTACCTGCCGGGAAAGTATTTCGCCGTCGCGCGCGCGGAAACCAGCGCGCTGCGCCTGTCTTTTCTTGGCCTGGAACCGGAGCGGATCCGCAAAGGCATTTCGATTTTGGGAGAACTATTTCGCGAGGAATGCGAGAGGCTGCGGCGGGCCCGCGCCGTGGAACCTTCGCACGCCCTTGTCTAACACTGGAAGGTAATTTTCAATGAACTACTTAGACGATCAATTCCGTTTGAAGAGCGGTCTGGCAGAGATGCTGAAAGGCGGCGTGATCATGGACGTGACCAACGCCGAACAAGCCCTCATTGCCGAAAAGGCCGGAGCATGCGCGGTGATGGCGCTGGAACGTGTCCCCTCCGATATTCGCCGCGACGGCGGAGTGGCGCGCATGGCGCCCATTAGCAAGATCCGCGAGATCATGGCCACCGTGAGCATCCCCGTCATGGCGAAGGCTCGCATCGGCCATTTCATGGAAGCTCAGGTGTTGGAAGCGCTGAAGGTGGATTACATCGACGAGAGTGAAGTGCTCACCCCCGCCGACGAAGAGCATCACATTGATAAGCGGGCCTTCCGGACTCCCTTCGTTTGCGGCGCGCGCAATTTGGGCGAGGCCTTGCGCCGCATTGCCGAAGGCGCGGCCATGATTCGCACCAAGGGCGAGGCCGGGTCGGGAAATATTGTCGAAGCCGTGCGCCACATTCGCACCATCGTCAAAGAGATGAAGCAGCTCACGGTGTTGGGCAAGGAAGAGCTGGTCGCCGAATCGAAGAAACATCAAGCGCCGTTGGAGTTGGTGCAGTGGGTCGCCGAACACGGCAAGCTGCCCGTGCCGAATTTTTCCGCCGGCGGCATTGCCACTCCCGCCGATGCGGCGTTGGTAATGCAACTGGGAGCGGAAGCCGTTTTCGTCGGCTCCGGAATTTTCAAATCCAACGATCCGGAAAATCGCGCCCGCGCCATTGTGAAGGCAGCAACCTATTTCAACGATCCGGCAAAGCTTCTGGAAGCGAGTGAAGAACTCGGCATCGGCATGTTCGGCATCGATATCGCGAAATTGCCCGAAAGCGAATTGTTGCAAACGCGGGGCTGGTAATGCGCATCGGCGTGATGGCCCTGCAGGGCGATTTCGCGGCGCATTGTGAAGCCTTACGCCGCGTGGGCGCGGAAGCGGTGGAGGTGCGGACGGCGCGGGAACTGGAAGAGACTGATGCGCTTGTGCTGCCGGGCGGCGAAAGCACAACCATGCTGAAGCTGCTGCGGCTGGAAGGCCTGGACGGGAAACTTGCGGACTACGGCCGGCGAAAGCCCATCTTTGGCACATGCGCGGGAGCGATTCTGCTGGCGAAACACGTAAGTTCTCCGGCGCAGGAGTCGCTAGGGATGATGGATTTAGATGTCGAACGGAACGCCTACGGCAGGCAGATTGACAGCCGCGTAGTGACGGTTCACCCCGAGCCCGGCGCGCAGTTTGACGAACCGGTGGAAGCCGTCTTCATCCGCGCGCCCATCATTAGAAAATCAGGCCCCGGCGTACGCGTGCTCATCCGCTACAACGGCGACCCCGTACTGGTGGAAGAAGGCCGCCATATGGTTGCGACGTTTCATCCGGAACTTACCGCGGACAGTCGTGTTCATCAATACTTCCTGGAGAAGGTGAAGGGCCAGGCGCGGGCATGAGCCAGAAGTCGTCCGTCTTGTTTGTTTGCATCGGCAACGCCATCCGCAGCCAGATGGCGGAGGCGTTCGCGCGGCACTATGGCGCGGATGTTCTCATTCCCGCCAGCGCCGGATTGGCTCCCGCCGTCAACATCATGCCGTTGACGCGAAAGGTGATGTTGGATCGCAACATCGATTTGGGCGATGCCATCCCGAAGGGCTTGCACGATCTGCCGCAGATTCCTTACGACATTGTCGTGAACATCAGCGGATACCCGATTCCGCCGGAACTGGGCCGGTCTCATCGCGAATGGGAGATCAGAGATCCGATGGGCGGGAAGGAAGAGAAGTATCAGGCCACTGCGTCGGAGATCGAGCGGCGCGTGGTGGAATTGTTGATTGAGGTACGTGAGTCCCGCAAAAGAAAGAAAGCTTCGGGCAAATTGAATTGACACGTTCCGTCCTCGTTTCGGACAATGGAAGTGTTCCCATCCTCGTGCGGATGTGGCGGAATTGGCAGACGCGCTAGATTCAGGTTCTAGTTCTCGCAAGGGAGTGGAGGTTCAAGTCCTCTCATCCGCACCATAATTAGCGGCCGTATCTTTGCTGCCAGTTCAACGGACTTCGATGACTTGGTCGCCCGCCTTCAATGCGGCCTCGATCCTTGGCCACAGCAGTTCAATGACGCTCAAGAGTGCCTTGGTACGGCTATTTCCCAAACGAATCCAGATGAGCCGGGCTCTCGCTCCGGGTACGCCTGCCAAGTAAAGAAAATCTTCGCCCTTGCTGATGACAACGATGTCGTTGCGGCTGGCGTGTTCCCAGATTTCGGTATCGGAGGCATCGGCCAAGTCAACGTCGAGAACGTGCTGACAATCAACTCCGCGAGACGCAAGAAAACGTGCGAGTGCCGCGGGCAGCTGGTTATCGACCAGAAACCTCACAATGATTGAAGAACCGAGTGGTCGGCTTGGTGGGCCGCGTACTCAATAGCCGCGTAGGTGTCTTCACCCTCAAGGAAGTCGTAGTCAGCCAGGATCTCGTCATGGCTCGCGCCATTGGCTAGAAGTTCAAGTACGTCGCTGACACGCATGCGCTGGCCGCGAATGCAAGGACGGCCCCCACATTTGCCCACTTCGACGGTGATTCTTTTGAGTCTATCTGCGCTCATTTTGAAGTCCTGACTATCCTTAACGATACGCTCTAAACACTGCTCTGGCAAGTCTCCGGCAGGCAAGGCCACCCCTCAGGCTTGACACCCACTCCAAAATCGTGCAGTCTGAACGAAACCTTTCCTGGAGGGCAAATGAGCAAGATCGCTTTCCTTCTGCTGTCGTGTTTTGTGTTCGAGACCGTTATGACTTCGGCCTCGGCGCAGGTACTTTATGGGACGCTGGTGGGGACGGTATCGGATCCCAGTGGAGCCGTGGTGCCTAAGGCCGCGATAGCCGTCAAAAATCCGGCCACCGGCTGGTCGCGCGAAATCGTGTCGGACGACGACGGAAGATTCTCGCTACTGAACGTTCCGGCAGGCGATCTCGAAATGAAGGTGAGAGGAACCGGATTCCGGCCGTGGTCGCGCACCGCGGTGACGGTTTCCATCAACACCGTCACACGCATGGATGTGAAGCTTGAGTTTCGCGGAGTGACGGAGGCGGTGACCGTTGCCAGTAGCGCGGCGCTGTTGCAGACCGATAAATCCGACGTACGTTCGGAGATCACGGCAACCGCCGTTACCAATCTCCCCTTGCCGAACTACAGGAACTATCAGAGCCTCATCAACCTGGTGCCCGGCGCAACTCCAGCCGATTTTCAAAATGCCGTGGTGGATACGCCGGCGCGCGCGCTGACGACAAACATCAACGGCACGGCGCGCAACAACAACAACACGCTGGTGGACGGCGCGGTGAACACTTTCATCTGGCTGCCGCACCATACGCTGTACGTACAGCCGGTGGAGAGCATCGAAAACGTAAACATCACAACAGGATCGTTTGATGCCGAGCAGGGCATGGCAGGCGGCGCGGCCATTACGGTGGCAACGAAATCCGGGTCCAATCAAATGCACGGATCGGGATTCTGGTTCCACAGCGATCAACATCTTTATTCCTCCGCGTTCATAAAGTCGCAGACCTATCGCAAGCCCGTGGAGATTTTCAATCAGGGCGGCGGCACCATCGGCGGTCCTATCAAAAAGGACAAGCTGTTCTATTTTTTCAGTTTCGAGAAGACCTGGGAGCGTAACGGCTCTTTCGGTAACTATTCGGTGCCACCGGCCGATTGGCGCGTGGGAGACTTCAGCAACTGGAAAGACTACGCGCTGGTTTACGATCCGTCGACGATGACGAACAACAATCCGGCGACTCGTCAACCATTTGCCAACAACATGATTCCGAGAAACCGCATCAGCCCCATCTTCGACAAGATTCAGAGCGGTGCGCCGCTGCCGAATCAGAAAGCGCCGACCGATCCGTTCAATCTTTCGGGCACTTATGGAGCAAGCGGAACCTTGATGTTGAATCGCAACAATTACGACGTGAAGGTGAATTGGGCGGCCAGCAAAAACCTGATGGTGTGGGGCAAGCTGAGCCGGATGGATTCCCCGGTGAACGGTCAGTACGTGTTCGGCAATCTAGGCGGTCCCGCCATCGGCACAGAGGGGTTTGGCGATACGAACGTGAACATTCCAACCTTCGGCTATTCGTACACGTTCAGCCCAACGATGTTGATGGATGGTGTTTTCGGATATTCTCGATTTGACCAGACGGTGGGAATTCCCGGGCAAGACAAGAATGTCGGCCTGGATGTTTGGGGAGTTCCGGGAACCAACGGCGGCCGCCAGTACGCGAAAGATCCGCGCTATGGAGGACTGCCTTTGGTGACAGGCTTCGGATTCGACAGCTGGGGCGTTGCAGCGACATGGGCGCCCTGTTTCCGCAACGATCGCAGCTACACCTATCAGACCAACTTCACCAAAATTTTTGGATCGCACGAGTTGCGCTGGGGTTTCGAGCCGCGGCGTCACGAGATGAATCACTGGCAGCCGGAGATTGGCCATCCTCGCGGGACCATTACCATGGCCGGCGGAGCGATTCGCATTCCGGGGCAGAACCGGTCGATCTCTTATGCCGCCGGACTGCTCGGGTTGGTTGGCTCTTACTCCAAGTCGATTCAGTTTTTCGACATGAAGACGCGCGAGTGGCAACACTCCTGGTACGTTCGCGACCGCTGGCAGGTGACGCGCAACCTGACCCTCACGCTTGGCCTGCGATATGAGTATTTCCCGCTGATCAACCGCGGCGACCGCGGCATCGAACGTTGGGATCCCTACGCCAATACCGTTTACTTGGGCGGCCTCGGAAACGTGCCGCGCGATGTGGGAATCGAAGTCAGCAAGAAGCTGCTCGCGCCGCGTGTTGGATTTGCCTATCGCGTGGGAACGGACTGGGTAATTCGCAGCGGTTACGGCATCACCTACGATCCGATGCCGTTTTCGCGTCCTTTGCGCGGACCGTATCCGAACACACTTGTCGGAAGTTGGAACTCCGGGACGCAAGGGGCGTTGTTCCGCGAATCCACCTATGGATGGTTCAACACCTTAGCGGAAGGCATCCCGGACGTGCCGACGCCGGATGTGAAATCGGGGACGGTGACTCTGCCCACCAGCGTCGATTTCGGACGCAGCCCTTGGGGCGGGATGATCAACCGCGGCTACATCCAGAGTTGGAACTTCACGGTACAGCGGAAACTGCCGTGGGACATGGTGAGTTCCGTTGGGTACGTGGGTACGAAGACCGTGCATCAACTGCTGCAACGCAACATTAATACCGCCGGGCCCGGAGTCTTGAACTCCGCCGATCTGCCGCTGGCGAAGCTCTACGGACGCACGATCGCCGCGAATATGTGGGACGGCTACGGACCCGGGTCATATCATTCGCTGCAAGTGAGCGTCGACAAGAATTTTTCGCGAGGCTTGTTCTTGAAAGGGGCCTACACCTGGTCGAAGACGTTGAACATGGCGGACGACGATGGTACGGCTGGATTAGCCATATGGAATTGGGAGCCGTGGATCAAGCGCAACTATGCGCCCGCAGGGTACGACCGCCGCCACATGCTCACCATGGCGTGGATGTACGCTCTTCCCATTGGCAAAGGAAAACGGTTCGCGCTTTCCGGCCCGCTCGACTTCATTCTGGGCGGGTGGCGTTTGAACGGAATCTTCAGCGCCTATGGCGGAACTCCGATGACAATTACCGCGAGCGGCGACACTCTTCGTTGCCAGTCGTGCGGATCTCAGACCGTCGACCTGGTGGGGCCGGTGGTCAAGGTCGACAACGAGCGCGGTCCGGCAAAGCCGTTCTACGATCCTTCGGCGTTCTTTGATCCGTTGTGGTCCTTCAATGCCGCCAATCCGGTTTATCGCCCGGGCACCACCGGGCGCAACTGGCTCTATGGGCCCGGATTCTGGCGAGTGGATCCGATGATTTCGAAGACCTTCAAAATCAACGAACGCGTGCAGACCGAATTCCGGTTCGAGGCGCAGAACGGCACCAACACCCCGCGGTGGAATCAGCCCGATACAGGGCTCGGACAAATCCAACGGGACTCGTCCGGGAAAGTGACGGACTACCGGAACTTTATGTCGATCACAGGCGCCGGTGGGCTGCGGACGGCCCGGCTGGGCTTGCGCTTGACGTTCTAAATTAGTCTACGGTTGGGTTGAGGCGTGAGAAATTCAGGCTAGTGTTCAACTCAGCCGACCGCTCCCTTATTATGGCAAAAATGAAAGAAATGAGATTATCTGTCAGTGAAGACCAATGGTTGACTCTCCTGAATAGTACATGTCAGTTGTCGGAAATGCAAGAGAGTTCAAAAAAGTCTCTGAGAGCC
>JACPVQ010000236.1 GCA_016191645.1 Candidatus Solibacter usitatus
AAACAAACTGATCAATTAATTTATTTATAATCACACACAAAAGGAAGAACTCGTCTTAATTATTATTTTTTTGTTGAATTGAATTTCAAAAAAATGAAATGGCAGTTTGTAGCCTGGGCGCGGCCTATCAGATTTACGATCCGGCGACGACGGCCGCATCGGGCGCGCTGTTCGCTCGTCAACCGTTTTCCGGCAACCTGATTCCAGCGAACCGCTTCGATCCGGTTGCCCGCAACATTCTGCGCTATTATCCTCTGCCAAACGTCACTGGAGTGAGAGGCCAGTCGAACTATGCCGCCTCGGCAACGGGAGTGGATGAAGCGGGGACACAGATGATTCGCGTGGACCACGCGCAAGGCGCCAACCACCGCTTGTATGCGTCGCTGCTGCGCAGCTCATCGCTTACCGTGGATGCCGATTTGCTGGGCAGCAAGGCGACCGGCGAACGGCAGGAGATCGGCAATTACACGGCAACTCTGAACGATTCGATTGTCATCCGGCCCAATCTGCTGGCGGAAGTGCGCTATTCGGTGTTCCGTTACTACAGCCCCATCCGTTCGGCGAGCAGCGGCCTGGACGCGTCGTCGCTGGGCTTCCCTTCGTCGCTGGTAAACAGACTCGACGCAAGCCTGGCATCGCTGCCGCAGATGGATATGAGCGGTTACGCAAGTCTGGGCAGCGCGCAAACCGGTCAGATTGTTCCGTGGACGCTGGCGGCCACCAATCATGCGGGAAGCGGCGGCATCACGTGGGTGCGCGGGGCGCACACCATTCGGGCCGGGGGAGAGTTTCGCGCGGACTTGCAGAACTATTACAACTACGGCAACATCATGCCGTCCTTCGGCTTCACGGGGCAATGGACGAATGGGCCGCTGAGCAGCGCGGCCGTTGCACCGGTGGGGCAAAGCCTGGCTGGCCTGCTGCTTGGCCTTCCCAACAGCGGACAGAACCGGATTGTATCGCCCACCTCGATCGTCTCGAAATTCGCCGCGGGCTATTTCCACGACGATTGGAAAGTGACGCGGCGGCTGACTCTGAATGCGGGAATCCGCTACGAGTTGGAAGTGCCCGAAACCGAACGCTACAACCGCATGAACCGCGCCTTCGATTTTGACTCGCCCAATCCGGTGGAAGCGGCGGCGAAACGCGCCTATGCTACGGCCCCGATACCGGAAGTCTCCGCGGCGTCGTTTGAGGCGAAGGGCGGTTTTCGCTTTGCGGGAGTGGCGGGAGAGCCGCGCTCCATCTACGACGCGGACACGAATAACTTCCTGCCGCGGATCGGGGTGGCATTTCAGCCGTCGGCAAAAACGGTGCTTCGCGCCGGTTATGGAATCTACTTTACGCTCATCGGGCTGGTCGCTCCGCTGCAGCAGGGTTTCACGGCGACAACACCCGTGCAGGTTTCCAACGATAACGGACTCTCATTCCGCGCATCGCTCTCCAATCCGTTTCCGGACGGAATCCGCGAACCCTCCGGCGCGGCGCTGGGATTGCGTACGTTTCTAGGCCAAACTTCGGATGTGATTGTTCCTCGAAAAAACGGCTACATGCAACGCTGGAGTTTTTCTCTGCAACGTGAACTGCGGGGACGGTTTCTGCTGGAGGCGGGCTACATCGGCAACAAGAACATCGGCGAACAGGGATTAGAGCAGTACAACCCCGTGCCGAACCGCTACCTGAGTACCTCGCCATTCCGCGATCAGGCGGTGATCAACAATCTCAGCGCGCAAGTGGCGAATCCGTTTTTCGGCATGCCCGAGTTTGCCGGAACCACGCTGCAGAGCAGAACCATCGCGCGCCGCCAACTGTTGCGGCCGATGCCGCACTTTGTGGGAATTACGGGAACGGCGGGGAAGAGTTTTGCGTGGTATCACGCGGGATACGTTCGAGTGGACCGGCGGCTGGCGCGCGGATTCTCTATTCAAGGCAGCTATACATGGTCGAAGCTGATGGAGGCGCTGACCAAGCTCAACCAAGGTGACGCCGGTTGGGAGCACCGCATTTCCCAGGAAGACTATCCTCATAAGGTTGTGGTCAGCGGCACGTGGGAGCTGCCACTGAAAGAGGGGCGGTCCTTGGTGAGGCGCGTGGCGGGAGGTTGGGCCGTGCAGGGAGTGTACCAATACCAGGTGCGGCAGCCGGTCAACTTCGATGCCAATCTTCTATTCAACGGTAACTTCAAGAGTATCTCGCTAAATGCTTCGGAGCAAAGCATAAGCCGGTGGTTCGACATTGATGGTTTCGAGCGCGACGCGGCTCGGCAGCCGGCCGACAATCTGCGTGTGTTTCCGTCCCGGTTGGCGTCGGTGCGAGTGCCTGGCTGGAACAACCTGGATCTTTCGCTCTCGAAGAGCTTTCGTGTGCGCGAGGGCCTTTCGTTCCAAATTCGCGCCGAGGCGCAGGACGCCCTGAATCATCCTGTGTTCAGTAGCCCTAATGTCACCCCGACGAGCGCGAGTTTCGGACGCATCACGTCCACGCCGACCGACGATCAGCGCCGGATCACGCTCTCCGGAAGATTGCTTTGGTAGGTTGAAAAACGTTCGCGGAATCGTCCCTGAATCCAATTTACAGGAGGGACGGCGTCGCGATGCGATGCGCGGGGGCACGATCGCGTGATCGCGATGTGCAGCAGCCACAACAACTCGCTTGCCGCCGTAGCAGTTGCGGCGGCGCGCAAGCACGGAGTGCTTGGCGCGAGCGCGCTGCAGGCAGTGGGCATCCCCGGCGATGCGGACACTGTCAGCTATCTCCTGCTTGGGCTGGCGGCGGAAAAATTCCCCGCCGATGCGGCCACCGACGCCATGGCTTACTTTGTGAAACGACGGCAGATGTCCGATGGCCGCTGGCAGTCATTGGCCCATCGCCCGCCCATCGAATCGAGCGAGATCCAAGTCACGGCGATCTCGCTTCGCGCACTGCAATTGTACGGAATCAAAGTCGCAGCGGGAGGCCTACGAAAAATCGGTGCGGGCGGCCGCGGCATGGCTGGAGAAAGCGCAGCCGCGCGACACGCAGGATCGGGCCTTCCAACTGTTGGCACGGGCTGGACAGCGGCGCGCAAAGAGGCGACTCAGTCCGCCGCGAACGCATTGGTCAAGGGGCAGCGGCCCGACGGTGGATGGGCGCAGACTGCAGCACCTGCCTGCGACGCCTACGCCACCGGCCAGGTGGCGCGCCAGGAAAGCGGCACACTCAAGGCCTCTGATCCGGCTTGCGCGCGCACGCACCGGTATCAGGTTACGGATAAAGGACGGGCGATATTGAACGCGCGCAAAGAAATTCGGATTTAGTAATACAGCAATTAAGGCTGGCGGAGTGTCTCAGCTATGTTGGCACGGAGGGGTCTTCCCAGCAGACTCCAAGCAGTGTGATACTACTTCAAGGATTTGGCGTTTGGATTTCCAATCGGAGAAGCACGAGATAGTTCGGTCGCAGTTGGAGCGCATCTTGGCGAGCCCCGGCTTTGCGCGTGCCAACCGATCGTCGCAACTCCTTCGTTATCTCGTGGAAAGGACGCTGTCTGGCGGTGCCGAGGCAGTAAAGGAGTACTCCATTGGAACGCAGGTATTTGACAAACCTGAATCGTTTGATCCGAGAATCGATTCGCTGGTTCGAGTGGAGGCGACCCGGCTACGGAACCGGTTGCAGGCCTACTATGCGGCGGCGACGGAGGACGACGTAGTCGAAATTGCCCTGCCGGTGGGCACGTATGTGCCGACCTTCCGAAGCCGGAGTAGTGCTGAGGTTTCAGAAAGCGTTTCTCTTGAGTCGAAGCCCAAGATAATCGCGCGGTGGCGGTGGGCGCGGCTAGGGGCAATCGGAGTTGCGGCATTCGCGCTAGTACTGTTAGGGCGGGAGATGGTTGGAAGAGCGTTCCTAAATGAGCGCGTGGCACGGCTGGAAAACCTACAACGCGTTTCGATTCCGAACGAGGTGTTGCTGTCGCCTGTGCTGGGTCCCGGTTCCACCAACCTCTATTTTGCATCGAATCGAGGCGGGAGCAGCTTTCGAATCTGGCGGCAGTCGCAGGACGGCTCGGGATCGCAGCCGTTGACACCTGCGGAATCGGACGCGTTCGACCTGGACATCAGTTCGGACGGGGCATGGTTGGCATACTGGTCGAGCCGCAATGGAGGAGGACTCTATCAATTGTCCGCAGCCGGCGGGGATGAGCTACTAATCACCTCACAAGGGCGGTCCCCACGCTTTTCTCCAACGGGAGACAGAATCGTGTTCTGGAAGGAGAATCGCGTTACCGGCTTCGGCAGTGCCTATTGGTCGGGTATCAAACAGGGACAACATGACCGCGAACCCCAACCCGTAGTGAACGACTTTGACGACGCTCACACGCCCCAATGGACACGCGATGGCCTCGTCATCCTGTGCGGAACACGAAAGACCAACATCCCGGAGATGGAGCACGACCTATGGATCGTGGATGCGGGTGGAGCCGGGAGCAAGTCAACCCGTATCAAGACCGGGATTCTACCGTTTCTCAAGAAACGGGGTATCAATCCGCATCAGCGAGCGCTTCCGTTCACGCCGTTCCGGTTTTGGAATGACGACCTGATCTTCGCCGGCATGAAACAAGGCAAGACAGCGCTATACGCTCTGCGGTTGTCGCCACAGGACTGGCGGCCGCAATCGGAGCCGGTGTTACTGCACGAGGGATTGGAATCCGATGACACGCCGTATGTGCGTGACTCCAAAGTTGCGTTCGTCTCCACCCAATCGAACCTCAACATCTGGGGTATTCCGTTGAGTGTGGAGGGAACGGCGTCCGGTGCAGCGCAGCGGCTGACCGAAGACGGAGGAGACGAGTTTTTCCCGGCAGTTTCCCTGGATGGGCGTGTGCTGGTTTTTGTCGCATGGCGGCCGCCGAACTATCAACTCTGGCGCAAGAACCTGGGGGCCGGCGTCGAGGAAGAACTCCTGCGGACTGACGATATGAAGTACCTGTCATTGAATGCGCAAGGTTCGAAAGCGGTGTTTCGAAGCATGGCAGGATCGTTTCCCCAGCAGCAACAGATCCACTCTCTGGATCTGGCCACGCGCCAATCCTCATTGACCTGCGCCAATTGCGGCTCACCCACCTCCATCTCACCGGACGGGCAGTTCATCCTTCATGAAACGGGAAGCCAGGTAGCACGTCTGGCAGTGCTGCACGTGAGCAGCGGGAGACGGCAGGAGATCCTGCGCCATCCCAATCATCCCGTCCAGGGAGCGCGTTTTTCGCCGGACGGAAAATGGTTGGTTTTCGAATTGGACAAGGGAGCGGACGGCACACAGATCCTGGCGGCGCCCTTTCGGGGCCTGACTGACATTCCACCCACGTCCTGGACCGAGTTAACGGATCAGCGGAGTTCGAATTTCGGTCCGGCCTGGGGACCGGACGGAACGAGCGTCTACTTCCTGTCGGAACGCGCGGGCACCCGCGATTTGTCGATGCAGAAACTGGACGGAAAGACGAAGCGAGCGGTGGGGGAAGCGCATCCCATCTACCGTTTCAGCAACCCCAGCCTAACGCCGCTAACCTACCATGTACGGCCCCGCCGCTACGTTGGATTGAGTGTTGGGAAGGGACGGGCCGCACTCACCTTGTCGGAACTCAGCAGCAAAGTCGGGATTGGCCGCCTTCAGTAACGTCTCCGTAGCTCCCCTCTTAAGTCTTTGTAAATAGACCCGTAACCGTCGATGTAGCGGTTACATCGCGCCACTGAAACTTGTTTTCCGGCAAGTTTTCGCATTTCATGGATCTTCCATCCGAGAGGTCACTGGTAAAATGCGGGCGTCAGAAAAAACGGTCGATAAAAACGCTGCCCGGGGATCCGCCAGCAGCCGGTCCGTAATAATCCCGTTGTTCGATGGCCTCTCCCGGCGGTTGCTCAGCGAGGCTGGCTCGAATGCCGCCCTCTCCCATTCCGCTACCGATTTCCCTGATAGCAGCTTCACGCCACCGGCTGCGTTCAACCGCCGGATTCGGAAAACCGCACGTCCGTACTTGTTTGTTCAAGAGGTCCGTACTTGTTTGTCCAAGAAAGGAACTCGACGATGAAACATCGAGTGCTGACTAAACCCGCGTTCGCGCACCAACTCACAACAGCGATGCGCGCCACTACCAGGATTCACAACCGCCTGGAACGCTGCTGCGGCAATTTCGCCAGCAACCTGTCGAGAACAATTGCGTTAGTTGGATTCGTATTGCTGACGCTCTGTTCCACTAAGGTTCAAGCTCAGGGCTTCACGCTCATCACGCCGACGGCTGGTTCCCAAGTCCCTGCAGGACAACCGGTAACGGTCACCTGGACTGGTGGCCCCCCATCGGCGAATGTGGCCGTGATCCTGGTTGACGTGGCGGCAAACGCATTCGCCCAGGGGTTTGGCGTGGTCCCGAATAGCGGGTCTCAGGTCGTGACGGTCCCGGTGAGCACCGGCCCTTACGGGTCGTGCGGCCGCTCATTTCGATTCTATCTCGAAGATTCTCCGCAGACCACCTGGACATATGGCCCCGTGTTCACGTTCGTCTGCCCCACCACCGTCAGTGTCGCTGACGGCGACGTGTCCGGTCTGATAGCAGCCATCAACGCGGCCAACGCAAATCCCGGCCCGGACACCATCAACCTGGCTCCCGGGGGCACGTATACTCTGACCCAGGTAGCCGGACCGGACTTATACAACGGCCCATCCGGCCTTCCCTTCATCAGGGACAAAATCGTCATCAATGGCAACGGAGCGGTCATTCAGAGAAGCAGTGATCCCATCACGCCGGACTTCCGGATCATGTTCTGCCTGTCTTGCGACATGGTACTCGATGGCGTCACCGTTCGCGGTGGAAAGGGCGCTGACGGCGGCGGGCTCGTGATAAAGGCCGTCAGCAGCAATCCGATCGATTTCAGTAAGGTCCTGATCAAGAACAGTACGTTCACGGAAAATGAAGCCTCAGGTTCCGGAGGCGCCATCATGAACTACGATCGACTGACGGTGGTGAACAGCACCATTTCGCGGAACCGGAGTTTCAGCGCCTATGGCGGCGGGGGCATCATGAACTGGGCCGCTGCCACCACCACCATCGTACATACCACCCTATTCGAAAACTGGAACTCCAATGGGAGGGGCGACGCCATCGCTCAGATTTTCAATCTGACCGGAGGAATAACACTGAAGAACAGTATCGTGGCCAGTCCAACCAATGGCGGGTCCGATGACTGTTACTCGCCCTTGTTCACGTCCGCCCACCTCCCAATAATGTCGCTGGGCCATAACCTGGCGAGCGACTCCACCTGCACACTTGCGGGCACCGGTGACCTGAACGGCATTAATCCCATGCTGGGCTCCCTCGCGAACAACGGTGGCCCCACTCAAACTCACTTGCCGCTGTCCGGCAGTCCCGTCATGAACGTAATTCCGGTAGCGTCTTGCACGGATGTTAGCGGTGTTCCCATCACAACGGATCAGCGTGGCGTCGCCCGCCCTCAGACTCTGGCCTGCGACATTGGCTCTGTCGAGGCCGCCGCAGGTGCAACGCCCATTGGGTCCGGCATTTCGACACAGCCCGTGGATTCCACGACGGGCTCGACCCCTCTCAGCTTGACGTTCTCCAATGTCACCACAGCCGGCACTACATACCTGACGACCAGCCCGACGGGGACGCCGCCGCCCTCTGGTTTCAAGTTAGGCAACCCGCCCGTCTACTACGAATTGAACACGACTGCCAAGTTTTCGGGCCCAGTGACGGTGTGCTTGAACTACACCGGAGTCTCTTTTGGCAATGAGTCGACGGTCCAGCTCTATCACCTTGAGAGTGGACTTTGGGTCAACACGACGGTGTCTCTCGATACGGTGAATAACGTCGTCTGCGGCACAGTGACTTCGTTCTCGCCATTTGCCGCGGTCGAGTCGTCCTACGCCGCCGCAGTTCAGTCCCCGCTAAGCCCGGGTACCAGTGTGTTCAAAGCGAATAGAGGCGCCATTCCACTGAAGTTCGCGTTGTCCTTCAATGGCGTGCCTACCTGCCAGCTCCCGGCCGCCAAGCTTGCAGTGACCAGAGTCTCGGGTGGCACACCGGGACCGGTCGACCCGTCACAATTCGCCACACCGGCCAATACCGGTGCCGAGTTTCGCATTGATACCGCCGCATGCCAGTACGTTTACTCCTTGTCGGCAAGTTCCCTCGGTGTGGGTACGTACCGCACGAACATCCTGATCGCCAACCTGCCGGTGGGTTCGGCGGTATTCACCATCGAGTGAAGGTGCTGCCCGACTTAGTACAAGGTGAGTTTCCGGCGGCAAGCGTGCGTGACAGAGGTTGAGCCTGGCTGATACGGTGTGTCGAGGGCGGGAGGTCCTGGCATAGTGACACCGTAATCGGCGCGCGATCGCGAGGATGTTAAACAGTTGCGACGGCGGTTTGATGAGTTTCGTAGTACGCATGCGGTGCGGTCACGACTGCCGGAGGAGTTGTAGGCGGAAGCGGCGAAGTTGGCGAGGCGGGACAGGATCTGTTACGGCGGGGGCGATGGATGTGGATCGGCCGAGCCTTCAAAAGTGGACGGATCGATTCGAGCCTAGCTTCGGGGGTTGGAGAATTCTCACATCCCGCGCGGCGGGTTTATGGTGACATCGACAGTTTGTTTGGTCTGAAAAATTCGAGCAAAGCAACGGAGGGATAATGCGAGTTTTGGGTTGTGGAACTGGCAAATGCCGCATGGGGTTTGCCTTACTGATCCTTGCGAGTCTTGGTGTGTGGCCTGTGTTTGGCGCGACGATTACTGTCATCAACACGAACGATAGCGGGATAGGGTCGCTGCGGGATGCAATTGCGAATGCTTCTCCAGGTGACACGATCACCTTCGGCGTGACGGGCACGATCACGCTGACCAACAGGCTTTACATCAATAAGAACATGACGATCAGCGGCCCCGGCGCATCCAGCCTTGCCATCAGTGGGAATAGACAAACCCGGGTCCTCTACATCGACGGAGTCACCGTGACAATCTCAGGCGTTACCGTTCGGGACGGAAACACAAACGGCGAATACTGGGGAGGCGCGATTCTGAACTGGGGCGGGACGCTGACGCTGGACCGTATCGTCGCGACAGGCAATTTCGGCTCTCAGGGCGCAATCCTGAATGCGTCGGGCTCGCTAACGTTGGCCAACAGCACCTTGTCGGGCAACTCTGCGGATTATTATGGCGGCGGAATCGAGAACGCCTACGGCGTGGTGACGATTATCAACAGCACCATCTCCGGCAATTATGCCAGGGACTCTGGCGGTGGAATCGCCAACGGCAGCGGCACGACGAATGTGACCAATAGCACAATCGCAGGCAACAGATCCGGATATTTAGGCGGGGGAATCGGGAATGACGGCACCATGACGCTGAGCTTCAGCACCTTATGGGGAAACTACGCATCCGCCGGTGCCGGAATTTACTCACCGGGCACGCCGATCACGATGAAGAACGTGTTGAACGCGAATAACAGCGGCGGCGGCGGTAATTGTGTCGGCGCGGTAACTTCGATGGGGCACAACCTGTCGGACGATCCCACTTGTTCTCTGAGCGGGTCCGGCGACATGAACAACACACCTGCCGGGCTCGATCCCGCGGGACTCAATAACAATGGTGGGCCAACCCAGACAGTTGCGCTCCTGGCAGCGAGCGCCGCAGTCGACGCGGTACCGTTGTCGAATTGTACAGATGCCTCCGGGACAGCGGTTTCAACGGACCAGCGCGGTGTCGTCCGGCCGCAACGCACCGCTTGCGACATCGGCTCGTTCGAAGTTCAGGGCGCTCTGTACAAGGTCAACATTCTGTACGATGCCACCAAAGCGGTACAAGGTGGCGCAACGTTGCCCGTCAAACTGCAGATCCTGGGCGGAACCGGAAATAACTTGTCCTCCTCGTCTCTCGTGGTTCATGCGATTGGCATCACAACCACACTCACTTCCACGCTTGCACCGGTCCAAGACTCCGGCGGCGCCAATCCGAACAACGATTTTCGTTTTGATTCCACGTTAGGTACGACCGGTGGTTACAATTTCAACCTGAGCACGAAAGGGCTCGCTGCGGGAAACTATAACCTCAACTTCACGGTGGCAGGCGATTCGTTTGTCTACGCGACGCCGTTCCAAGTTAAGTAACCATCGAAATCTGATTGTTTGTGATCGCGAATTCCGTCTTGCGGGATCCCGCCAATTGGGAATTCCTTTCTGTTCATACATGAAGTCACACGGGAACTGTTTTCATGGGCTGTTAGCCGTTTTCACGTTATTCTCGATCCAGAACGAAAACTCAAAGACAGAGATGGTTTTTCCATGGCAAGTGGCGCTCAGCCTTGGCAGCTGGTAGGTTGAAAAACGTTCGCGGAATTGTCCCTGATCCGTGTATACTGAATCAATTTGCAGGAGGGACTGTTCCTAATGATCCGTTGTCTACTTGTTCTCTTTTCCACAGCCACGTTCTGCGCAGTGGCCAACGCGCAGACCGCGAAGGTTGATTTCCAAAAGGATGTGCAACCGATTCTGAAAGCGAACTGCACCGGCTGTCACGGGCCAACGCAGCAGATGAACAACTTCCGGCTGGACCGGCGTCGCGACGCGATGCGCGGGGGCACGATCGCCGTGATCGCGCCCGGCAGCAGCCAGTCGAGTCATCTTTATCTGCGGCTGATCGGCAAAGACAACATCGGGATGCCGATGCCGCCCACGGGGTCGATGCCGCCCGAAAATATCGAGATCATCAGGAAGTGGATCGACCAGGGAGCGGAATGGCCTGATGCGGTGTCGGGCGATACGCCTCCACCTCCGCCCGATCCGAAAGCAGCGCGGCTGATGGAGACGTTGCGAGCGGGCGACAGACAAGCGTTCCAGAAGCTGCTGAGGGAAGACGTAAAAGCTGCTAAGGCCAAAGGGCCGGGCGGATCGACTGCGCTGATGTACGCGGTCCTTTACTCCGACGCCGAAGCGGTGCGTCTGCTGTTGCGCAGCGGCGCGGACCCGAACGCGCGCAACGAGGCAGGCGCGACGGCGCTGATGTGGGCCGTGACCGATTTGGAAAAGACACGCCTGCTGTTGGCGGGCGGCGCGGATGTGAATGCGCGCTCCAGCGACGGGCGGACGCCGTTGATGATCGCCGCGCGGCGCAGCGGCGGCAAGGATGTTGTGAAGCTGCTCTTGGAGAAGGGCGCCAACGCCTCGGCGAAGGCGGGCGGCCTGTTGGGCGAGGTCACCCCGATAAGTGAAGCGATGTACGCCAGCGATGAACCGATTTTCCGGCTCCTGGTGGATCATGGGGCTGACCGCAAAGCGGCGGGACCGTTAGCACTTGCCTTCGCATTTCGCGCCCGCTGCGACAAGTGCGTGCAGGAACTCATTGGCGGCGCGGGACCCAACGTGCTGATACCGGCGGCGTTTTTCGTATCTCCGCCGCTTGGTCCGGGATTCGCGGTCAAAACATTTGTCGAGCGCGGCGTGGATGCAAAGCTGAAGGCGCCGGATGGCCGCAGCCTGCTGCTGGTCAATGCAGCTTCCGAAGGCTTTCCGCTGGACAGCATCCGGACGCTGATCGAGAAGGGCGCGGATGTGAATGACAAAGCACCCGATGGACAGACTGCGCTGGATGTCGCGCGGCGGCATGGGCAGACGCCGGTAGTGGATCTGCTGCTGAAATCGGGCGCGAAGCCGGGAACGATGCCGCCGCCTTCGGCCATGGAAGCGAAGCCGGCCATGTCGATCCGCGCCGCGCTGGAGCGCAGCGTTCCTCTGCTGCAACGCACCGATGCGACGTTCCTGAAGAAAGCCGGCTGCGTGTCATGCCACAACAACTCGCTCGCCGCCGTAGCGGTTGCGGCGGCGCGCAAGCACGGAGTGCGCGTCGATGAGGAGAGTACGCGGCGTCATGTGAAAACCATCGGCAACTACATCGATTCGTGGCGAGAGCGCGCGCTTCAGGCCGTGGGCATTCCCGGCGATGCGGACACTGTCAGCTATCTCCTGCTTGGGCTTTCGGCGGAAAAATTCCCCGCCGATGCCGCCACCGACGCCATGGCTTACTTCGTGAAACACCAGCAGATGTCCGATGGGCGCTGGCAGCCGCTGGCCCATCGCCCGCCCATCGAGTCGAGCGAGATTCAAGTTACAGCGATCTCGCTGCGCGCATTGCAACTGTACCCGATCCAATCGCAGCGTGCGGAGTACGAAAAATCGGTGCGCGCGGCCGCGGCGTGGTTGGAGAAAGCTCAGCCGCACGACACGCAGGATCGTGCCTTCCAATTGCTGGCATTGGGCTGGACCGGAGCGCGCAAAGAGGCGATTCAGTCCGCGGCGAACGCATTGGTCAAGGAGCAGCGGCCCGACGGTGGATGGTCGCAGACTGCAACACTTGCCAGCGACGCCTACGCCACAGGCCAGGCGCTGTTGGCGCTGCAGGAAAGCGGCGCACTCAAAGCTTCGGATGCGGCTTGCGCGCGCGCCAGCCGGTTCCTGCTGAACACGCAGCGCGCCGATGGCTCCTGGTTCGTCCGCAGCCGGGCGATTCCGCTGCAGCCGTTTTTCGAAAGCGATTTCCCGTATGGGCACGATCAGTGGATTTCCGCCGCCGCCACCGGCTGGTCAACAACAGCGCTGGCGATGATGACACAGTAATCCGTGCAGACCGCGGAAACAAAAGCCGATCGACCGCTGCGGCTATGGCCGGGCGTAGTGCTCGTAATTCTGCAGTGGGCGTTCCGGCTGGCTGTGCCCGCGGCGGATGTTGGCGTGATTGGGTCGCTGGCCTGCGGCGTGGCGATTCTGTTGTGGTGGCTGTTCCTCAGCCGTGCGGCGTGGGCCGATCGGCTGGGCGCAATCGCGGTGATGGCCGCGTCGATGTACGCGACATCGCGCCTGCTGCACGAATCGATTGCGAAGGGGGCAATGGGGATGCTGTTTCCCGTGCTTGCTCTTCCGGTGTTGAGCCTTGCATTTGTGGCATGGGCGATGGCCAGCCGCCGGCTCTCGCAAGGACTGCGCCGCGCGTCGATGGTTGTGACGATCCTGCTGGCATGTGGGACATTAACTCTTTTGCAGACGGGCGGTTTTGACGGAAATTTCAAGAACGACTTGCGCTGGCGGTGGTCGCAGACCCCCGAAGAGAAGCTGGTGGCCGCCGAAGCCGTCAGGCAGCCCGCGCCCGTTCCGGCAGCGGTTGCCGCGCCGGCGAAGTTGCCGCCCGCCGCAGTGCCAGCCGTCATTACCGCAGAGTGGCACGGATTACGCGGACCGCGCCGCGATGGCATCCTCTTCGGCGTGCGCATCAAGACCGACTGGTCCGCAACGCCGCCCGCGCCAATGTGGCGGCGGCCTGTTGGGCCGGGCTGGTCGTCCTTCGCCGTCAACGGCGACTACTTCTACACGCAGGAACAACGCGGGCCTGACGAAGTGGTGACGTGCTACCGGTTGACCACGGGCGAACCGGTGTGGACGCACCGCGACGCGGCGCGGTTCTGGGAATCGAATGCCGGCGCGGGTCCGCGCGCGACGCCTACGTTCAGCAATGGCCGCGTGTACACATTGGGCGCTACGGGAATCCTGAACGCGCTCAACGCCGCCGATGGCAGCGTCGTGTGGTCGCGCAACGCAGTGGCCGATACGGGCGCGAAGATTCCGGATTGGGGCATCTCGGGTTCGCCGCTGGTGACCGGCGACGCCGTGATCGCCGCCGCCTCAGGGCGGCTGGCCGCGTACGACCTGGCGAGCGGCACTTCCCGCTGGACCATCCCGCGCGGCGGCGCGAGCTACAGTTCGCCGCAGTTGTTGACCATCGACGGCGTGCCGCAAGTGCTGATGCTGAATTCAGCCGGCGCGTTCGGTGTGGCGCTGTCCGACGGCACGCTGCTTTGGGAGCACAAGTGGGAGGGCTACCCCATCGTGCAGCCGGCCTTCACCGCGGACGGCGACATCCTCATGAGCGTCAGCGATTCCAGCGGCACGCGCCGCGTCGGCGTGGCGCGCGAATCGGGCGGATGGACCGTGCGCGAGCGCTGGACGTCGACCGGCTTGAAGCCGTATTTCAACGACTTTGTCGTTCACGATGGACACGCCTTCGGCTTCGACGGCAACATCCTCGCCTGCATCGACCTGAAAGACGGCAAGCGCAAATGGAAGGGCGGCCGCTACGGCTATGGCCAGATGATTCTACTGCCCGATCAGAACCTGCTGCTTTTGTTGTCCGAGCAGGGAGAACTGGCGTTGGTAGCCGCGGCCACGGACAAATTCACCGAGATTGCACGACTGCCGGGGATCGAAGGAAAGACGTGGAATCACCCGGTGCTGGCCGGAGGCGTTATGCTGGTACGCAACGCCCAGGAGATGGCGGCGTTCCGGCTGTCGTTTGCGCGCTGAGAGCGCGCGCGTCACAAGGACCTCGAGTCAGACGTGCTGGTCGAACAGTATCGGGTTGCCGTCGGGGTCCACCACGGTAAAGCTGGCTGGGCCTGTTGTGGTTTCGTCCGCTTCCGTTTGCAGCTTCACTCCCTGCGCCTTCAACTGCTTCTGCAGTTGGCGCACGTCCGTGAACGTTGCGAGTTTCTTGGCGTTACTGTCCCAGCCCGGGTTGAAGGTGAGAATGTTCCTTTCAAACATGCCTTGAAAGAGGCCGATTGCGTAATCGCCGTTCTTCATGACCAGCCAGCTCTTGGAATCTCCGACGAAGGACTGGAAGCCGAGCTTCTCGTAAAACTGTTTGGAAGCTTGCAAATCCTTGACGGTCAAGCTGACGGAAAACGCACCGAGTTCCATTCGTCCTCCCATTGTTTTTTGCGATTGACTCATTGCCGGCACGGCGGTGGCGGCCAGCGCGAGGGCGGCGCGGCGGGTGTGGTTTTTTGCTGGTCGCATAGGATTACTTGCCGCGCTTTGCCGCAAGGCGGCGGACGAAGGTGGCGTGCTCGGGCGACTTGATACCCTTCTCCACGGCCGCGCGGATGGAGCGTTTCGGATTCCACACCGCTGCCGGGTCGAGCCATAAGCCGGGAAAGATGCGCGACCGCAGAAGGCCGTCGTCATCGGGCTTGATCTCACGGTAGCGGCCGCGCGCGAGCTGCCGCCAGAGGATCTCACGCGGTTGGAGTTGGACGGTGAGATATTCGCGCACGCCGGAGGCGCGATACAGATTGAGCTTGATGCCGAGATCGCGCGAGATGCTCGATCCGCTGATTTCCACGACGAGTTCCGGCGCGCCGGAGGCGTAATGCCCTTTCATGGCCGACTGCCCCCCGTATTCGGGAAGGATGCGCAGAAACATGTCGGGCTGCGGAACGTCAGTCGGCCCCATCACCCATGTACAATCAATGCCGGAATGACATCCGGGAGTCTGATCCTTGTACAGCCACAACCATGGATACAATTCGCCATGGAGATCAGAGTGGGGAACACTAACTGGAGAGGGCATAAAAAAGACGACTCCATCAAGAAGCTCCGCGTGCTTGAGCCGCGGCATTCCTTCCCAACGGCGCAGGAATTCCGCGGTGTCGAGACGGTCGCCTTCGCGAAGCAGCGGCGGAAGTGCGAGTGCGGCAGCGGGCATCAGGAATCCCTCACGAGTTTGGAACAGTTGTAGATCCGCTCAAGAACCGATAACACTTTTCATCGTAGCCTACACTCCCATCTCAGCGCAGCGGCGGAGTGGATGCGGGCGGGCGGCGATGTCGTGTGCTCTGCTCGTAGGCGTAAGCGAGTTTGATCAGTGCGGCCTCCGACCACGCCTTTCCGAAGAACGTCATTCCCACCGGCAGCGTGCCGCCGCGCGTGTAACCCATGGGCACGTTGATGGCGGGGAACCCCGTGGTGGGCGAGAAGAACTGGCTGTTGTCGCCATGCGGCGTGTTGAGGTCGCCGATGAGCCGCGGCGGATTGCTCCACGTCGGGTAGACGAAGGCATCGAGTTTCAATTTATCCATTGTCTTCAAAACCGCGTCGCGGACGCGCTGCCTGTAGTTGTGCTCGGCTTGGCATTCCGCCGATGCGGGGCCGTTCTCCACGCCGCGCTCCGCCGTTTCCAAACGCCGCTGGTTGGAAGGATGGTAGCGTCCGGATTTGATGATTTCCGCGAGATTCTTCAGCGGCGCGCTGCCGCCATGAGAAGCGAGGTAGCGGTTCAAATCGTACTTGAATCCCATGCACGGGCCGAGTTCTTTCGAACGCTGAATCGATTTGAGCCCTTCCACGGTGGATGGATCGACAATGGTTGCTCCGGCGCGGCGCAGATCTTCGACAGCCGCCAGAAACACGCGCGCGATTTCCGGATCGGTGGTGGGCCGCTCATAGGCTTGGCGCAGAACGCCGATGACCGAGCCGCGGAGTCCATTGCGATCGAGAGCGCGCAGATAATCCTGCGGCAAGTGAGAGCGGGCGGCGGCGGTGACTTGGTCATTGGGATCCTCGCCGGCAATGACCTGGAGCACGCGCACGGCATCTTCCAACGTGCGCGCCATTGGCCCGGCGATGTCGGCAAGCAAGTTGAGCGGAAACACGCCCGCCCGGCTGGTAAGCCCCATGGTGGAGCGGATGCCGGCCAGCGCCTGGTGTGAGGACGGCCCGCGAATGGAGTTGCCGGTATCGCTGCCCAACCCCACCAATCCAAAACTCGCGGCAACTGCCGCCGCTGTTCCACCGCTCGATCCTGCGGTGACGCGTTGCAGCGAATACGGATTGCGCGTGTAGCCCGGCAGAATGGAGTTCACGGTCTCGTAAGGGCTGAAGGCCCACTCGGCCATGTTCGATTTGGCAAGCACAATGCCACCTGCGTCCTCAATGCGCTTGACCTGAAACGCATCGTTGGCGGGAAGAAAACCGGCGAAGGCAAGTGCGCCGTTCGCAGTCTGCAATCCTTTCGTTTCGAAATTGTCCTTGACGATGACAGGCACGCAATGCAGCGGACCTGTTAGGCCGGATTGAGCGAAGCGCCGATCAAGTTCCTGCGCGCGTTTCTCCGCCTCCGGATTCAGAACCACAATGGAGTTGATGCCGGGACCGTTCTTGTCGTAAGCGTCGATTCGTTTGAGGTACAGATGGACCAGCGCGCGGCAGTTGATCTGCCCGCTCTTCATCGCACTGTGAACTTGCGCGATGTCCGCTTCGACGACTTCGAAATCAGGCGTGGTCTGCGCGGACGCGAACCCCGCGCAGATGAGCAGACAGACGATTCTCGTAATGTCAGGCAAGGCCTTGCAATGGTCCGGTGCTATCGCCGAACGACTTCTCCGCGATTCCCATGCGATGGAGCATGGCGAGATACAAATTGCAGAGTGGTGTTTTCTTCTCCGCGCGCAGGCGTCTTCCGGGGCGCAGAGTTCCCTTCCCGCCCCCTGCCAGCGCGATGGGAAGATTCTCCTCCAGGTGACGATTGCCGCACTTGATCCCGTGCCCGAACATCACCATGGAGTTGTCCAGAAGCGACGTGCCGCCTTCATCGAGGCTCTTCAATTTGTTCAGGAAGTAGGCCACCTGTTCGACATGCCAGGTCACGATCTTCTCGTATTCGGCGCGCCGCGCGGGCTCATCGGCATGATGAGACACGGAATGGAAACCGCCGCGGCCCACTCCCTTGATGAACGAAAAATCTTCGTTCGTCTGCGCGTCGCCCGTCATGAAAGTTCCGATGCGCGTGGTGTCGCTCCACATCGCCAGCACCAGAATGTCCATCATCAGGCGCATGTGCTCCTGACGGCTTGCGGGAATGCCCGGACCTGGCCGTTCCAGCGGAAACTTTCCTTGATTGATCCAACGTTTCTGCGGGCGGAGCGCGGCCGACATGCGCTTTTCCACGGAGCGAACGGATTCGAAATACTCGTCGAGGCGCACGAGATCGGTGGAACTTCCCGATTTGCGCAAGGCCTTCGTTTGTTCCATCACCAGATCGAGCACGCTGGTATCGTCACGCTGCAGCGATGTCAGCAGCGCAGGGTCGTTGGGATTGATGCTGGATGTGACTGGCCCTTTGTTCGAGCGGAATAGACGATCGAAAGCCAGTTGCGGAATGATCTCTTTGGGCACCGGCGTATGGGGATCGCGCCACGAGATGAACGATCCATACATGCGCGCGAAGCCGCCGCCCGCCGTATCGATGCCGGTGCGAATGCTGTCGAGCCCCAACTCCAAAGTCGGCAGCGGAGTTCGATCGCCAAGGTGCTGTGCGGCAAGTTGATCCACTGTGGTGCCGCCGGAATCGAGATCGTTGCCGGCGGTCCGTTCGACATAGCCGCCGGAAAGCCATGCGGGCACCTTGGGCCAGTGTCCATTGCGTCCCACTGTCTTCGCATTCCAAAGATTTTCCAGCAGCAGGAAATCGTTTTTCAGACTCTCCAATGGTTTCAAGTGCGGCGTGATTTCGTAACTTTCGCCGTCGCCGTCGGGTGTCCAATGGTCCGGCCGCACTCCATTGGGCAAGTAAAAAAACATCATGCGCAGAGGCGGCTCTGACAATGTCATCGCGCTGTTGGTGGCCGGCGCGGCATGAGCCATCGCCTCCATCCAAGGCAAACCCAGAGCGACGCCAGCGCCGCGCAGCATGGTCCGGCGAGAGAGTTTTTTGGACATTACTTGTTTCAGACTACTACTTCCACGGCGCGATTGCATCCGTGCCGGTTCACTTGACCACCATCGGGCGCGTGCTCTTGCGCGGAGGCGTGGCGGCTTCCATTGTCACGACGCCTCCCTGGCTGTTGCGGAACGGAATGCTGGTTACGATTTCACGAATCAGCGTCCGCGCGCGGTAATTCTCTTTGCGCAGTGCATCGGCCATGCGCTGCACGGTACAGCTATCGCCATCCTGCAAAGTCCGCCCCAGCGCGTAGCCCAGCATCTTAGCCGTGAAGTGCCGCAGGAACTCGTCCTTCTTTTGCAACAGAACCTGGCGCAATTCCTGTGGACCGTTGAAGTTTTCACCCGATGGAAGGGAACCGCCCGCGTCGATCGCCGAGCCATCGAATTCTTTGTCGCGCCAGCGTCCGGTCCAATCGAAATTCTCCAGTGCAAACCCGATGGGATCCATCAGATTGTGACAAGCGGTGCAGGCCGGATTGACGCGGTGATCGAGAATTTTCTGGCGCATGCCGACGGCGGTCTTCGCTTTCTCCACGCAATTGTCATCGCATTTGACCGGCGTCAGCGGCGGCACATTCGGCGGAGGCGGCGGCACGGGCGTGCCGAGCAGAGTCTCCAACACCCATGCTCCGCGCAACACGGGACTCGTCTGGCGGTAGTGCGAAGTAATCGCCATCACGGACGCCATTCCGGTCACTCCGGCGCGCCGGTTGTCCGGCCACTGCACTTTGTGAAACTGGTTGTCGCGAATGTTCGGAAACTTGTCCTCAAGCTGATAGTACTTGACCATGCGCTGAGTCAAAAACGTGTAGTTCGCCGTCAACAAATCGAGCAGGCTGGCGTTTTCGCTGAGGATATTTTCGAAGAGCAGCACGGGTTCGGCACGCAGATCAGCCGCAACCGGCGGATTGTAGTAGGCCTGCAATTCGGTGAGCATCGGAAACACGCGGCCGCCTAAGTCTTGCGTACCCAGCCACTGCCCGATGAAAGTGGTCATGAAGGTGCGCGCGCGCGGATCGTCCAACATGCGCTCCACTTGCGCCGTCAAGATTGTTGGGTCCTGCAGAAGGCCGCGCCCAGCCAGTGCGTTCAACTCTTCATCGGGCATCGTGGACCAAAGGAAATAGGACAGCCGCGCCGCCAATTCATGTTGGGCAACGGGATGGATTCCGGGCTTGCTGTCCCTGCGCTCCACTTTGAACAGGAAATCGGGACCCACCAGAACCGCCTGCAGCACAAGCTTCATGCGCTCTTCAAACGGATCGCCGCGCTTGGCGGAACGGTCGTAGAGCTGCATCAGACGCTCGACATCGCTCTGCTGCACAGGCCGCCGGTAGGCCTTTGGCAGAAAAGTGCGCAGGATTTGCTGCGCCGCTTTTCGCGCTTGCAGCGGTTCTTCACCAGGTTCGACGCCAAGAAGCCGGTAATGCAGCGCCAGTTTTTCAGCCGAAGGCGGATCCACTTTTTGATCCACGGTGAGCCCTTGAACCGTGACGGGATTGTCTTGCGCGGCGATGGAGAGTGTGCGCATGCCGCGTCCCAGGCGCACCTGAATGCGATAGGACGGTTGGCGTCCGAACCCTCCACCCCCGCCAAACCTGCGTGCTTGCGGAGGAGCCAGCGGAGCGGCGGCAAGGCCGTCGATCTTCAACAGCAGTTTGCCCATGCCTTCGCGCGTTTCCACGGCCACAAGAACGTCGTAATCGCCATCGAGATAGATGGGAACCGATGCGGAAACCTCCTGGCCTGGAGCAAGCACTCGCGTGAGCCCGGCGATTGCGGGTGTCAAATCCGCCGCGGCGTATGTCTTCTGCAATTTCGGCGAGAGGATGGCGCGCGCGGCGATTTGCTGCGCTGCTTCCATATAGCGCTCCAGCAACAGCGGCGGAAGGAACAGCGTTTCGCCATTGGTGTCGAAGCCGGAACCGCCCGTTCCATCGCCTGGAAACGCTTCGGTGACATTGAAATCGATGCCCAACAGATCGCGAATGGTGTTGTGATACTCGCGTCGATTCAGACGCCTCACAGCAACGGCGCCCGCGAAGTCTCCGGCGTCGCAGGCCGTCTTTTGCAGGCGCGCATCGATCCAGGTGGAGATGCGCAAGCGATCGTCTTCAGTGAGCTTGGAATCGGCGGGGGGCATGGTGCGATTGCGCATCTGCGCGGCGACGTTGCGCCACAACCCGCGATTCTTTTCCACGTCCTGGGAGGTCGCCGCCTTCAAAAACTGAATGTGATTTTTCGTATTGGCGGGGTTGTGGCATGGGCCGCAATTCGCGGCCAGAACAGGCCGTACGGAATTCGAAAACTCGTCGCTCTGCGCAGCCAGTGCGAAGCATCCGGCAAGTGCCGTTCCCATCACTCGTGTCAGCAGTGCGGCGCGCATATCCAGATCATACAGTAGGGTGCAGTGCGGATGCGATTGGCCCGTTGATGCCGCGATGTGTTATTGTGTCCGCCAAAAGCTATGAAACGAATTCTCTTGGCAACAACATTCCTGTTTACGCACGCGGCGTTTTCGCAAACGCCTCCACCCGCGGCGGGTCAAAAAGGGCAGCGCCCCGCGATGGCCCAAGGACCCAACACCGATCTGCACTACAAGCTTGCACCGGATGCGATTCCGCAGGAGGGCGTTCCCGTTGGCGAGCTCAAAGGCCCGTACACACTGCCGAGTCAAGCCTATCCTGGAACGCAGCACACCTACTGGGTTTATGTGCCGGCGCAGTACGATCCAGCCGTTTCCGCGAGCCTCATGATCTATAACGATGGGCAGGCGTTTATGGCGCCACAAGGAGATATCCGCGCACAAGTGGTGATGGACAATCTGATCTACCGCCGCGAGATTCCGGTGATGATCGGAGTGTTCATCAATCCGGGCCGGCGGCCGGACCAGCCCGAGCCGACTCCGCAGAACTGGGGAGATCGCGATACCAACCGGCCTACCGAGTACAACACGCTGGACGACAAATATGCGCGTGTGATTGTCGACGAACTGCTTCCCGCGCTGTACAAGGAATACAACATCTCCAAGGATGCCGAGCGGCACGGAATCGGCGGATCGAGTTCCGGTGCGATTGCCGCGTTCACCGTTGCATGGGAACGTCCCAATCATTTCCGCAAAGTGCTCAGCAATGTGGGCAGCTTCACCAACATTCGCGGCGGACATGCTTATCCGGACATCATTCGCAAGAGCGAGAAGAAGCCGCTGCGGGTATTTCTGGTGGATGGGCGCAACGACAACCGCGCACTGCGCGCCGACGGCAACTATGATCAGACCCGCGACTGGTTCTATCAAAACGTAAGGATGCAACAGGCGCTCAGTGAAAAAGGGTACGACGTAAACTATTCGTGGGGAATCCAGCGGCATGGCCAGAAGATGCTGCAAACCGTTTTTCCGGAGATGATGCGCTGGCTGTGGCGCGACCACGGCGTTTCCACTGACGTGCATGATGTGGTGGAGCGCTCGTTCAGCGCGCCGAAGAGAAAGTAGCGGATCGTTACTGCGAATTCGTGGCGATGGTTCTGAGCCGTAGTTCGATGCGATGCCTGGTGTCGTCCTGGACCCTGAACTTTCCTCCCCATTCCGCTGTCGCGTACGGACCGCTGCGCCATTGAATGGCACTGGAGGCGGCATCGAATTCATAGACACCCTCGCCATAATAGGGCCCCTTGCTGGTCCGCGAGACACGGTACTTTCCCCCGGCCATCAATTCGACATGGCCCAGAAAAAGCGGCGGCCGGTTGGTTGCGCCGTAGGAATAGATGTTGTACTTCCCTAACCTGGGGGTGACGTTGCTCTGGGCGGAGATCGCCTGGACGATCACGAGGAGGCACAACAGGATGGCTACAAGGGCAATGCGAGGTCGAGTATTCATACGGGGATTATAGCGAGAGCGAGGAATCGGAGCCGGAGGCTGCAGAAGTATGAGGCACGATTTCCGAGTTTGTGTGGGGCAGATCTCCAGAATCGGGTGGAGTGACGGGGATTAGCTCCCCGTAACCCTCCCACACCACCGGACATGCGGTTTTCCGCATCCGGCGGTTGAGCTCAACCGC
>JACPVQ010000006.1 GCA_016191645.1 Candidatus Solibacter usitatus
GAGCCGAAGCCGCCGCCCATGTGCTGGCAATCGACGTGAATCTTGTTCTGCGGAATCTCAATGGCATCGCCCAGCCGGTCGGTGTAGCGCGACACGTTTTGCGTCGAGGGCCAGACGTACAGCTCGCCGTCCTTCACTTCGCAAACCTGTCCGTGCGGTTCGAGACAGCAGTGCGTGATGACCGGCAGGCCATAAACGCCGCTCGTGATCACGTTGTCGCCGTCGGCGAAGGCCGCGTCGAATTCCTTTTGCTTCTCAGGCGCGGGTCCCTTGGTCGTCGGACGATCCTTCGACAAAGCCGGATCGGTATCGACGACCTGATGTTCTTGCGGCGTGTATTTCACCCTCACCAGCCGCGCGGCTTCGGTTGCGATCTCCTCCGTCTCAGCCGCGACGGCGGCGACGATCTGCCCGACATAAGTCGCCGCCTTCGTCTCGGTTTCCTTCCACACCGCTTTCACGCCGGGCAATTTCTCGGCCGCGCTCGTGTCGATGTCCTCGAAGTCTGCCTTCGCATACGGCGACGTGACGACCTTGGCCCACAACATGCCGGGCCGGTTGATGTCGTAGGAGTATTTCGCCGCACCCGTGGTCTTGAGCGGCGCGTCGATGCGGGAGATGCGCTTGCCGATAAGCGCACGTTGGTCGGCGGCTGGCCATGCTACTTTTGCCATATCACCCTTTCTTCGCGGCGTCGGAGACGGCCAGCAACATGCCGGCATACGTTCCACAGCGGCACAAATTTCCACCCATCCCGGCCCGCACCTGTTCGATGCTCGCATTCGGATGCTCGCGTACGAAGGCTGTGGCGGCCGTCACAAATCCCGGCGTGCAGAACCCGCACTGCGAGGCGTCGTGTTCCATGAAGGCCTTTTGCATCGCGGTCAGCTTGTCGGGAGCACCGATGCCTTCAATCGTGGTGATAGCGCGGCCCTCCGCTTCGAGTGCCAGCATGGTGCAGGAGTAAACCGGCTTGCCATCCACCAGCACGGTGCAGGCGCCGCAGGTCGCGCGATCGCAAACTTTTTTGGGCCCGGTGATGTCGAGCCGGTTGCGCAAGGCATCGAGCAACGTCACGCGCGGCTCGACACTGAGCTTCCGGTTCTGGCCGTTGACCTGAAGAGTGAGCGGCATTTCGCCTGGCCCGCGCACGCCGGGATCATTGGCCGCGGCCTCGGCGATGGGCTTGATGGCGGTGACAACTCCGGCCGCCGCCGTGCTGACGCCGATACCCTTGAGGAAGCCGCGCCGCGACAGACCGGCGCTTTTGGAAGGATCATTTTGATCTGACATGGTTGCCTTTCTCCATCGATTCAAAACCGGCCGAGCACGGCAACCAAAGCAAACTCGGAAGCATTGGGTGCTGAGTTCTTGTCGGTGCCGACTGTCGTAATCCCGGCCGCAGGATCAGGCAAGCACTTTAACTGAGCGGCAGCTGGATAGCGGCACTCAGCGGTGAAATGATTTCGTGAAGTCGTCGTTGGCGATCTTCACGACCTTCTTTTGCACCGTGGAGTTGGCGATCAGTTCGTTGAGCTTGGCTTCCCAGGCCGCGCCGTCGAGCGGGAGCTTCACCGGGCTGTCGATGAGCGAGGAATAAAGAAGCACGTTGGCCAGTTCCACCGAGCCCATGCCGTGATCGCCGGGCGCGATGAGCGGCGTGCCGTCGAGGATGGCATCGACGAAGTTCTGCATCAGGATGCCGTGGGAGTTGCCGGCATCGGCGAAGGGGATTTCGCAGTTCCAAGTTTCGGGTTTGCCGAAGGCGCTCTTCGCCGTCTTGCTGAACTCGATCATGTCCACGTCGTTGCGGGTGAAGGTCAGCTTGTTGTTCTCCAGCACGAGCTTGCCGCGCGTGCCGACAATTTCGAAGCGATTCGTCCCTGGCGCTTCGCCGGTCGAGGAAATGAACACTCCGGTCGCGCCGTTGGCCCATTCGAGGTAGCAGGTCACGTTGTCCTCGACCTCGATGTTGTGGAAGTGTCCAAGCTGGCAGAAGCCGCGCACGCGCGAGGGCATCCCGCAGAGCCATTGCAGCATGTCGAGTTGGTGCAGGCACTGGTTGAGCAGCACGCCGCCGCCCTCACCCTTCCACGTCGCGCGCCAGCCGCCGCTGGCGTAGTA
>JACPVQ010000215.1 GCA_016191645.1 Candidatus Solibacter usitatus
AGACGCATACCGGCTTTCGATGCGGCTTCGAAAAGCGGATCGATGCCGTGACCGCAGAGAGCGGCGATGTGTGGGACGCCGTGCTCCTGCAGGAAACGGATGATCCAAACGGCGACTGTCATTTTTGGAGTCTCGCAATGTCGGCTGCGTGGCGAGCCTCGTTCGCTGCCCGCGGCGGCCGCTTCACGGCCGATGGCCACTGATGAGGCCATGCGGGATCGGGAGATCCCGCAGCAGATCTGGAGATCTGCCCCACAGAGCAGCACAGCCGCAACCAAAGAGAATCTTCGCGGGTTGGGAAGGTTTCAGAGAGTAGTAGTACACAAAATGAGAAGCAGCCTGGGACAATCATGTCAGCCCTCGCGGATGGCGCGTTTTACGGGGTCAAACACGACGCGGCGGCCGCGGATGAGAGCTTCGTCGGAGAGAATGACGGCGACGGAATGGCTGTAGCCGGAATCGATGGGCGCGTTGGGCTGCTGCCGGCTGCGCAGGCATTTGAGCCAGTTCAGCATATGGTTGTCGCTCTCCATTTCCGGAATCGATGCGCCCGCGGGCAGCGGTTCTTCCGCGCCTCTTGTTTCGAGCACAAAGGGTTTTCCGTTCCAATTGGAGGCGTCGAGCGTCGCTTTTGTGCCGAAGAATTTCAAGTAGTTCCCGGCCGATGTGCCGAAGGCGCTGGAGTAGCGAACCAGAAAGCCGTCGTACTCCAGAATGGTTTCCACGGAATCGGGAGCCGTGTACTCATCCTTGTAGCGAAACGATCCGCCGAGCGTAACGCAGCGCTTCGGCATGGTAACGCCGGTGATGTGATGCACGAGATCGATGAAGTGGACCATCAGGTTGGAATGCGGACCGCGCGAGAATTCGCGGTAGCCGAACCATCCGGCGTGCTGTTTGGCATCCCACGGCCGGTCCTTGCGATTGAACAGGAAGGCCTTCCAGTTGGTATCGTCGGGCTGGAGCGTGCGCTCGCCATAGTTGAACCAGTACGGTTTCACGGAGTTGCGCTCCTGCTCGATTTTGAAGACCTTGCCCATTCCGCCCGCGGTGACGAACTTGCGGGCAGCCATGGAACTGGGGAGGCTGCGCACTTGCGTGCCCATCTGCACCACGCGATCGGATTTGCGCACGGTGTCGACGCACAGCAGCAGCTCTTTCATCTCCATCGCCAGCGGTTTCTCGCAATAGGCATCCTTGCCGGCACGGACGGCGTCGGTCAGCATGGTGGCGTGCTGATGATCGGGAGTGGCGATGATGACGGCGTCGATCTCCTTCATGGCGAGCAGTTCACGGTACGCGCCGAGCTGTTTGGCATCGCCCGAGGCCTTCGTCTTGATCTCCGCGGCGGCTTCTTCCCGGTGCTGTCTCCAGATGTCGCAGACGGCGGGAAAATGAACGTTGGCCTGCTCGCGGAACTCCAGTGCGTCCTTCAACAGTGCGCGAATGCCGCGTGAGCCGCAGCCGATGAGGCCGACGCCGACGCGGTCATTCGCGCCGAGAATTCGCTGATAGGAGAGCGCGCTGAAGGCCGCTCCGGCAAGGACGCCGCGGCGGGGCAGTTGTTGATTCATGAAGAAGACTCCCTCCTGATTCTACTCTGGGCTAAGTCTTACCGCGGCGTCATCTTGCGAGCGAAGCACGCATACTTGCTGAGATCTTACCGGACTCTCAATAGAGATCTGGAGATCGCCTCGCACGGTCGAAGATCTATCCACCGCGGCCGCTGCGCGACCGATGGCCTCTTGCGAGGCCATGCGGGATCTGGAGATCCCGCCGCAGATCTGGAGATCTGCCCCACACAGCAACACAGCCGCAACCAAAGAAAATCTTTGCAGCCTGGGAAGATTTCAGAGTCTAATAGTACAGCAATTTACAGGCCCTCCCAGACGTGGGCGGCGAATTCGCGCTGCACGTGGAAGCCCATGCGATGGTACAGGCGCAGCGCGTCCGCGTTGGAGGAGGTGACGGCCAGCGTGATCTTGCGGCAACCGTATTCATACAACTGGGCAATGGCGCGGCGCATCATCTCGTAACCGAAGCCGCAGCCCTTGCGGTCCGGAAGCAGGCAGACTTGCGTGACATGAGCGACGTCTTCCCCGACGATGCTGCTGAGAATCAATCCGCAGGGCTGGCCGGTGTCCTGGTCGAAGGCGAGGAACGAGCCCGACTGATGGAAACGTCCACAACCGGGATAGAGAATCAGGTTGAGGAGGAATCGCCGGCATCCGTCTACGGAGGAATACTGGTCATTAATGTTTGTGTCGATGTGTCCCTGGTAGGCGATCGTAATGAGTCTGGCAGCCTCCGGTTGAAACTCGTCGCGCCAGGGTTCCAGGTAGACTCTGCCGGCGGCGATACCGGGCGCGTACGGAATCGGATCGCCGCTGAGCGCCAGGAAAGACCGTCTAAAGGTGCGCATCTTTTCTTGGCGCGGCATGGCGCGTTGCAGCGGCCGGCTCAACATCATCAGTTGCGATTCGACGCGGCGGGCGCGCTCCTTTCCAACGAGAGTACACAGCGTTGCCTCCAGCAGTTCGTTTTCCAGCGCGACGGAGCGGTGGCGGGCGGCGACATACACATCGCCGATGAGTCCTTTACTTTCCTCGGCGATGTAATAACTGTAGCCGGCGATCTCTCCATCCAAGGCCAACGCAAATCCGCCTAGCGATTGCAGGTTGACGAATCGCACGACCAGATCGGCGGAGGCGCGGAAATCCCAATCGAGAAGGGTGCGCCATTCGTTTTCTTCTTCGGCCAGCAGGGGCTGCAAATCATCGCCGGTGACTTGGCGCAGGTCGATGATCCCGGTGCGTGCCGTTGCGGCAAGTGTGGAAACGGCCATCTGCGAAAACTACTTGTTCGCGCCGTTTTCAGAACGAGCCAGAGGAGCGAGCGGTTTGTCGTCGCCGTAGCTGGCCACCAGGTATTCGAGAAGCGCGTCGCGATCTTTGATCACGGAACCCCAACCGGTCATCTTCGTCAGCTCGCGATCCCACGCGCCGCGGGAGATGCGCTGCACTTGAACGATGCGCAATCCGTGACATCCAACGCAGCGTTTCTCTTCGGCGCGGCCGCGTTCGAGAACAGCCGGGTCGGCGGCCAAAGCCGGCAACAGAGTTACAAGAAAAAGAAGAATGGGTTTCATTGTTCTTATGCCTCCACTAGAATGCCCAAACGATCGATTGCGTTCCACAGGTAGCCGGAAGGATTCCACGGCGGCTCGATGGGCTGCGTGCGTCCCGCGGAATCGGTGGCGCGGCAGCAAAGCGTGTAATAGCCCGGCTTGGAAGGCGTCCAGCGGAACTGGAACTGCCGCCAGGCGAAATTGAAGTTTTGCGAAGCGAGCACGGCATCGCGCCATTTCGCTCCGCCGTCCTCCGAGACTTCGACACGCGTGATTCTGTTCTCTCCGCCCCAGGCAATTCCGTGAACGGTGGACGGGCCCAATTTGGCTTTGCTTTGATCGGCGGGCTTCACCCAGAACGATTTGTGAACGACGTGCCGGCTCTGCAGACCGCCGATATCGGCATCGCCATGGGCGAGCGCGGCACCCAAAGC
>JACPVQ010000245.1 GCA_016191645.1 Candidatus Solibacter usitatus
CACAAGTTTCGCCGCCACTTCCTTGGCAGGCCCTTCAAGAATCTCCGTCTTTTTCGATTTCTTGGGAACGTAGATTCTGTCCACATGAGCCACCGCGGGGGGCGTGCCTCCCAACTCATCCGTCGTGAGACGCCTGATCTCCTTCGACTTTGCTTTTTTGATTCCCATCAGCGTCGCGTAGCGCAGCTTGTTGATGCCCGATTGAATGGTGAGAATTGCCGGCAGGGGAAGATCGATCATTTGAAACCAGCCGTCTTCCAATTCACGTTTCACGCGGATTCCTGCGTCCGTTTTTTCCACCTGCATGATGATGGTGGAATGCGCATAGTTCATCAGTTCGGCCAGAACGACGCCGGTCTGTCCATATCCAAGATCATCCGATTGCAAGCCCGTAAGAATCAGATCCGGGCTCTCGTCGGGCAACGCTTTCGCCATCAAACGCGCCATCGCTAAAGTGTCCAGTGCGATGAAATTCTCTTCTTCAATGTGGATGGCCCGGTCCGCGCCTTTCGCCAGCGCTTCGCGAATGGTTTGTCCCGCGCGTGCCGGTCCCAGGCAAAGCACGACGACTTCGCCGCCATGCTTCTCCTTCAGTTGCAAGGCCTCCTCCAGCGCATATGCGTCGGGTTCATTAATTTCGAAGGAAAGGTCGGCATCCTGCACCCACCGGCTATCCGCGGTTACCTTCAGGGAGGAATCGCGGGCCGGCACCTGTTTGATGGCCACTACTATCTTCATGGAAACTCCTGCCGCGGACGGCCAAGAATTGCCGCGCGGTTTTGTTGACTTTTATTCAGCGTAACGCTTGAAAATGAGGCAGCCGTTGGTGCCGCCGAACCCGAAGGAATTGGTCAGCGCGTGGTCGATGCGCAAAGGCCGCGCCTGATGGGGAACGTAGTCGAGATCGCAGCCCTCATCCGGCTCGTTGAGGTTGATGGTGGGCGGCGCGATCTGATCGCGAATCGCCAGCACCGTAATCCCTGCTTCCAGACCGCCCGCGCCACCCAGCAGATGACCGGTCATCGACTTTGTCGAACTCACGCTGAGCTTGTAGGCATGATCGCCGAAGGCGCGCTTTACGGCCACGGTTTCGATCTTGTCGCCGAGTTCAGTGGACGTGCCATGAGCGTTGATGTAATCGATGGTGGATGGGTCGAGTTTGGCGTCGCGCAAGGCGTTTCGCATCACGCGGAACGCCCCTTCCCCATCCTCAGACGGAGAAGTCATGTGATAGGCATCCGCGCTCATTCCGTAGCCGACAATCTCCGCCATGATGGGAGCACCGCGGCGAATCGCATACCCCAACTCTTCCAGAATGAGAATGCCCGCGCCTTCCCCGACCACGAATCCGTTGCGATGCTTATCCCAGGGCCGCGACGCCCGTTCCGGATCGTCGTTACGCGTGGAAAGCGCGCGCATCGCCGCGAATCCACCGATGCCCATGGGCGTGACACACGCTTCCGCGCCGCCGCAAATCATCACGTCGGCATCGCCGCGTTCAATAATTTTGTACGAATCGCCGATGGCATGCGCGCTGGTTGTGCAGGCCGTGGCCGTGGCGGAATTCGGCCCCTTCGCGCCGGTGCGCATCGACACCTGGCCGGAAGCAAGATTCACGATGGTTGCGGGAATGAAGAACGGGCTGATGCGGCTGGGCCCACGCTCCAGTAACGTCTTGTGCTCGCGCTCGATGACTTCGAATCCGCCAATGCCGCTGCCGATATAAACGCCTGTCATCTCGGCATCTTCCGGCTTCACCTTCAGGCCGGCCGCTTCCATGGCGAATTCGGAGGCGGCAATCCCCACCTGGATGAAACGGCCCATCTTCTTGACTTCTTTTTTGTCAATCCAACACAGTGGGTCGAAGTTCTTCACTTCGCCGGCAATTTGGCAAGTGAAAGCTGTGGCGTCGAATTGCGTGATACGGGCGATGCCGCTTTTGGACGCTTTGACGTTGCGCCATGTTTCTTCGGTCCCAATCCCCAGTGCGGAGACAAGTCCGACGCCAGTTACTACTACTCTTCGAGACAAGATTCTTCTCTTCCGTGCGGGAATGATCCAACAAAAATTACTTCTTGGTTTTGGCCTCGATGTAGTCGATGGCGTCCTTCACCGTAGGGATTTTTTCGGTGTCCTCATCCGGGATGTCGATATTAAAGGCCTCTTCAAAAGCCATCACCAACTCGACGATGTCCAGCGAATCGGCGCCGAGATCGTCGATAAAGCTAGCCGTGTTATCGACTTGCGCCTCATCAACGCCTAACTGCTCGACGATGATCTGCTTCACCTTTGCTTCAATGGACATGAATCCTCCAAATGGACTGCGAACTTCCAAATCATACCTAGTCGAGACGCCTCCTCGCAACCGCAGGTATCGGCCAAGCCTACCTTGATGCCTTGCGGAAGTATTTCCACATGCTGTATCCGATGATTGTTTTGGCGTCCACGATGCGACTATTTCGAATCATACGTTCCACCGTGGCGGAGGAAAACCACTTCCCCTCCAGATCCTCATCTTCGATATAGATTCGCTCTCCCTGACGAAGATCCTGCGCCAGGAATATCGTCATCCACTCCTGCTGGAACCCCGGGCTTGGATAAAAGGTGATCAACTTCGACCAGCGCTTGGCCCGAAATCCGGTCTCCTCTCGCAACTCCCGCTTAGCAGCCTGGAGCGCGGTTTCGCCGGGATCGATCTTACCGGCCGGAAGCTCCCACAAATAATCCGCCGCCGGCAAGCGGTACTGCCGGACAAGGAAGACGCGCCCTTTTTCATCCACGGGCAAAACCACCGCGGAACCGTCATGCTCTACCAGCAATCGACGGATCTTCTTGCCGGCCGGATCGGTCAATTGATTGTCACTGACTCTGAAAATCGGGGTTTCCAGAAGAACCTTGCGCTTGAGACCCTTCATCAATTCGCTTTCTCCACGGTGACCTTGCCAAACTTTTCGACGGTCTTCTGAATCTTCGACGCATCGCCGACAATCACCACCGCGTTTGAGTCGCGCGAAAAATATTTCGCCGCCGTGCGTTGAATCTGGTCCGGCTCCACGGAACGGATTTTCGTTACGTACTGCTCCAGATAGCTGTTCGGGATGCCGTTCGTTTTGAGCGCCGCGAGTTGGGAGGCCACGCCATCCTGACTTGCCAGTCCGAGCACGAACACTCCGTTCAGGTAGTTCTTCATGTTCGACAGTTCTTGCGCGCTTACGGGCTCCTTGCCCATGCGGTCCAACTCGGCGGACAATGCGTGCAGAGCGGGCTCCAACACCTCGTCGCGCACTTGCGTACTCACATTAAACAGGCTGGTATCGCGATAGCCCATATGATGCGCGCTCGCGTCGTAGGCGTAGCCCTGCTTCTCCCGAATATTCACAAACAGCCGGGAACTCGCGCCGCCACCGAGAATCGTGCTCGCAACCACTAAGGGAAAATAATCGGGATCGAGCCGCTTCACGGTGTGCCGTCCCAGATGAATGTCGATTTGCGCCGAGCCCGGCCGGTCGATCAACGTGATGGACCTCGCGGGTTTTGGAAGCGAGCCTCCGGGCAAAGGCGGCACCGGTTTTTGAGGCCACGAGCCGAATCCGGCTCGAATCCAAGACAGTAATACGGGTTCCGAAACCAGGTCGCCCACCAAAACCAGCACAGCGTTCCCCGGTGTCAGATAGCGATCTCGATACGCAATCAGGTCTTTCCGTTCTATCGAGCCGATCGATTGCGGCGTTGGCAAGGTGCGCGCGTAGGGGTGATTCCCGAAAATGACCCGATGCAACTTCTCATCGGCAAGGGTAGCCGATTGCGATCGTTGCAGCGCCAGTTCCTGCACACGGTTCTCCTTGCGAAGATCGATCTCGTCCTGCGGAAACAGTGCATTGCGCACTACATCCGCCGACAGGTCCAGAAACTGCGACGTATATTCGGAGAGCACCGTACCGAAGACGGAAAGAGCGTCGGTTCCCGAATCGGCGTCCAGCGATCCGCCGATAGCTGCCAGATCTTCGGCGAACTGCCGGGAAGACCGTTTCGCCGTGCCCTCTTTCAACAACGACGCCACCGTCTCCGCAAGTCCCGGCTGTGATGCCGGGTCCAACCGGCCGCCGCCCGCGAACAACAGGCGGAACGTTACCAGTGGAATCCGATTGTCGCGAACCAGCAACACGGTAAGACCATTCGGCAGCTTTGACTCGCGAATCACCGGCAGCTTAAACGGCGCCAGGGGCGCGGTATCCGGCATTTTTGTACGGTCCACGGTCTGGGCCTTCAGGGCGGATGCAAGAAAGAGAATAGCCAGGAACGATTTCATTGCTTTGCCTCCGCAGGAGCCGCCGGAATAATTTCTAAAGCGCATTGCTTCGACTTCACAAGATATTTTTTGGCCGCTTCCTGTATTTGCCGCGGCGTCACGGCAAGAAACTGTTCCAACTCGGAATTCAGCAGTTCCGGCTTGCCATCCAGCAGTTCGTACTGCGCCAGGAGTTGCGCGCGCGTCATCGTCGATTGAAGACTACGCACGCGGAAAGACCGCATGGTGGCGCGCGCCCGCTCCATCTCTTTCGCGCTTGGAGGCTGCGTCTGCATTCGTGCAATCTCCTGTTCGAATTGCTCCACCACTTGCCGCGCTTGCAATGACGGATTGTACGTGAGATTGAAGGTGTACAGCCCGGGATCTTTGTAGTCCGTTACTCCGCCGAAGGGACCGCCCAATTGTCCCTCAACAGCCAGTGCGGACTTCTTCTCCTTCACCATGCTTTGATACAGGCGCGAAGAATCGCCTGTCGTGAAGACGACATCGAGCATCGTGATCGCGTAGTAATCGGGCGACCGCCGCTTGGGGCCGGGATAGGCAATCATCACCAGCGGCACGCGAGCCAGCGGATCTTTGTAGGTCTGCCATTCCGCGTTCTTGCGCTCGGGTTCGGTCAGGTCGGGAGACTTCGCACGCTCCTGACGTGGAATATCGCCAAAGTAGGCCTCAATCAGCTTCCTGACTTCCTCTTTGCGAATGTCACCGGCGATGGAAAGCACAGCGTTGTTGGGAGCATAGTGCGTGCGGAAGAAACGCGAAACATCATTGACCCCGGCGGCGTTCAGGTCTTCAAAGGATCCTATGATGGAATGCGCGCTCGACCAGTTCTTGTACGCCAGCGCGGGGAAAACGTCGGACACGGCGGTTGCGTAGGGCTGATTGTCGAAACTCAGCCGCCGCTCCTGCTTGACCGCTTCCGTTTGGTTATCGAGGTTTTCCTTGGTGATGGCCAAAGACCGCATGCGATCGGATTCCAGCCATAGCGCCACCGCAAGTTTGTTTGCCGGGAGAATCTCGAAGTAGTCCGTGTAATCGGGATGAGTGCTGCCATTCAGCGTGCCACCATTGGATTCGATGGCCTGGAAGTGCGTTCCCTTGGGCGCATGCGCCGATCCCTGAAACATCATGTGTTCGAAGAGATGCGCGAACCCCGTGCGGCCTTTCTCCTCAGATCGCGCACCTACTCCGTAGATCACGTACACCGTAACTACGGGCGCGGTGTTGTCCGGGGAAAGAATCACGCGGAGCCCATTGGGCAACGTGTATTTCTCAAATGGAATATTCAAGTCTGCCGCGGCGAGCGAAGTGAAAAAAAGAATCAAGGAAAGAAATGGTTTCATGAAGCCTGCTTGTTGGCGAGAATCTGCTGCATCTGCTGGAGGGAAGAGGTATTGATCACATCGTCGGAGGAGAGCCAGCCGCGCCGGGCCATGGATACTCCGTAATGCATGTTGAGAAGGTGCTTCGGGTGATGAGCGTCGGTGGAAATTACGAATCGCAGACCGAGCGCTTTTGCCTGCCGTATCAGCGGCGCGGAAATATCCAGGCGCTCCGGACTGGCGTTGATCTCGAGAAAAACGCCGCGCCGTTTTGCCGCCTTGGCAACGGCGTCGAAATCAAAAGAAAAGCCTTCGCGATGCAGCAGCACGCGGCCGGTGGGATGTCCTAAGGCACGCACATGCGGGCATTCCAAGGCAGCCAGCAGCCGGTCCGTCATCTCGGCGGATTCCAGGTTCATGTGGCTGTGAACGCTGGCCACGACGAAATCGAGTTCGGCGAGCGCATCGTGCGCCAGATCCATAACGCCATCGCGTTTGATGTCGCACTCGAGTCCGGAAAAAATGTGGATTCCGATTTCCCGGCGGTTGATTTCGCGCACCTGCGCGGCGAATGCCACAGCGCGCGTCTCATCCAATCCATTCGCCATGGCGAGCGCTTTCGAATGGTCCGTGATGGCGATGTACTCATATCCAAGCGCGCGTGCCGATTCCGCCATCTCTTCCAAAGACGCGCGGCCGTCCGTTTCGGTGGTGTGCATGTGCAGATCGCCGCGAATCTGCGATGCCTCAATCAAAACCGGTATGCGATGCTCCGCCGCGGCATCGATTTCGCCCTGATTCTCGCGCAACTCCGGCGGAATCCAATCGAGCCCCAGCGCGGCATAGATCTCTTCTTCCGTCTCGCCGGCGACGCGCGAGTTGTCGCTCACGCGGAAAAGTCCGTACTCGTTCAACGTCAGCCCCAGCTTCAAGGCCCGGCTGCGCAGCGTAACGTTGTGCTCCTTCGACCCGGTGAAATACTGCAAGGCCGCTCCGTAGCTTTCGCGGGGCAACGCGCGCACGTCCACCTGCAAGCCTTCCAAGCCGATCTTTGCGCTCGCCTTGTTTTCGCCTCGCACCAGGATTTCAGTTACCTTCGGATGCTTGACGAACGCATCCAAGACAGCATCGGTTCCATCACCGGTGACCAGCAAGTCGACATCGCCAACGGTTTCCTTCCCGCGGCGCAGGCTTCCCGCCGCGGTCACTTTCTCTACCCCGGCAATTTCCTGAAAATGCGCTGTCAACTCGTGCGCTGTCTGTTCGGCGAAGCTCAATAGAAAACGTCCGGCGCGCTGGCGGTATTGTGCAATGGAGCGCAATACCTTCTCTTCCAGCTTGCCGCCCATGCGCGGCAGCGTCTGCAGTTTGTGCTCACGGCACAACCGTTCCAGGCCATCAATGGTGGAGACGCGGAAATGATTCCAGATCAGCCCGATGCTCTTCGGTCCCAGTCCTTGAATTCGCAGCAGTTCCAGCGCCGTGGGCGGATATCTTTCCAACATCTCATCGCGCCGCTCAAACGAGCCGCGTTCGGAAATCTCTTTGAGAACAAACGCCAGTCCCTTGCCGATGCCGGACACTTCTGTCACGGTGCGCGCGGGGTTTTTCAGAATGTCTTCGATACGCTCGGGCAGACCTTCAATCGCCGATGCTCCGTTGCGATAGCTGCGAATGCGAAACCCGTCTTCGCCGGCGATTTCCATCAGGTCGGCGGTTTCCCACAGCAATTGCGCAAATTCGCGATTCTCCATGCCCAAGTTTCTTCATTGTAGCTGCAAGAAAGGTAAACTTATCCTAAGCGGTGACGTTATGGTTCCTATGAGGTTCCCAATCTGGCTGGTATCGATTGGTGTTCTGTTCTCACAGCTGCCTCCGCCCA
>JACPVQ010000246.1 GCA_016191645.1 Candidatus Solibacter usitatus
CAAGGGGCAGCCTCCCGGCAGGCCGTGATCGAGAGCTTGAAGCGTCTCCGCGACTTGCGCGGCAAGACTGATGGCAAGAGCATCCGCTTATCTGATGCCGTCCTCGAGGAAAGACACTCCGAGGACTGATGGCTCTGTACCTGGACACCAGTGCCCTGGTCAAGCTCTTCGTCCATGAGCCTGGGTCCGATGCGGTCGAAAAAGCCGTGGAGGAAGACGCCGACGTGCATGTTGGCTGGCTTACGCCCCACGAGTTCTTCTCGGCTATTGCGAGGCGGCAGAGGACTGGGGAGCTTTCTCAGGAGCAAGTTCTCGCGTTGCAGGCGGAGCTTCGGGCGCTCCTCGCATCATGCGTGAGGGTCGTGCCGTACAGCGAGACGCTTTCCCAGCGCGCCCTCGTGTTATTAGAGAAGTATGGTCCGGAGGGCCTCCGAACACTCGATTCCTTTCAGCTCGCCACTGGATTCGAAGCGCGACATGCTCAGTTTGGAGTGGCTGACAAGCTATTGGGAGAGATCGCGAGAAAAGCCGGCCTCGGGGTGATGCTCTTTGGTTGACGAAGGGACAATGAGATCCCAATTTGTGGATCGCGCTGGTAGGTTTGGCCGAAGAGAGACGACACCACGGTCAGTGTTCCGCTCGAAAAAGCGAGGGGCTCGTCGGGCGAATTGGGGGAGTGTCCCATGTATTCTGCGCGCCACCCCCGGGGATGAAGCTGACAAGTCTGCCGCCCCGGAGTAGTTACGCCGGCCCCAGTCTTCCTCTATCGGCAGACTTGCAACTTATCCCCGCTGTGCGGGGGTGTGGATCCGCAAGCACTTGCAACAACGCGTAGAAAAGGTGGGACACACCCGAATTGGGCTTGAATGCGGGAAGCGCGGGAAGCGCGGGCGGATCCGGATCCGCGCCGGGGACCGAGCCCGGGCACAGAAGGCACAAGACGCACAGTAGGCACAGAAGCCGTAGCAGGGGGAAGGCCACGATCGCTGGTTCTTGCATGCTTCTGATTGGAACGAGCGAGGGCCTGACTGTCAAAGGTTGCCGGGACGTGGTGACAGGGCCTGGGGGGCAACTCGGATCAATTCCTGTACCGGATCAATCCCAGTAGTAGTGCCAGCCGTACCCCAGCCCGACCTTCTTCCCGCCTCGATGCGCACTTTACACTCGACGCGACAACCTGGGCGAGAATACCTATCCGGTCTTCAGCGTCACCAGCAAGGGCTCTTCCGATATTCTCGGAGGCCCGGCGGGCGCATGAAAAAGTGACCTCTCGGACACTTGAGGGAATGCTCCTTCAAGGAGGCCGTAAGCTCACTCTTGAAGGCTCCCGC
>JACPVQ010000247.1 GCA_016191645.1 Candidatus Solibacter usitatus
GCCATACGTGCGGACTCGGCGAGGCGAGCAGTTTTCCCGCCGGCAGTTCCCACGCGCGCACGGAACGGATCTGCAAAGTCACGCCAAGCCCGCCGTGCTGCGTCCGCACCAGTGTTGGGAACTGCTTCGGCGCGGTGCGCGGCGACATCCAAACGATGGTGCAGTACACCGGCAACTTGTATTTCAACCAGGACGCCATCGTGTAGTTGGTCAGCCTTCCCGTCAATACAATCCGATTCTCCCCTCGCGCATGGGCTTCGAAATGCTCAATCCGTTCCCCTGCCGGCGTCTTCAGCAGATAGGCGTGATCCAGCGCCTGGATGGGAACGTTCAACTCGCGTTCCAGCGGCCGCAAATCGAGAATCCTTTCATCCCCAACGTTGCCGAACAACTCCAGCATCGCGCGCGGATCGCTTTCGGCCAGCGATTTGAAAGTGAGGTCGAACTTGCCCATGGAAAGTTACGCCTCCGCCTGCGTGATCTTGTGATAGATGGCGAACTTCACCAGTCCCGTGACATCGCGGATATCCAGCTTGCGCATCAGGCTGGCTCTGTAGGTGTCAACCGTTTTAGGGCTCAGCACCAGTTTCGCCGCAATGTCGCGCGCGCGCACACCTTCAATGAGAAGCAGAAACACCTGCCGCTCCCGCGAACTCAGTCTTGCGATCGGGTTGTCCCCAGGACCCGGCGGCTTCAGGGCCGCCGGCTGCCAGTTCGCCAGCGGCGATACGTACACCGACCCTTCCAGCACCAGGCGGAACGCCTCTTCCATATGCCTCGCTGTGTCGGATTTCAAGACAAAAGCCCGGGCCCCGGAGCGCAGGCAATCGAGCACCGTTCTATGATCCCCTCGCGATGCCATGATGATCACGCGCGTTCCCCGCGCGCAGGTCTGGGCCTGCCGCAGGACCTCATTGGTCTCCATCCCCGTCAGGTGCAAATCGAGGACGGCTACGTCCGGGTTCAGCCGCTGCATCATTTCCAGGGCTTCCTTGCCGTCGCTGCAATGGCCCAGAACACTGCATCCCGCGAAGTTCTCAAACAGGGCCGCCAGGCTCTCACTGATCAGAGGCGACCCGTCCGCCACGATGGTGGCGTGTGCTTTGACCCCGTTCGCCGGTTCTTTGATGGCTTCCATAAGTGCTGCTAGAGAATTAGTGCGCGTAGGAAGCAATTCTTCTCAAAGGATTTTGATGGCGGATCTCAACATTCCCGATCCCGAACGGTTTTCATGACCAACCTGAAGGGAACAATGGTGCTAATTGCGCAATAGCATGCCGATGGTCTCGGCCAGCATTTTCGGGACGTAAGGTTTTTGCAAAAACGTCGCGTGAATCCCGCCCGGCAGTCCCAATCCTTCAATATCCATGAGACTTCCCGACGAAACCAGGATGCGAATCGATGGTTGGCGCTCGATTACTCCGCGAATCAAATCTATGCCGCTCATGTCGGGCAGCCAATGATCGAGCACCGCAACGTCGAAGAGCGCAACGCCGCCATCCATCGCGACGAGCCCCTCCGTTGCCGTGGCGCAACTCACAACCGTGTGCCCTTGGCGCAAGAGATAGGTTTCCAGCAGCTTCAATAGGGCGATTTCGTCGTCGACGATCAGTATGCGGGCCATCGATTCTATTCTAAGCTCACTTCTTCGCCGACAGCATCAATTGAATCAGTTGCTCGGAGACGTGAGGTTCCAGGCCCTCCGTGTGACCCTTGTTCATGCGCACGACGTCGGCGACGACGCGGCCGCCTTTGCAGCTCGGGTACACGAACACTTGCGCGGCGCCTGGGCGAGGCAGTCGTCCCCACGCGTCGGAGCCGGGATTCTGCCGCGTCGAATCGTAGACGTAACCGGCTTTGGTGTCGGCGGTATCGGCCTTTCGAACGCGCGGACCACATCCATACCTGGCTGCCCACGTAGAGCTCTCGGGCAGGCCCTTCTCATCCATTTCGAATTGGCCGGTGGTGAAGATGAATGAGAAATCGTTGGCCGGAGGTTCCCGCAAAGCCGCAGCAGCAGCCGCAAGTCCCGCTGCGGGGGGTTGTCCGGCGCCCGGAGTTGGGGCTTGCGCGCGCGGCGCGAGATTGGTAAAACTTCCCCGCCCCGGGCTGCCGCCGAGACGGCCTCCAGAAAGGCTCAGCCATCCGGTCACCTTCTCCTTAAAGAAGTCCGTTCGCACAATCCGGTTCGATGTCATGCCGCCTTGCGAATGGCCAACCAACCAAAACGCCTTGATATTCTGCTTGCCCAATTGCGTATAAACCAGGTTGACGATGTTCTGCAAATACTCGTCGTCCACCTGCGCCCATACTCGTGGTGGCGCATTCGGGGTGGCAATCACCAGACGATACTTCTTCGCATAGTCCAGGATTGGGAAATAGTGCCGCTGCCAGTTGCCGTACGAACCGCCGCCGTGCAGACTGAGAATGAACGTGACCTTTTCACCCTTCTTCAAATCGCAGGGATAATCAAGGAAGAACTTGCGCCCCGTTTTTGGCTCCACCGCGTTGCCTTGCTCCACCACCATTTCGCCAGGGCACTTCTCGTCGGGACAATGCGACGGCGGCGGCGTTTTGCAGGCGACGACGCCCAGCTGCACGGGGGCTTTCTTGGCGAATGCGGGGACGCCGGTCCATAGGGCGGTGACGGCCAGCAGTCCTGTCAATTGGAGTGATTGTTTCATCAGCATTCCATTCTACCCGCAGATTCAACAAGGTTTCCACGAGCCGCTCTCAGCAACCGCAGCGCGTCCGCAGTGTTCCTCCTCGTGCCAGCCCGTTGCGAGGTCACGGCGATGTGCCGGCGAGTTTGATCTGGCAAACAAGACAAACAAGGACTATGCTGTGGGAATGGGTCCAATCATTAATTTCATTCTCTACATCTTTATGATGTTTGGCTCCGCAATGGCACAAACGGCCGGACCGCGCCAACATTTCGATTTCGCCTCGGATCAGGCGCGCAGATTCGCCAAGCTCTCCCTGCCAAGCCGTTCTCATACTCTTGCATCACCCAATGTTCATCGACTGAAAGTGCTCTCGCAAACTGAGCTCGGCGCAATCGTTCCCAAAGAAGGAGCGATTGTGGTCGGCCGTCATCGCAAAGTCGATCCCGTCGCGAAATCGGCAGGCGTGTGGTCCACCCTTCCCGATGGAACGCGGGTATGGCGGCTTGGTATTCAATCGCCCGAGGCGCGGGCGATTCGCTTGCATTTCACAAACGTCGCCATTGGCCCCGGCCGCTTGTGGGTCCACGACGACAGCAAAGACGAGTCGCGGATTTCCGGTCCTTACACACGTATGGGGCCCTACGCGGATGGAGACTTCTGGTCGGATTCCATTGACTCCGAAACAGTGGTTGTCGAATACCAACCCGGCAACGGCATCGCGGTCGACAACCCGCCGTTTGAGATCGATGAGATCTCGCATTTCTATTCCGATGTGGAACTCAAGGCGGAGCGGCAGAGAAGCGCGGCCGCGGCGTGCAATCTCGATGTGACCTGCTATGCGGATTGGGCGGAGACCGCGAAGGCCGTGGCGCGCATCAGTTTTGAGAGCGGCGGCGGCAGCTACGTGTGTTCGGGCACGCTGCTGAACACGCGGAATAACACGGGCGCGCTGCTCTTTCTGACGGCGAATCACTGCATCGATAACGACACCGTCGCGCGCACACTGCAAGCATTCTGGTCCTATCAGACGGGTTCCTGCAACGGCGCGGCGCCATCGACGCGCAACGTGCCGAGAACGTCCGGGTCCAGGCTGCTGGTGACGGGCGACCGCTCGCAAGGCGACTTTACACTGCTCCGCCTGGACAGCGTTCCCAGCGGCGTGATGTTTTCCGGTTGGGATGCGCGCGAAGTGGCGGAAGGGACGGCACTCACGGTGGTGCACCATCCAGCGGGCGATTACAAGCGAATCGCCTTTGGGAATCGAGTCGCCAACTCACGCACGCCAGCCAACTACTATTCGGTGTTCTATTCTTCGGGACTGACGGAAGGCGGATCGTCCGGCTCCGGACTTTTTTCCTCGCCGATGGTTCTCACGGGAACACTGAGCAACGGACCGAAGGCGGACACGCCGGAGGAGTATTGCCGCATCATCCCGTTCGCCGATAACTACGGCCGGTTCTCGTCCTACTATCCGCTGCTGCGCGACATTCTGGAGGAGCGCAACGTTGCCCCTCCGCAGCCGGCGCCAGGCGGCAATCACGATCTGACTTCCGGCGTTCCCGCCGCCGTCGCCCTCACCGCGGTTTCCGGCAACACGCTGATCAGCGGCGAAAACGGATATCGTATTGTGGTTCCGCAGGGCGCGACACGTCTCGACATCGTGCTCACCACAAACACGCCAGGCGTCGATCTCGATCTCTACGCGCGCTACAACACGGACGTAGTCGTCACTAGCGGCACCGCGGTGGCCGATCACCGCTCGGACGGCCCAACTGGGAGCGAACAGATCACCATCACGCCAACCAGCAGTCCGGCGTTGCGAGCCGGAACATATTACATCGCCTTGGGAGTGTTCACGAACGGCGTGAACATCAACGCGACCCTCACCGCAACCGTGACTACGCCCAGCGCCCCGCCGCCATCCGCCGGTGCCGTTGCGCTCACCTCCGGAACGCCGCGAAACTTCACCATCTCTCCGGTGACAAGCAGCACTCTGTTGTCCGGCGGTTTCACCATCGAAGTTCCACAAGGCGCAACGCGTCTCGACGTACAGCTTTCCTCCACCACGGCCAATGTGGATATCGATCTCTACCTGCGCCACGGCACGGAGCCTACGTTATCGGGCGGCAGCGTCGTTTTCGATTTCAGTTCCGAAGGCTCGACGGCGTCGGAATCGATCTCGGTGACCTCCACTTCCAATCCTCCGCTGCGCGCAGGCACGTACTACATGCGCATTGGCGTTTTCACCTCCGGCGTCACCATCAACGCCACCGTCACCGCAACGGTAACCGGTGGAAGCACCACTCCACCGGCGGGGACGGTTGCCCTCACTTCGGGAACGCCGCGAAACGTCAGCATTGCGCCAGTCAGTTCGAACAGCCTTCTGGCAGGCAGTTTTACCATCGACGTCCCACAGGGCGCGACGCGCCTCGACGTGAGGCTTGCTTCCACCACCGCCAATGTCGATCTCGATCTCTACGTTCGCTACGGCTCGGAACCGGCGCTTGTGTCGGGAAGTGTTACCGCGGATTACCGCTCCGATGGCAACACCGCGACGGAATCGATTTCGGTGACATCCGCATCCAGTCCTCCGCTGCGGGCAGGCACGTACTTCATCCGCATTGGAATCTTCACTCCCGGAGTCGCCATAAACGCTACGGTCACCGCAACGGTGACTGGCGGAGGTGCACCGCCGCCGCCGCCGTCGTCGTCAACAATCGCCCTCACCTCTGGAATCGTGCGCAGTTTCACGATTGCACCCGTCAGCAGCGCGGCGCTGATTCCCGGCGCATTCACCATTGATGTGCCTTCCGGCGCAACGCGCTTAGATGTGCGATTGGCTTCTTCCACGCCGGGCGCGGACATCGATCTGTATGTACGCTATAACAACGAACCGGTCCGAACCGGGAGCGGAGTGACGGCGGATTTCCGCGCCGAAGGCAGTACAGCGGATGAGTTGATCTCCATCAGTTCGTCCAGCACGCCGCCGCTGCGCGCGGGAACCTACTTCATAGGGGTAGTGGCCTTCAGCACGGGCGTCACCATCAACGCCACCATCACCGCGACCGTCACTACGGGTGCCGCGCCTCCTCCCACCGGCGTGACCACTCTTACTTCCGGGCGCGCGCAAAGTTTCAGCCTCCCTTCGGTGTCGAGTTCGACATTGTTCAACGGCGCGCGTTCTTACGCCATCGCCGTGCCGAGCGGCGCAACTCGTCTCGAGATCAACCTGAACACTTCGACGCCAAGCGTGGATGTCGATCTCTATGTGCGTTTCGGTTCGGACGTGTCGCAGACCGGCGGCAGCATTGTCTCCGACCATAGCTCGTCCAGTTCCTCGGGCAGCGAGACGATCACGATCACTCCCGGCAGCAGTCCACCGCTGCGGGCTGGAACTTACTACATCGCCCTGCGCATGTACTCGTCAGGCTCGGCGGCAAGTGGAACGATCACCGCCACGGTAACCGCCCCCGGCGCGCCGCCGCCGTCAACGGGGCCCACGGTGTTGACGTCCGGCGTACGGCAGGCATTCCTTCTTCCGGCCTCTCCCCAAACGGTGCTCTACAACGGAAACCGCAGCTATGTCATTGACGTACCCGCGAGCGCCACTCGACTGGACGTTCAACTGACCACGACTACAGCGGGCGTGGACGTGGACCTTTACGTTCGCGCATTCTTCGATCCCGCCCCGAGCGGAGGAGACATAACTTATGATTACGGTTCGATAGGACCCGACGGCAGTGAACGCGTCACCATCACCACGACGTCCAATCTGCCTCTGCGCACGGGCCGTTATTATATTGCCCTGGCGATGTACAGTACGAACATCGCCGCCACAGGCTCGCTGGTGGCAACAGTCACGACGGGCTCCGGCGGTCCCGCCGCCCCGGGTGCGGCGACTCTGCTGACTTCCGGCGTTGCAGGCAAGTTCTCGCTGCCGGCGGTCGATGCGCCGACCCTTTACAACGGCAACTACAGCTTCCGCGTCGGCGTGCCGGAAGGCGCGGTCTCCATGCGAGTGCAGCTGGTCAGCGACAATCCGTCGGTGGATGTGGACCTCTACGCGCGCTATGAAAGGGATAACGAAACGGTCGATGGCGATATCGCCGCGGATTACTCCGCCGAGGGATCGTCCGGCAACGAATCGTTTACCGTAACCTCGTCCTCTTCTCCGCCGCTGCGGCCGGGAACTTATTACATCTCGCTGCGGCTGTACACGCGCGGCGTTCCGGCAACGGGCTCCGTCACGGTTACGGTGGAACGCGGCTCCCTGCCCCCCGCAACATCATCGGCGCGCGAACTCATCTCCGGAGTTCCGGTGAACTATTCGCTGCCGGCGGTGACGAGTCCGACGCTGTTTTCGGGCCTGTCGTCATTCCGCGTGAACGTGGGACCGCAGCACAGAAGACTTGCCATCAGCGTTCGCGGCAATCCAACGGAAGTCGATGTCGACCTGTTTGCCCGCTTTGCACAGGAGCCGTCGGTTAGCGAAGGATTGATTGTGGCGGACTTCCGCTCCACTGGAGACCTGGGCGATGAGGACATTCTGATCGGCGGCGCAAATCTGCGTCCCGGCGTCTACTTCATCTCACTGGCGTTGTTCACAACCGGTGTGGATGCGAGAGGAACCATCACGGCAACGTTGTCGACGGACTCGTCCTCAGATCCTTTGGCCACGTCCGAACTTCTCGACCCAGGAATGCCCATCGCGGGAAAAGCGGGGTTCGAAGTAAGAACGGCGCTTGCGGACAAATGGGTGCTCGGCAACAAGCGCGAGCCTTTAGATGAGCCGCTGGTGAAAACCATCGAGACGCTGAAGAAACGCCTCACGCAAAGGACCGTGAGCCAATGACGCGGCGCGGATTCTGCGTTTTGATGTTGGGGCCGCCGCTTCGCGCGCAGCTGGCGAAGGATGCCGGCCCGCCTCCCGGGCTGCAAGCGAAATTGCGGCCCGCGCCCAAGTATGACTTGGGGGCGTTGCCTCCACAGCAGCGAACGGGTGGCGACAAATCGCAGCTCGACGCGATTGGCAAGCACAGGCCGCTCCCGCCGTCCGCGCTCGGCAAGGGCAAGTGGGACAAGCTGCCCGATGGGCGCAAGGTCTGGCGTTTGGCGATTCAATCGACCGCGGCGGTGGGCCTGCGCATTCATTTCGAAAAGTTCGATGTGGGTGCGGGAAGTGTCTGGCTCTACGACGCCGACGCGCGAATCTGCGGGCCCTATTCAGGAAAAGGCCGCGATGGAACCGGATCGTTTTGGAGCGACACGGTTTTCGCGGCGATCGCGACTGTGGAGTATTTACCGGCGAAAGACAAACCGTCGAAAGGCGCGCCGCCGTTTCAGATCGGCGAGATCACACACCTGTTTTCGTAGGGTTATGTGTGGGGCAGATCTCCAGATCTGCGAGGCGGTCTCCAGACCGCCTCTGCCGGCGGAAATCGAAAAGCCGCAAACGGCTGCATGGCAGCCGATGGCCTCCGGCGAGGCCATGCGGGATCTGGAGATCCACACACAAAATTGGCAAGTGTCCAAACTCCAGCGTGAGGCTGGGTGCACATACGCTACTCGTTCAAGGGAAGCGGCAAAACCGCGGTGGTAGCCGGCGAATTGTAGGTTCCGAACATCAGCGGAGTCAGAATGGCGTATTTGAAGTTCGTGATGTTCACCTGAAGGCGATGATCGTCCGTTCCGGCATCGAGTTCGGAGACAACGACGTTGGAAGGCGTGAGCCCGAAGGAGGTGCTGGTACCGGCGGTGGTTTGTCCGTAGAGAACGATGTTCTTGATTCCCGTGGTGTCCGCGGTGTTGGTGATGCCATAGCGCACGGCGCCGCGGACGCGTTCGGTGATGGCGTTCTGGACGAACAGGAATTGCGCGAAGTCCATGGTCGCAATGAGCATGTAGAAGAAGACCGGAAAGATGATAGCGGTCTCCAGCATGGCGCTTCCGCGTTGGTTCTTTTTTCGTTTCATCGAGATTCTCCTTTCACATTTCAGTCGCAGGGGGCGGAGTTTTTTACGGCGGAGCGAACTGTCCGACGTAAGTAAAAGAGGCGGAAGGTTTGTTCGTCATGGTGAACGTCTTAAAGATGGTATCGATGGAGTACGAGGTTACCTTGACGTTCACGGTGGACGGAACATTGTTGTCCATGGTGACGGAGACGGAGATGTTGTTGGCGTTGAGTCCTTGCACGATTTGCGCGCCGGTTCCGGAAGGATTCCCGTACAGAACCATATTCTTCACGGCCAATTGATAGTTGTCCGACGGGGTGCCTGTTGAAGAGTCGTAGCTCTTCATCGCGGCGTAGGCGGCCGCCCCGCGCACGGCGTTATAGAGCGTGTCGTACTTATAGAAGCCATATCCGAACTGAAAGGTTCCTGTAAACAGCGACGAGAGAACGCCAACCCCAACGGCGAACTCAAGCATTGCATTTCCTTTTTGATTCTGCCGGCGCATTGGAAATCCTTAATTGATCAGCTTCACCTGATAAGCGCCCGGTGTCGACCCGGCCCCGGAATGATTGGTGTTGGGAAGCGACGCCTCGCCGATGTAGATAGCGCACCACGCGGCGTTCCCGGTGTGGTCGTAGCTTCCGGAAGTGAGCAGCAGGAATTGACCAAAGCTGTACACAACGTTCGTGTTCATGTCCTGAATCGGCATCACGACGACACGGCGGCCGTTACCGTTTCCGCCGGCAACGTACGCGGCCCAGGTGGTGGAAGTGTCGTCAGTGTCTTGAGCGGCGCGCTCATTCAGCGAGGTGGCAATGGTTGTCTTTGCCCCGCTGACCGTATTGAGAACTTGCCCCACCACGACGGCGTCGTTGGAGGTTTGATAGTCGCTGACGACGCGCTTGCGCAGCACGCTGGCAGAATTGTCGCCCCAATAGCCGCGTTCGCCGCCATCCTTCGCGTGGTTAGCGTCGGCAAGGTCGCCCGTGCAAGGACTCGCATGCTTCGACGCGGGATAGCGCATGGTGTATGGAACGCCGGGAATGAGTCCGTAGTGCGGTCCGGTGCTGTTGAATGCCAAGGGGGCGAACGGAAACAGGCCCTGATACATCGTCGTCATTTGAGTCTGCTGGGCCACGGCTTGCGCGTTGACGGCTTGTGTCATCCCACTGTATTTCACCGGCATGAAAAACAGATTCTGCGTGAGATTCACAGTGACGCGCACATTGGTGTACCCGGTGGCCGTGAGCGGCGAGGCTACCCATGTATCCGGATTGCCGGCGGTGGCGAATTCCACGGTCGGGGTGGGGATGGTTTGCGTTTCAAAGTCCCACCGGTTCAAGCTGCTGGAAACCTGGTTCTTTGCGTTCGTCACGCCCGCGCTGGTTCCGTCCAACTGCAGCGCCGCGGCCAAAGCGGCGGAATCGGCGAACATCTGCGCTTCATTTTTGTTAATGATCAGCCGCCCGATGTCCACGGACATGCCGAGGAGACCAAACAAAACCACGGCCCAGACGGCCATGGAAACCAACGTGAATCCGTTGCGGCCGCGAGTTAAACTTGTCCTCACCGGTCCATCAGTGCCTCGCCAGCGATTCAATCGATTCCCATTCATCTACAACTTCTCCGCATCTAGTACTACCGGGCTAACTAGCCAAAAGTAACCTAGGACTATTGGATCACCCAGCTGCGGGGTTTCAAATCAGTGCGAAAACCTAGGCGACTATGTCATTCACCTGAAGGTTTCCTTAGGGGCACTTTGTTGCTGATGGGGGTTGGCCTTAGTTATACAAACCCAAAGGAACCGACACGGTGATGGGCGGGCCCGTATAGGTTCCGCCGATGTAAGGCGACAACACGGTGTAGGTATAGCCGGAGATTTGCACGTTGATGCGGTAATCGTTGGTGCCGGCGTCGGGATTCGTCACCGCCACATTCGATGGACTGAGGTTAAAGAACGGGACCGCTGCATCCAGCGGCGCGGCGCCCTGATTGTAAAGCACCATGTTCTTGATCGCCGCCGTATCGGAGGCATCGTTGACCGCGCCCCATCGCGCGGCATATCGCGCGCGTTCCACCAACGCTTGGTGCACGAAGAGGAATTGGCCGAAATCGAAAATACCCATGAGCATAGTGGCCAAGGCGAGGAAGATCAACGCCGACTCCACCATCACGCTTCCTTTTCTGCGCGCGTTCTTCATATGGGCTGCCATATGCCTTGGTAGGCAAAGGTCACTTGAGGCTTGTTTGTGCAGGTGACAATGGCGAAGACGGAATCGAGAGCGTAGCCGTCAATCGCCACGGTCATCGCCGATGGGACACCGCCGGCGAAGGTCACGGTCAAGCGAACGTTGCTCGATGCGAGCGACGGCAAAACGGGAACCGCGGCCGGCGGCGCGGTGGGACTTCCATAAAGAACCATGTTCGCAACGGCGGTTTGAAAGGCTGCCGATGGAGTAGCGTTCGCCGAATCGTAAGGGATCATGGAGGCATAGCGCGCTCCGCGCGTGACCGCATTCTCCAGGTTGTTGTATTGCAGAAAGGTGTAGCCAAACTGGAAGGTTCCCGTAAACGCCGAGATCAGGACCCCGGAACCGAGAGCGAACTCCAGCAAGGCGTTTCCGCCGCGGTCACGACGCAGCGCGAGCAATTTGCCAATCCATTGTTTTTTCATAAGACGAGTTTTACCCACGATGCGCCGGTAGCGCCTCCCGTTCCAATCCCCGTGCTGCCGACGTTATACGGCCCGGCATAGATGGCACAGAACGGATCATTGCCGTTGGTGGTTCGCGTGTAGTAGTTACTGCTCGCGCCGTTGGTGTAGAGAAGAAACAGCCCATATCCAATCACGTTGGTGTGTGTTGGATCGACGGGATTCACAATAGGCGCGGGAATCAAGCGCCGTCCATTGTGCGGGTTGGACAGATAGGCGGCAACATCGTTATCAGTGCCGTTGATGTCCTGGCTCGCGCGCTCATCCAAATATCCCGCTTCACTCTGCTTTTGCCCGTTGCTGAGAACAGGGAAGATATTCGTGCCTACGGCGACGGCCTGCAACTGAATCAGATCCAGAATCTGTTTTTGGATCATGTTGTTCGACGTGCTTCCCCAATAGCCGCTGGTGTTGGCCCCCCAGTTGGCGACCACGGCCGCCTTGGAGGCCTGCGTTTCCCCGGAACACGCCGCAGAATTGAAGCACTTGTCCGGATTGCTTTCGCTACACCCGGCGCGGCTGCCGTTGAACTGCGGCCACTGGATGTCATAGGCATTGCCGGTTACTAAACCAAAATTTGGCCCCACCGGATCCGTACTGACCGCGGTGTAAGGAGCAAGACCCGTGGAAAACGAAGTGATGGGAAACTGCCCCGCCGTCGCACTGGATGCCACGTTCTGAATCAGACTTGGGCCAACGACGGGAAGAAAATACAATTGCATGGGAACGTTGGCGGAGACGCGCACATACAGGTAGCCCGTCGCGGGGTTTGGGCTGGACACCCAGGGGCCGGCCGCCGCCGTGGCGAACGTGACGGCCGGATTGCTGACCTGTGTAGTGGCCATGTTCCAGGAATTCTTTGACGCGCTCACAGCGTCGCGGGCGTTCGCGATACCGCTCGTGGTTCCGTCCAACGCCAGGGCCGCCGCCAGCGCCGCCGAGTCGCAAAACGCCTGCGTTTCATTCTTTGTGATGAACATTCTGCCAATGTCCACCGCCAGTCCGAGCGAAGCAATCATGGCGATGGTCGCCGCGGCCATCACCACCAACACGAAGCCTCTTTCGTGTTCTCTGGCCGTCTGGTACTTTCGGGCTAGTATCATCATGGAATCTTTCCCAGGACCATTGGACCATGACTTTTGGATTTTGCGAATACAATTATGTGCTTAGTTCCGGCCGTAGATTATCTGCTTTCCCTCTCCGGTAGTTGTGCCTCGTTAGCGCATTCCACTGAGATTCGATATGATGCCCCGCATGAGGCTGGGACGCACCGCACTCACTTTTCTTGCCGCTTTGTTGTCACACGCGCAGACCAACTCCGGTACTATTCAGGGCACCGTTCGCGACGGGCAGGACGCCATCATTCCCATCGCCACCGTCACCATCACAAATACGGCAACCGGAATTCTGCAGACCGCGCCGGTGACGCAATCGGGCGAATACACCGTGCCGTTTCTGATTCCGGGCGTCTACACGGTCTCCGCGCAGGCCAGGGGATTCCGCCGCACAACGCAGGAAGGCGTTGTGCTCCGCATCTCAGACCGGCTGGTGATCCCACTGCGATTGGAAGTCGGCGCGGTTACGGAATCGGTCACCGTACAGGCGGCAACTCCGCTTCTGGAATCGGCTAGCGTCACGCTGGGGCAAGTGATCGATTCGAAGCAGATTATCGATCTGCCCTTAAATGGCCGTGACGCGCTGTCGCTGGCCGGACTCGCGCCGGGCGTCATTCCGCAAAGCCCCGCTCCGGGTTCCGCCGTGCAACTCGGCAACATTGTGCCCGCCATTAATGGCGCAAACTTTGCGACCAGCGCGGTGACGGTGGACGGCGGATCGAACTCCAGTCCGCGCGGGACCACTTATTTGATGGTCTATTCTCCCAACGTCGATTCCGTTGCCGAATTCAAAGTGCAAACCAATTCCATGTCCGCCGAGTTTGGCCGCACCAACGGCGGCAGCGTGAGCATCGTCACCAAATCCGGAACGAACCGCTTTCACGGAACCGCATACTGGTTTTTGCGCAACCGCGCCTTCGATGCCAACGATTTCTTCAGCAACCGTTCCGGCATTCCGCTGGGCGCGTTGCATCGCCACCAGGCGGGAGGAACCCTGGGTGGTCCCGTGATCATCCCTGGCGTTTACAACGGCAAGGACCGGACGTTCTTCTTCACCGACTACGAGGTGTTTCGCGAAGCCGTGGGCAACCCCAACACGTTCACCGTACCCAGCGCGCTGGAGCGAACGGGCGATTTCACGCGCACGCTTTCCGGCGGCCGCCTGGTGCAGGTGTTCGATCCGCTCAACACCGGCGTTGTCAACGGCGTCACGCAGCGGCAGCAGTTTCCGGGGAACATGCTGCCCGCCTCGCGCATCGACCCCGTGGGCCGCAAGATGCTATCTTTCTATCCGCTGCCCCTTCTCGACACCGCCGCCGCCAATCTTCCGAAAAACGACGCGCGCCGAAATCGAAACGATACGTACAACCTCCGCCTCGATCATTATGCCGGGGCGCATCATTTCTTTGGACGCGGATCGTATCAACAGCCGTGGGTGGGCGAACCCAACTACTTCGGCAACATCGGCAATCCCAGCAATCCGCCGCTGTTGCAGCGTCGTCGCTTCGCGGGCATTCAGGACGTCTACACGCTCAGCCCCACCGTGATACTCAACATCAACTACAACGTGACCTACCAGTACGGGCAGCGCGACGCATGGTCGGCCGGATACGACATTACCGGTCTCGGATTCCCCACGAACTTCCGCGACGGCCAGCAGGTGCGCGCCATTCCCGTGACGACGGTGACCAGCTATTCGGGGCTTGGCAACGGCTCGCAGAACTACAGCACGCAAAACATCCATACGCTGGAAGGCGGCATGACGAAGATCTTCGCGCGTCACCGTCTGAAGGCGGGCTGGGACTACCGCGCTCACTTCAACAATCAGTTGCAGAACAACAACGGAGCGGGAAGTTTCAGCTTCAATCAATCGTTCACGCAGGGCCCCGTGCCGAACCAGGCCAACGCCAACGCGGGCAACTCCATCGCGTCGTTTCTGCTGGGATTGCCCGCTAGCGGCAGCGTCACCAACCAACCGGCCACGGCCTTCCGCAGTTCCTACCAGGCGTTCTACGCGCAGGACGACATCACGCTTTCGCGCAAGCTCACCTTGTTCGCCGGGATGCGCTGGGAGACTAACCGCACGCGCACGGAGCGCTTTGACCGCATGAGTGTGCTCGATTTTGGTTTGCCCTCGCCGATCGCCAAGCAGGTGCCCGATCTCGACCTGCGCGGAGCGATGACCTATCGCGTAGGCGAGCGCCGCCGCGTTGCTGACCCGGATTTGAAGAACTTCGGACCGCGGCTGGGCATCGCATGGCGGGTGTCCGAGAGGACCGTGGCGCGCGCGGCGTACGGCGTTTTCTACGGACTCAACTCAGCCGACGCCACCACCAGCACTGCCTACGCCGACGGGTTCTCCACCGTTACCAGCGTGGTCACTTCACTGAACGACGTGAATCCGTTTCAGACTATGTCGAATCCTTATCCAAACGGCATCCGCGCACCGGCCGCGGCGGGTTCGCTGACGCCCTCGCTCAACATCGGGCAGTCGAGCAACTCCGCGCTGCTCTCCTTAGCCACCGCCGCATACCAGCAATGGAACGTCACGCTGCAGCGGTCGCTGGGAAAGAGTTTTCTATTGGAGGCCGTGTACGCGGGGAACAAAGGTTCGCATACGCACATCGCCAACATCTCGTTGAACGTGCTCAGCGCGGAGCAACTGGCGCAAGGCACGCGCACGCAGGAATTGATTCCCAATCCGTTCTTCGGAATCATCACCGATACGACGTCGGCATTGGCGGGCACGCAGATCGCGCGGCGTCAGTTGATGTTTCCCTATCCGCAATACACGGCCGTCACGGCTGAGGCGCAAGCGCTGGGCAGTTCCATTTATCATTCCTTCCAGGCGAAAGTGCAGAAGCGGTTTTCCCGCGGGTTCACTTTTCTTGCCTCCTACACGAACGGCAAAACGTTGACGAACGCCACGGGCCCGGGCATTCCCGATCCGAACAATCTGCGCCTGGAGCGATCGGTTCCGCTGTGGGACGTCAGCCAAAGGCTGGTGTTGAGCGGTATGTGGGAACTGCCCATCGGCCGCGGCAAAGCGGTAGGCCGGAGTTGGAACAAACCAACGGATCTCGTATTGGGCCGCTGGCAGTTCAACGGCATCGCATCGTTTCAGAAAGGATTTCCGCTTGCTCTCACTAGCACGGGCGCCGCTCGTCCCAATCGCGCCCGCCCCGTGCAGCCTCTCGATGGACGCATCCAGGATCGATTGAATCACTACTTCGACACGGCGGCCTTCGCCATCCCCGCCGCATTCACCTACGGCAACACGCCGCCGACGTTACCGGATGTGCGCGGCCACGGCGTGAACAACTTCGATCTTTCCGTTTTCAAGTCGTTCCGGCTGCGCGAAGGATTCTCCACGCAGTTCCGCTTTGAATCGTTCAACGCTCTCAACCGCGCGCAATTCGCCAACCCCGGCGTCCAGAACGGAACCGCGGCGTTCGGAGTGATGAGCGTGCAACAGAATCAGCCGCGCAAGCTGCAAGTGGCGCTCAAATTTATTTTTTGACCCACTGTTGATTGTGGGAGATCGGCGGCTATTGACCTTGCTACCGGTGGCGCGAACCTACCTGCCGAGTACTACGTCCAGCCCCGCAAGGATCAAGTGAAGCCGCGCGCTTGAGATTTTGCCCGCGCGCTCCGTTAGCATTCCCCGGTCAAGGGTAAGAATCTGCGAGACGTTCGCCACTGAGTCGTTTTCCCAGCCAGAACTACATTACCCGGAGCGTCGCCCCACTTTAGATTGCTGGTGAGCGGAACACAAACGACGGTTCCGATTCGACTCCGGTTCAGCGCCTCCCCTTGCACCACGACAACAGGGCGGCGAAACCATGGCGCGGATCCTTCCGGTGGCGGAATATCGGCCCACCAAATCTCACCCTGGGAGATCACCACTCAACCTGTTCGAGAGTATTTCGTGCGGCACTTGAAACGAAGGCATCGCCACCTTTGCCGCCGACCTCGTCCAGCACGGAGTTCATGGATTCGGTCACGATATCGGCCGAGTGACTGGCGACGTATTCCCGGACTGCCGCGCTGTAGATGTCGCTGCGCGAACGCTTCGTGCGCTGGGCAAATCTCTCCGCGCGGGCAAACACATCGTCGGGAATTGAGACCGCAGTCTTCATACCGAAAGTATAGCGGAAATCCTGATTTCCGCCAACGCGGGATCGAGTTAGCCTACCGTGTTGAAGTGCTGCAGTCAGTTTTCGTTGAGTCCGTACGGATGACCTGTGTGGAGCCGATCCTTCCTTTGTTTTCGAGCTGGATCACGTCTTCCGCTTCCATGTCGGGTGAAACCCGCTGCAGGATCGTGAACCGGAAATGCACAGGATCACGCTTCCGAAGCAGGCTGTTTCCGCCATGCCCCGACGCGGCGTATTCCTTCCATCTGCCCCAGAGGTTGCTCTTACCATAAGCGGAGCCGACATAGCTCTTCCCATCGGAGGTATCGAAAATGTAATAGATACCCCGCCATTCTTTCAACGCCGGCTCCCACGATGCCGGAAGGTCGCGAAGTTCTTCCCATTTGAGCGCTAACTCATCCCATGCCGGCATGACAGAGAACAGCGCGCTCTCTTCCAGGACGGCTAAGACGGGCATGGTGTTCCGATGCGCGCGCCGCCACCAAGAGCGCTCGGGTGGAGGCCATTCGACGATCAGCTTCCCTTTCCACGAGGCATAGAAATCCGTAAGGACCAGATCGAACCATAGGACGGATGGCCGGTCGCCAAGGAACCCTTTCATTCCAAACTTCTTCATCTCCACATACTGAGGAACCCGCCAGTATTCCTCGAATGTAAGGGGCTTCGAAGCGCCAATGGAATACAAACCGGTGAACAGGGCCTTGCCAGGCTGATGACCGATGAATGATGCGACGTGGGAGGCGCGCTGCATCGCTTTTTCAGCCGCCTCGCCTTGCGTCTGCTGGTAAGCGTTGTACATCTCTGGTCTTTCGGCGGCGAACCTCAAAAGCTTCTTGTTAAGTTCGGGCTCCTGGGGCTACCGAGCGGAACGTGGTCTTGAACGTCCAGTGAACGGCCGCCACAGGAATGCGCAGTCCGCGAACATTATTGCAAACTTAGAGTAGGCGTCCCGCGACATCCGTAACTGCGACCGCATTATGATAGATTGGTTGATCCCATTACTTCTGTGCCACGACAAATGAAGTTTGCCGCCCTCCCTCTGGCTTTCCTTCTCGCTTTGTCCTCGTGTTCCCGGCCGCGAAGTGTTGAGGCTCAAACCGTACAGGCCGGCGGTGCAACCACTGTCGCCGTCGCCAAGGCCGGCATCGAAGATCTCTCGCGCCAAATCGTTCTCACGGCGGAATTCAAACCGTTTCAAGAGATCGAGGTTCTGTCGAAAGTGGCGGGCTTCGTCAAGACCATCCACGTCGATGTGGGCGATCGCGTCAAGCAGGGACAGCTTCTCGCTTTGCTCGAAGTTCCGGAAATGGCCGACGACCAAACGCGGGCGCAATCCATGGTCAGCCGCAGCCAGGCGGAGGTGGCGCGCGCCAGGGATGAATTGCAGCGGGCGGAATCGGCGCGCAGCATCGCGCTGCTCTCCTTCAACCGTTTGTCGCAAGTGGCCAAACAGAAGAAGGGTCTCATCGCGCAGCAAGAGATTGACGATTCGCAGAGTAGGCTGCTTATCGCCGAAGCGCAGGTGAACGCGGCGAAATCGAATCTCAGCGCGGCGGAGCAGCAGGTGCACGTCAGCAGCGCCGAGTTGCAAAAGACCAAGACGCTGCTCGAATACGTGCGCGTGACCGCGCCTTTCGCGGGCGTCGTAACTAAACGTTACGCCAACACCGGTTCCATGATTCAGGCCGGCACTTCGTCCAGCACGCAAGTCATGCCGCTTGTGCGGCTCTCCGACAACAGCCTGCTGCGATTGATTCTGCCCGTGCCGGAATCGGCCGTGCCCGCCGTTCGGCTGGGCCAGCAAGTCAGTATTCATGTGTCCACGTTGAACCGCACCTTCGTCGGACGATTCGCCCGATTCGCCGACAGAATCTCCTCCACGACACGCACCATGGACACCGAAGTCGATGTTCCCAATCCGGATCTGGTCTTGATCCCCGGCATGTACGCGGAGGTTAACCTGACCCTGGAACGGCGCGACAAGGCCTTGACCGTTCCCATCCCAGCCATCGAATTTGGCAGTGAAGAATCTTCAGGGCGCGTGTTCGTGGTGACTCCTCAGAACAAAGTGGATATCCGCAAGGTTCGAGTCGGGTTGCAGACCCCCACCAATGCCGAGATCCGCTCCGGTTTGCACGAAGGCGATCTGGTGATCACGGCCAATCGCGGCAGCCTTCACGCGGGCGACGTGGTTCATCCCAAACTGGCGGAGCCCGCGCCGCGAGCCACGCACTGACATCATGTCGCGCTTTGCCATCAGCACGCCGTATTTTATTGTTGTCGCCGCACTGATCATCGCCGTAGTCGGCGGCACGGCCGTGGTGCGCATGCCGGTGGATCTTTTTCCGAACATCAACATTCCCATGGTGGTGGTGGCCACCTTTTACAACGGCATGCCGCCCGAGCAAATCGAAGCCGACATCACCAGCCGCTTTGAGCGCCAGTTTACCCTGGCCAGTGGCGTGGAGCATATCGAGTCGCGTTCCCTTCCCGGCGCCAGTGTGATTCGCGTCTACTTCCAACCGGGCACGAACGCCGACTCCTCGGTCGCCACCATTTCCAATCTCGCCATGGCGCAATTACGCCGGCTGCCGCCGGGCACGCTTCCGCCTGTTGTACTGAAGTTCGACGCCTCCAGCATTCCGGTTTGTCTGGTTACCGTGGGCGGCGAAGGATTCAATGAAACGCGCATGCGCGACCTGGCACAGTTCACCGTTCGCAACCAGATGGCGGCCGTTGCGGGCGCAAGCGTTCCGCAGCCGTTTGGCGGCGGCTATCGCCAGATCATGGTGTACGCGGACCCGCTCAAACTGGAAGCGCATCAACTCAGCCTCATGGATGTGGTGCGAACGGTAAATCGCTCCAACCTGATTCTGCCCGCCGGCGACGTGCCCATCGGGCCCATCGATTACAGCATCTACACCAATAGTCAATTGCCAACGATTCAAGAGATCGATCAACTCCCGCTGAAAGTGGACGGAGCGCGAATCGTTCGCGTTGCGGACGTTGGATACGCCAAGGACTCACGCCAAATCCAGACCAGCGTTGTGCGCGTCGACGGCAAGCGCTCAGTGTACACGCCGGTGCTCAAGCAGGGCGGCGATACGAACACCATCGCCGTGGTGGATGGCGTGCGCGGCGTGGTTCGCAACCTGGTAGATGTTCCGCGGGAACTGGTGACGAATGTCCTGTTCGATCAGTCGCGCTTCGTCAAGACCGCCATTCACACGCTGCTGGTGGAAGGCGGCATCGGTCTGTTCCTGACGTCGTTGCTCATTCTGATCTTTCTGGGAAGCATGCGGGCCACGGTTGCAGTTCTGTTTTCCATTCCGCTCTCCGTGCTGGCAACATTCATGGCACTTGCGCTGGGAGGCGGCACGGTGAACAGCATGGTCCTGGGCGGATTGGCGCTGGCGTTGTCTCGCCTCATCGACAACTCGGTGGTCGTGCTGGAAAACATTTATCGCCATCTGGAGTTGGGAGAATCGCCAGTTGCAGCGGCGGAACTCGGCGGCCGCGAGGTGACGCTCCCCGTGCTCGCCGCAACACTCACCACGGCCGTCGTGTTCTTTCCGGTAACGTTTCTCTACGGCGTCAGCCAATTTCTATTCTCGGCATTGGCTCTTGCCGTTGTGCTGTCGCTATTCGCTTCCTATTTTGTTGCCATGACCGTGGTGCCGTTGTTTTGCGCGCGGTTCCTGAAGCATGCTCACCACAACGCGTCTGATGGGAGAAGGTCGCTTGGACAATGGTTCAACGTCTGGTTCAATCGCCGCTTCGAGGCCGTCCTTAAGGTCTATGACAATTTGGTGGCGGCGGGGATGCGATATCCCGTGCTGACGATCCTCGCCATCGGGGCAGGCTTCGTGCTGAGCCTTGGTCTGTATCCATCGCTGGGTGTATCGTTTTTCCCGCGCACGGATGCCGGCATGTTCGTGATCAACGTAAAAGCGCCCATCGGTTCACGCATCTTAGTCACGGAAAGCGAAGTGGCGAAGGTCGAGTCGCTGATCCGTGAAATCATTCCGCAAAACGAGTTGGAGGTCGTTCTCGCCAACATCGGCGTGACTCCCGGTTTTTCGTCCATCTATACAAGCAACTCCGGGCAGCATACCGCCTTCATCCAAGTGGCGTTGAAAGATGGACACAGGACCGGGAGCTATGAATACATGGCACGGCTGAAAAAACGAATCGCCGAAGATCTGCCTCAACTGGTCACTTACTTTCAGTCGGGCGGCATGGTGGATGCGGTACTCAACCTCGGTCTTCCCGCTCCCATCGATGTGCAGGTGGCTGGATCAAATCTGGAGCGCTCCCACGAAACTGCCGTTCAACTTGCCGCGAAGATCCAACGCATTCCCGGCGTCGCCGACGTGTACATCCCGCAGGACATCGATTATCCGGCGTTGAAACTGGAGGTGGATCGCACGAAGGCCAGCCAGTTGGGCCTCGATCAGCAGGAAGTTGTGGGCAACGTGATCACCGCGTTGAGTAGTAATCAAATGATCGCCCCCAGCTATTGGGTGGATCCGAGGTCGGGACAGGATTACATGTTGACGGTGCAATACACGGAAGGCCAAATCAAGTCGTTGGCCGACCTGAGCGCGATCCCTTTGCGCGCACCGGGCAGCCTGATGCCGACGCGCCTGGACACGATCAGCTCCTTGCGTCGCGTGCAGGGCCCCACGGAAGTGGATCATTATCAGATCCGCCGCGTGATCGACATCTATGTGCGTCCGCTGGGCGAGGAGTTGGGAAGTATCGCCGACAGCATCGACGAGATTGTCGCGCAAACAAAAATCCCGGAAGGCCTTACCGTGAAACTGCGCGGGATGGTGCAGGGGATGCGCGATTCGTTTAAGAGTTTCGCCTTCGGCCTTTCGCTCGCCGTGGTCTTGTTGTATCTCATTTTGGTGGCACAATTTCAAAGCTTTGTCGATCCGCTGCTGATCCTGCTGGCGGTGCCTCCGGGCATCAGCGGCGTAATTCTCACGCTGCGATTCACCGGCTCGACGCTCAACGTGATGTCGTTGATGGGAGTGGTCATGCTCACAGGCATCGCGGTCTCCAACAGCATCCTCATTGTGGAGTTCACGCGCCGTCTGCGAATCGAAGGAATGAGCGTGCGCGAGGCGGTGGCCAGAGCTTGCCGCGTTCGCCTGCGTCCGGTGTTGATGACCTCGCTGGCGACGATCTTCGGCTTGGTGCCCATGGCGTTGAAATTGGGCGAGGGCAGCGAGAGCTACGCGCCTCTCGCCAGAGCGCTTCTCGGCGGATTGACGTTCTCTGTAATCTTTACGGTGTTCATTGTTCCCGCCGCATATCTGCTGGTACACGGACGGAAGGAGACCACCTCATGATGCGAGGGTACCTTCCGCCTCTGTTGGTTGCTTTTCCACTTTGGGTATGTGGACAGTCGATGAATCTGACGCTCGCCGAAGCCTCGAAATTGGCTGTCCAAAATCATCCGCAACTTGCCGCGGCACGCCTGACCGCGGCTGCGGCTTACCAAACGCCATTGCAGTTGCGCGCGACCCGGATGCCGATGCTCTCCGGCGCTTTCACCGGAGTAGGCGCGGATTCGGCAACGCGCCTCGCCGCCGGCGCGCTGAATAATCCCGTCGTCTACAACCGTCTCGGCTCCGGTCTGTTGATCAATCAGGTAGTGACGGATTTCGGCAAGACGTCGAAGTCCATCGCCGCCGCAAGATTGCGCGCGCAAGCGCAGGACCAGGTCACGGAAACCACGCGCGCGAATATTCTGGTCAGCGTGGCCCGCTCCTACTTCGCCGTGCTGCGCGCGCGCGCTGTCTTGACGGTTGCGGAACAGACCGTTTCCGCGCGCCAGCTTGTGGCCGCGCAGGTGGCCGCGCTCGCCCAGAGCAACCTCAAATCCACGCTCGACGTCAGCTTTGCCAATGTGAACCTGGCCGATGCGAGGCTGCTGCTTTCGCAGGCGCGCAATGAAGTGCAATCCGCTGAAACGCAACTCGCGGCGGCGATCGGACTCTCCGCGCCCACTTCTTTCACTCTCTCCGAAGAAGCCGCTCCGGCCCCGCTGCCGGATACGGTGGAAGCATTTGTCCGCCTGGCCCTGCAAGACCGCTCTGAGTTAAAGGATCTGCGTTTGCAAAAATCCGCGGCCGATCGTTTGGCCAAAGCGGAACACGCGCAATTTTTTCCCAGCATCACGCTGGCCGGAAGCACGGGTGTGGTTCCCGCGGGCGAGGCCGTCCTCCCCCGCCACTACGGCGCGGTGGGTTTGAACCTCAGTGTCCCCATCTTCAATGGAGGACTGTTTCGCTCCCGCCAGACGGAAGCTGAACTGCGCGCGAAAGCGGCAAGCGAAAACCTCAACGATCTCACGCTGCGCATCACGCGCGATGTGCGTGTCGCCTATTTAAACGCCATGACCGCTTTCGAACGACTCGGCCTAACGGAGCAGTTGCTGCAGCAGGCCCAGCTTTCGCTGGAACTCGCGCAAACCCGTTACGATCTCGGTTTGAGTGCGATCGTGGAACTCAGCCAGGCGCAGTTGAATCTTACGTCCGCGCAAATCGCCAACGCCGCCGCGCGCTACGATTATCAGGCGCAGCGCGTGGTGGTGGATTATCAGATCGGCGCGCTGCGCTAGAAGTGACAACTTCATAGTTTACTTTTCAAACCCTTCCGCATCCTCACCTGCCGTCCCTGTTCGGTGAACTCCACAGTGTCCATCATCTGGTTGATCAGAAAAACTCCGCGCCCGCCAGGTTTGCGCAGGTTCGCGGCGTCCAGAGGGTTCGGCACTTTCGACAGATCAAAGCCGGGACCAGGATCGCGGACGACAATTACAATCTCTCCGGATTCGTCGATGGTAATGCAGCATTGCACGTGCTTGCTCGGATCGTTATTGCACCCGTGGCGGATGGCGTTGGCTAGCGCTTCCTGCACGGAGAGCACTACTTCAAACGCCTCCTCCGATGGCCATTGCTTGCGTGTGAGGAGTTCATTCACGCCGTCGCTCACTTTGGCGATCGCTTCCGGATCGGCGGGGATCACAATGTTGAGTTCGCAGGCGGAACAATAAGGAATGAGCGCGCCCAGCGTCTCAATCCCTTCAATGGCCACGCGCAGTTCTTCGATGTTGCGGCGCAGTTCGAGTTGCGCTTCAGCCTGCCGCTGCAACGCATCGAGCGCGGCTTGCTGATTGGCGGTCAGTGTGCGCGGGTGGTGATCGATGACGCAGATGGTGCCCACCGCAAAGCCGTCCCGCGTCATCAGCGGCTTGCCGGCGTAGAAGCGAATGCGCGGGTCGCCTTGCACCAGCGGGCTGTCGCGAAAACGCGGATCCTCTAACGCGTCGGGCACAAGGAAAGTGTCGTTCTGTTGAATGGCATGCGTGCAGAAAGAGACGCTGCGCGCGGTCTCCGTCACTTCCAGTCCCACGCGCGATTTGAACCACTGCCGGTTCTCGTCCACCAGGCTGATGAGCGCAATGGGCGTGCCGCAGATCTGCGACGCGATCAGCGTGAGGTCGTCGAACGCCTGCTCGGGAGCTGTGTCCAGAATGCGGTACTTGCGCAACGCGCGCAACCGGCCGGCTTCGTCAGTCACGGCGATTCCCTCCTCCCGCTTAAACACGGCTGAAAAGATATCCTCTCTAGAATCTTCCCACGCTCCGAAGGTGGGGCAGGTCTCCAGACCTGCGACGGGATCTCCAGATCCCGTCCCTGGAGTTTGGACATTTCTTGTGTGGGGCAGATCTCCAGATCTGCGAGGCGGTCTCCAGACCACCTCTTGAGGCGGTCTCCAGACCGCCTCTGCGGGGACCGATCTGTAGCCGGTTCGGCTGCATGGCAGCCGATGGCCTCTAGCGAGGCCATGCGGGATCTGGAGATCCCGCCGCAGATCTGGAGATCTGCCCCACACAGCAGCACAGACGCAACCAAAGATTTCAAGGTCTAGTAGTACACAGCAGCAGAGTCACAGAGTACAACAAACTACTTGCCGGGAAACTTGCGGCTGCTTATCAGCATTGCAAACCCAACGCCGAAGCAAAACACCGCCGCCATCAATCGGACGTAGTCAACACCATGGAGCGCTGCAAGGCGCGGGTTATTCAGACTGTTGAAGAGCGGCGGCAGCCCGAACAGTCATGGCAGAATGAATTTGAGCATTCTTCGTTTGTTCACGATTTTTGCGACCTTTCTATTTCCATTCGCGCTCGACGGCCATGGAGGAATCGGTTGGGTTCCCTTCCACAAAGATCGCCAGAACACGCGTCTTCACGTCGAACAGGTCGCCGTTGGTGATCACAACATCGGCGAGTTTTCCCGGTTCAATGCTACCAAGATCTTTCGCGCGGCCCAGGAACTCAGCGGGCGTAAGCGTGACGGCACGCAATGCGGCCTGATACGGCAAGCCGTAGGCAACGCTGTAGCCGGCCTGCAGTCGAAGATGGTGCGGCACCACGAATCCCGCTTGCACTCCGGTTTCCGTGCTCAGCGCGAACGGTACCCCCATGCGATGAAGCAGGGCGGGAGTCTTGTACACAATGTCCGCCGGCTCATCGTCGTTCTCCGGCATCAGTTGCACGGACGGAAGGACAACACGCGCGCCGGATGTTTTGAGATTCGCGGCTTCGCGTCGCAGGTCCGCGCCGCCGCATACCAGATAGTTGTTCAAGCCATGCTTCTTCGCGAAGTGAACGGCGTTGCGCACATCGACATTGTTCTCGCCATATAACAACGTGAGCTCATTCGAAGGCGATGTATACTTCGCTTCCAGCCTGGTCATGCCCGCGCGAAATGTTTTCTGCAGCGTGGACCATGGCAATTCATAGTAACGCTCGTCATAGGATGCGTCGATGCGGCTCACCGTCGGGAACGGCACGTAACCCACCGGCGCGCCGGGCGTCATCTTCGCGGAGAGCGAAACAAACGCCGCTTTGGGATCGGCGGCCGGACCCGTGCTCATCACGGCATGCGTGATTCCATGGTTCCGCATGCGCGAGAACTCTTCATCGCGCGGATCGAATTTCACCTGCCGCATGTTCGCCTTGGCATCGATCAATCCCGGATACACGTTCAGCCCTTCGGCATCGATAACGCGCGCGCCGGGAGGCGCGGCGATGGACGCGGCAACTTCGACGATCCGCCGGTCGCGAATCAGAATGGACGCCCGAGGCAGCATGGGTCCGCTTACGGGAAACACGCGGGCGTTGCGAATCAAGTAAACTTCGCTTGCGGCAACCGGCGGGAGCGAGGCGTCTTTCTTCCATGCAATCACGGGCGCATCGTTCTTCGGCAGCGGCCTGTGATGGTAGACCTTGCCATCGATAAGAACGGTTTCTGCAAAGGAATAGGTGCGCAGCGGATCGCCACTATAGAGGACGAGATCCGCGTCCTTGCCCACATCGATAGACCCCGTGCGATGGTCGATGCGCAGCTGCCGGGCGGGATTGAGCGTGATCAACGCCATCGCCTGTTGCGGCGTGAGATCGCCGTGGCGCAAGCTGAGCGCGGCTTGATGCGGCATGTTGCGGGCGAGGGCTTCTCCGTCCGAATTGATACTGGCGAGGATTCCTCGTTTCGTAAGAATGGCCGAATTGTAAACATTCGCGCCGACCAGTTCGGAAAAGATGGAGACGCCCGCCCCATGCTCCAGAATCTCACCGGGGATCTTGTAGGCTTCGGTGGCATGTTGCAGGATGCGAACTCGGAAGCCGAAATCTTTCGCGATGCGCATGATGAGGCGCATCTCATCGACATCATAGATGTGCACATTCACATCGCGCTGCCCGCGCAGCACTTCCACCAGAGGCTCCAGGCGCAGGTCCTTGCGCGGGCGCAGGGAAGATTGTCCGGATCGAAACGCGTCCCACTGCTGCGCGTATTCCCGCGCCTCGTCCAACGTTTTGCGTATGAGCTTCTCCGTGCCGTCCAGGCCAATCTCGACCGCTTTTTTGACTGCGAACTTGATGCCCTTAGGCGCATCCGCGATGATCATGTCCGCGGCCTTCGCGCCGTAGCGGAACTTGATCACTTCCGTTTGCCCGCCAATTCCGTTCACGCTGCCATGCAACGTATTCGCGGCGGTGACGCCGGCGGCCAACACGCGGGCCATGGGAACATCCAGCGGATTCAGCGTGTCGCGAATGCGCACCATGGATGTCACCCATTCGCTTGGCTCGTTGTGCGAATCGGTGGCGATGTGCGAATGACAATCGATGATTCCCGGAGCAAGCCACTTGCCCGTGCCGTCGATTACACGCGCGCCGGCGGGGATGGCCACCTGGCCGATCGCGGCGATTTTGCCATCGCGAATGAGAACCGACGCGTTTAGCAAAGTCTCGCCGCTCACGCGGAACACGGTGGTGTTGCGAATGACGATGGTCTCCGATTTTGGCACGGGGGCCAGCTGAGGTTGAGGAGCTTTCCAGGAGATTGCACCAACCGGCGGCCGCGGAGTAAACGGCAACCACTTGCCATTCGCCATCGCCTTCACGATTCGCGTTTTGTCCGCGAACAGATCGCCATCGGACACAATCAGGTTCGCCAAACGGCCGGGCGCGATGGAACCAATTTCATGGGAGATTCCGAGGATTGCGGCGGCGCTCGCCGTGGCGGCCTTCAATGCCTGATCCGGCGGCAACCCCGCGCGAACAGCCAACCGCATGGCGGCGAGAAAACTTCCGCCCTCTTTCAATCCACGCGACGCGAAGGCAAGCGGTACGCCCGCCTTGTCCAGAGACGACGCGGCCAGCGGCGCGATGTCCCTTAAATGCACCGCGCGCTTCGACTCGCGATATTCCGGATGCACATCCTTCAGTGCTCCCGGGTGGTCCAGATCGACGATCACGGGAATCCCCGCGTCTCGCAATTCAACCGCAACGCCCGCGGGTTCATGACCACCGAGCAACGCAAACCTTCCGCCTTGCTCCTGCGCCAAATAAAGGACTCGCCGCATGTCCGTCTCTTCGTAGGCCGGAACCAGCAGGGGAAGTTCGCCATTCGCCGGTGCTTCCAGAAGCGACTGCCGCAGAAACGCGAACACGCCGATGGACCGCATAGGAAATGGCCCGCGCCGTTCCGGATTGCGCCGCACACGATTGCGATAGCCCAGGCCTTGCGGATTCGTCACCATGGAAACGTGCCGTTTCACTACGCGCCAGTCGCCGCCGGCCACGGAAACCGCGACGCTCTTTCCACGCAGGATGCCGTGTGTGGGAAGCAAGTGGAAAGTGAGCACGCCGGATTCGATCCAGGAGTTCACATCCGCGCCCGCGCGTTTCAAGATGACGGCCGCATCGACGGCGGAATCATCGGCGCGCGGGATCTTCGGCGCCGGTGCTTCGCCAAGCCAGCGTTCCGCACCCGCATCGATCAAGCCGGGATAGACGTTGCTGCCTTTCAGATCGACGAGCGTCGCGCCCGCAGGTATTTTCAGATCCATCCCCACCGCGACAATGCGATCTCCTTCGATGAGAACGGTTGCGCCGCGCATGGCCGGACTATTGCCGGTCCACACCGTTGCGCCGGTGAGCGCGATGCGTTCCTGCCCGAAGGCGGAGCAAAGGAGCAACAACAAAAGTGACATGAGTTCTCCCTACGGCACGTAGACGATATCGCCCAGGTCTTTGCCCGCCGTCGCAGTTCCCGCAATCTTCATCAGACGCAAGTCGAGCACGCTGATGCGGTCGTCGCCATTCGAGGTGATGTAAAGAAAATCGCCATCCGCGCTGAGGGCCATGCTCCAGGGCGAAGGCATAAGAGGCATGGAGTGAATCATGCGCCGGAACTCGCCGCTCGCGCGCAGGCTGACAAACCCAAGCTCGCCGCGCAGACGCCCTAAAACATAAATCATGTCGCCTGTTTTGGAGTACACCATGCGCTGCGGCGAGGGAGTCACGCCCAGCACCTTTTCCGTGGCCAGCGTTTTCACATCCACGAAGGCGATCGTGTCGTCCTCAATGTTCCCCACCAGCAGTTGCTTTCCATCGGGCGAAAGCGTCATCTGCCGCGGTTCGTGGCCCATGGGAAGCGTCTTCGACACCTTTCCGCTTTTGCGGTCGATCACGGAAACCGTGTTGCCCTTGGCGTTGGAAATGAAAACGGTAGAGCCATCGGCGTTGAACATCACGCGGCGCGGCGTCGCGCCAGTGGCAATCTCTCTGGTGATTGTATTGGATGCCGTTTCCACTACCAGCGCGCAATTCCCTCTCGCCGATGTGATCCACACTTCGCCGCCATCGGGCGAAACTCCGCATCCTTCGGGAAAGATTAATTTCGGATGCGTGATGGTGGCCACAACCTCGAGCTTCGTCAGGTCGACGGCGGAAATGGAGTTGCCATCCCCATTCGACACATAGACGCGTTTCCCATCCGGCGCGAGGCACATCTCGCGGGGAGTTTTTCCCACGGCAATTGTTTTCAACGGACGCAGTGACGCGCCTTGAACGCGAAGCACAGTGATGGTGGCATCTTCACGGTTGACGACAACCACGCGCGGTTCAGCGAACACGTTGCCCGCAAAGAGGGCCATGAAGGCGAGTAACATCATGGGACGTATTATTGCAGACCCCGCGGCTGTGGAGGTCGTAGTCACCCTCCGCTACTGCTCCGGATTGCGGGGGAACTTCCAATAAGGAATGCGCGCGCCGTTGATGATAAATTGATCGGCGCGGAGGTTCGGCGCGGGTTCGAAGCCCGCGACGCCCGCCGCTGTCACGTAATCATCCTGCTCCACGCCGTCGCCCGAAACGCCGAATCCGCCGATCAATGCGCCGCCGCGATAGAGGGGCGCGGAGCCAGGGAAGAAAACGATCCCGTTTTGATTGGGATTTTTCGGCTGCCGTCCTTGCGTGCAGGGGTTCGCCAAATCGTTGCGGAAGAGCGCGCGGAACGGTCCCGGAGAAGACGCCGCGATGCCGGATGGGAAAAACGATTGCGAGCCGAAGCCGATGCTGCGATTGGTGACGGCGGTGCCGGGAGGAAGTCCGGGCAAGTCGGCGGGATCCACTTGCGTGCTGGAAAAAAAGGTCACGTTGCGCGCTTTCGCCACAGCCACATCGGCGGAGAAAACAGTGGCGTCGGGCATGCGATAGAGAGCGAGCACGGTGCCGGTCACATCGGTCACCGCCATCACCATGCGCGTGCGGCTGCCAAGCGGAAGGCGGATCACGGCGCGCGTGCGATTGGCCGTCTCCACCGCGCGCTGAACGATGGCGGCGGCATCGGCAGCGGAGAGATTGACACCGGCGCGCGGACCGATGAGGTAACCATCGGGAGCGGAGGATCCGTCGCGAGGTGTCAGCGCGTAAGCTCCGGAAGGAGAAGTTGCGGGCTGCGTTCCCGCCGGACGCGAAGTCTGCTGCACGTACGGCAATCGAATGCCATCGACAAAGATCGCGCCGGGCGGAGGCGCGGGCGGTGGATCGAAGAATCCCGCGGCGGCGGAGACGGCCGCAAACTCCGCGGCGCCGGAGTCGATTCCGGCGACGCCGACGCCGCCCACCATCAGCGCGTTTTTGAACAACGGAATGCCGCCGGGAATCGTGGTGATGCCGAGACCGGGACCGCCGTCGGCCAGGTTTCGCGCGGGCGGCAGATCTTTTTCCGCCAAGAAAGGCGCGTTGAATCCGCATCCGCGATTTGTATTCTCGATGCCGAAGAGCGCGGCGGCAGGCTGGTTGGGCGCTTCGGGAAAATTCTCGCGGCTCAACGTGCGCACGGTGCGCGAGGAGAGCGCCGCTTGGTTGTGGCTGAAGAACGCTCCCGTGCGGGCTTCGGCCAGGGCGCCGTCCACGGCGAAGGTCAACATGACCGGGTCGTTTCGAATATTGGCTGCGACACCCGATTCGACGCGAACGCCGAGCACCCGGCCGCCTCGATCCACGATGGCGATAATGGC
>JACPVQ010000248.1 GCA_016191645.1 Candidatus Solibacter usitatus
CACGCAGGTAGTAGTCGAACAGATCGTTTTGTGCCGCCAGGTTGGCCGGATCCAATCGGACCGATTTCTCGAAATGGTCGCGCGCTTTGGAGGCATGGATGGGCGCAGTGAGCGGGCTGGAGGATTCCGCCCGTCTCCCATATGCGCGGCCCAACCAGAGATGGAGCATGGAATTGGGGGACTTGGCCAAGGCCTTCTCCAAAGTTTCGGAAGCTTTTTTGAACTCACCGAGTTGGAACCAGCTTTGTCCCGCTAACTGGAGCGCCTCAGGATCCGGATTGCCGCGAAGACGGTCCACGACTTCCTCATAGCGAGTGGATTGATAGAGCTTCTTCGCCGCTTCGATTTCAGAGGGCTGCGCCAGAGAGAGCAGGGCTCCCGCGAATTGACACACCAGGATTACTTTCACCACGTTACACCCAATCTACTATTTTGATGCATTCCCCACAGTATTGGATACGAAAAAAACGTTAGACTCGTGCGTGATGACTGGTTTTTTATTGTGGATCGCTTTTGGAGTTCCCCTTTGGTCCGAACCATTGGCCACCGTGCGGCGCGACCAATACGGCGTTCCGCACATTTACGGAAAAACCGATGCCGGAGTAGTATTCGCGCTCGCCTACTCGCAGGCCGAGGATAACTTCTGGCAGTTGGAGGAAGACTACATACGCGCGTTGGGCCGCGCATCGGAGTTGTATGGCGCCAGCGGACTCTACGGGGATCTGGCCTTTCGATTATGGCGCGTGGAGGAACGGGCGAAAAAACTGTACGCCGGCGCACCTTCGCCGCTGAAGGCGATTTGCGATTCCTTCGCCGCCGGATATAACCACTATCTTGCGACGCACGCGGAAGCGAAACCCAGGCTGCTGAAAAAGATGGAACCGTGGCATGTCCTTGCGTTTCAGAGCGCCAGGCCGGGGTTGGCCTCGGGTGGAGTGCGCCGGGAAGATGTGGCGCGCGAGTTCCCGTTGCCGTCGGGCGCGGCCGCGGACGATTCCTCCGCCGGCGAGGGCTTCCGCGAGGAGGAAGGCTCCAACATGTGGGCCATCGCGCCGAATCGCAGCGCCTCCGGACGCGCCATGTTGTTTCTCAACCCGCATGTCGGATTCTTCGGCGGCGGACAGCGCTACGAAGCACATTTGGAAAGCGGCGAAGGGCTGGCCGTTTCGGGATTCGCAATTTTGGGAACACCCTATATAAGGTCGGGCTTCACCGCCTGGCACGGCTGGTGCCACACGAATAACAACGCGGACATCGTCGATGCCTACCGCGAGACTTTCGACAATCCGGGCGATCCTCTGCTCTACCGTTATGACGGCGCGTACAAAAAGGCGGAGTCGTGGACGGACACGATCGCCGTGCTCAGGAATGGCGTGATTACAAACATACCCGTGAAGTTCCGGCGCACCCATCATGGACCGGTGGCCGGTATTCGCGACGGCCATCCGCTGGCGTTGCGAGCTGTGGACCGTGATCCCTTGCAACTGATGACGCAGCGCATGGGGATGGCGAAGGCGAAGTCGCTCGAGGAATTCCGCAATGTTATGGCACAGCGCGCCATCACGGGTTCCAACACGATGTATGCGGATCGCAAAGGCAACATCTATTACGTCCACGGCAATGCGATCCCGAAGCGCGATCCGAAACGGCAATGGGCGGGAATCGTGGATGGCGCGGATCCCGCCACCGAGTGGCGGGGATTGCACGAATACCCGGAGTTGCCGCAATTTACGAATCCTGTTTCGGGGTATTTGCAGAACTGTAATTCCGACCCGCGCCTGGCTGCCGGAGAACCTGGGAGTGGAGTTGCGTATCCATCGTATTTCGTTCCGGAGCGCGACAATTTCCGTGCCAAGCGCAGCCGGCAAATCCTGGAATCTGGCAAGAAATTTTCCTTTGAGGAGTGGAGCGCGGCGGCCTTTGACACCGGCGTCTATCTGGCGGATCGCGAGAAGAGCCATTTGGAAAAACAGTGGAATGCGTTTGCGGCTCAGCATCCCGAACGGGCGGCGCGCTTGAAAGAGCCCGCCGCAATGTTGCGAGCGTGGGATGGAAAGAGCACCGTCGGGTCCGTTCCTATGGCATTGTTCATGGCGGCCTTTCTTTCCCGCGGAACCGGAGACGAGAATCAACAGTTTCTGACCCCGGAGTTGTTGGAAAAAGCCGTCGCGGAGTTGGAGAAAGATTTTGGAACGTGGCGCATCGCATGGGGGGAGATCAACCGTCTGCAGCGAATCCACACCAGCGGACGCCTGGAAGCATTCAGCGACACGAAACCGAGTCTGCCTGTAGCCGGCGCGCCGGGAACCGTGGGTATTGTCTTCAATTTCTACGCAACGCAGCCGGCGGGCCAGAAGAAACTTTATGGACGAATGGGCGATACCTACGTCGCCGTGGTTGAGTTTGGACGGCGGATTCGCGCCGGATCGCTGCTGGTGTTCGGACAGAGCGCGGATCCCGGCTCAGCGCATTTTCTGGATCAAGCGCCGCTCTATTCCGAAGGAAAATTCAAGCCCGCGGCTTACTACAAATCGGAGGTTAGAAAAGGCATTCGAAGCACGTTGACTTTGCCGCGATGATGGAAACCTGACACGGTTCGCGCGTTACCGGATAGCGGAAGGAATGCACATCATGCCCGGTTACCTGATTGTTCACGACAAACGTTTGTTGGGAAGCACGCCTCGAACTCATCCGTTCTACCAATGCAGCGAAGCGACGACATTGCTGCATTGCCTGCAATCCGTCTCATCGTACGCGCGGGAGCGCGGAGGGATCAGCGAGCTGCAGATTCTTTGCCGCGGCGACTTCGCCGACGGAGAATACCGTCTGGAGGTTTGCCGCGAAGGGTTGAGCGCCGCCAACGTCAGTCTCACGGCGAAATGGCGGGGATTGATCAAGCGGATTGTCCTTTGCGTCTGTGACGGCGGGGTCCCGGCGATGGAAGGCGCGGTGGAACGAATTTGCTCCGAGCTGGCACACTGGTCAGGCGCGGAAGTGATTGCTTCCAACGCTCCTCAACACTACAAAAGGATTCGCACCCGGGCGGAAGTGGAGGCTGGGGCGAACGCGATTGGCACCATCGAGTTGGGGCCATGGAGAGGTGTCGTGCAGCGGTTCGATCCGGAAACGGGCGGCGCAAATAGAATCTATTAGTAGAGCAATTCGGAGTAACGGTGTTCGGCTTCGAGTTGCGCGCGTAGTTCCCGCCAGGCATCCAGTGAGCCGGACATACGCTTCATCGCTTCCTCGAACTTTTCCGCCGCCGCATGCGTTCCCGCCACGTATATATGGGTCTTGGGATCGCGCAGCATTTCCCAAACTTCCTGCTGATGCTGATCGAGAAGAACGTCGATGGCGGGCGGAGCGTCGAAGTGCGGGCGCGGGCTGACGGCCTCAAAAGCGCGGAACGTTTTGTCGTCGTAGTAAAGCGCGAGGTCCTGGTTATGCTCATTGCGATAGAGCAACTCCACACCTGATTTCTTGGCAAAAGCGGCATGCAGGATAAAATCATAGACAGGTACTGCTTTTTTTACTGCGTCTTTCCACAAATGAGGGCTTTTCTCTATACACTCAGCCGGATCTTTTCCAAACGGGAGTTCTACCATCCGCGCTGTCAATCCTGCTTTTTCGGCTATCTCAATCCCTCGTCTGGCTGCCTCAC
>JACPVQ010000244.1 GCA_016191645.1 Candidatus Solibacter usitatus
GCTGTGATCCGGCTGCGGTCTTTGGGCGATTGTGTTCTCTCAACACCGGCTCTGGCGCTTCTGAAGCAGCATCGACAGGATCTATGTGTGGGCGTTGCTGTGGAGCCGGCGTTCCGCGCGATATTCGATGGAAATCCGAACGTGGATGAGATTCTGCCGCCAACCGCGAATGCGGTGCGCACGTTCCGGCCGGATGTGACGCTCAACCTGCACGGCGGCACGCGCAGCATGTTCATGACCTTGGCTAGCGGCGCCAAAATCCGCGCCGGATTCCGGCATCATCGCTATTCGTGGGTCTATCACGAAGCCATTCCTCGCGCGCAGGAAATCCTAGGCGTTGACCGGCGCGTGCATACCGCCGAACATCTCGCCTCGGCCATGTTTTACTTAGGTGTGCCGCAAACGGAAATTCCGCGCGCCGGTTTGTACGCCCCGAAAAAGGCGTCCGCCAAGCCGTATGCCGTGATTCATCCGAAGGCATCTTTGCCGGAGAAAACCTGGCCCGGCGGCAGGTTCCTGGAGTTGGCTGAAATGCTGCGCCGCCAATGCGATCTGGACTGCGTTTTCATTGGAGGCCTCGCGGACGACCTAAGCGAATTCACCGCGTTTCCCATCTCGCGTACGCCGCTTCGCGAAACGATGAGCCTGCTTGCGGGCGCGTCCTTGTTTGCGGGCAATGATTCCGGACCTGCGCACATGGCTGCGGCTTTCGGAATTCCCTCCGTGGTGCTGTTCGGAGCATCCGATCCCGTCGCGTGGGCGCCTTGGAAAGCAACCGCGGAAACGCTTGTGGCGGCGGAAGGCATGGATTCGATCAGCGTGACGCAAGTGGTGGAAGCAGCGTCGCGCCTGCTGGTGAAAGTATGAGCGATCTGGGCCGTCTGCTTCGATACGCGCGTCCTTACACCATGGCGCTGTCGGTGGCCGTCGTGTTGATGGCTCTGGCCGGGGCGTGCACGGCGATGATGGCGCTGCTGATCCGTCCGGTTTTCGATCGTGTCCTTGATCCGCGTGCTAGCGATGCGCCTGTTTTGCTGACCACCATTCCTGTTTTCAACCGCCCTCTCTACCTGCACGAAGTGATTCCCTTCCCGCTGCACGACGTCTGGATGCTGGTGGCGGTGGGGATTGCGATGGTGTTTCTGCTCAAGGGCGTGGCCGACTATTGCGGCAACTACCTGGTGAGCTACGCCGGATTTTCCGCCGTGACGGACCTGCGCCAGCGTGTGTTCGAACGCGTGCTGGCGCAGGATGCGTTTTTCTTCGAATCCAATACGACGGGCCGGCTCATGTCGTCCATCATGAACGATGTCGACAAGATCCAACAGGCGACATCGCATCTGCTTGCGGATTGGATGCGGCAAACGTTCGCGGCGATTGGGTTGCTCTGGGTAGTTGTTCAAATGGACTGGCAATTGGCGCTGGTGTCCTTGACGGTGCTGCCTTTCGTTTTTGTTCCCACTGTGCGCATTGGGCGCAAGCTGCGGCGCTCTACTCGCCGCGCGCAGGACGATGCCGCCGATATCAGCCAGATTCTGCAAGAGACTCTGGCCGGGCATCAGGTGGTGAAGTCGTTTGGCGCGGAAAAAGTGGAAGCGGACCGATTCCGCAAAGCTTCGCTCAAACTGCGCACCAGTAATTTGCGTTATGTCGCACAGCAGGCGCTGGCATCGCCGCTCATCGAATTCTTCGGCGCACTAACCATCGTCGGACTTCTCACTTACGCACGCCGTCAGATAGCCTCCGGACATATGACGACGGGCGAGTTCACCAGTTTCGTCATCGCCCTCATGATGCTCTACGAACCGGTCAAACGGCTCACGGGAATTCACAACATTTTTCAGCAGGCTCTGGGCGCGTCGCAAAAGGTCTTCGAGTATCTGGATCGCGAGCAACTGGTTCGCAACAAGCCGAAGGCCGTCACGCTTCGCGGGTTCACGCAGTCGCTGGAACTGACAAACGTGTCGTTCCGTTATGCAACCTCGGAGCATCTGGTGCTGCGCGACATTTCGTTGGAAGTGAAGGCCGGGCAAGTGGTTGCTCTGGTCGGCCCAAGCGGCGCGGGAAAATCGACATTGGCCAGTTTGATCCCACGCTTCTACGATGCCACCGCCGGGACGGTGCGCATGGATGGGCACGATGTGCGCGATGTGACCATCGAGTCGTTGCGCGCTCAGATCGGCGTGGTGGCGCAGGATACGTTTCTGTTCAACGATACGGTGGCCAACAACATTCGCTACGGCCGTCCCGAGGCGTCGTTCGAAGAGATGCGCGCATCGGCGGCGGATGCGCTGGCTACGGAGTTCATCGAACGTCTGCCGCTGGGCTACGACACGCTCATCGGCGAGCGCGGCACGAAACTCAGCGGCGGGCAGCGGCAACGCATCGCCATCGCGCGCGCATTGCTTCGCAACGCTCCACTTCTGATTCTGGATGAAGCCACCTCGCACCTGGACACGGAATCCGAGATACTGGTGCAGAAAGCTTTGTCCAACCTGATCACGGGGCGCACCGTGATTGTGATTGCGCACCGGCTTTCCACCGTGCGGCGCGCCGATCGCATTGTCGTGCTGGAGCAGGGCCGTATCGCGGAATCCGGCTCGCATGACGAATTGGCGCGGGCAGGCGGCGTCTACCAGCGCCTGCACGAGTTGCAGTATCTGGAGGCGGACGAGTTGTTGGGATCATAGGGAGAGAACGAATGGCTGAAACGCGTTCCATGACGGGGTTTGCGCGTCTACGCAAACTGACGCCGTTAGGCGAAATGACGGTGACGATGAAGGGTGTGAATCATCGCTCGCTGGACGTACATCTGTATTTGCCAGCCGATCTCGATGCCTGCGAAAATGCTATTCGCAACGCCGTGAAGAAACGAGTGTCGCGGGGGCACATCACGTTGCGGCTGCATTGGGCGCGCATCGGAACCGCCAAACCGCTGGAAGTGAATGCGCCGCTGCTGGAATCATGGCTGGCCGCATTTCGCAAGGCTCGCGAGGCCCACGGATTGTCTTGCGAACCCGATCTCAACACGGCTTTCCGCATTCCAGGCATTCTCAACGAAGGGGACAGCGAGCCTGACGATACGCTGGAAGCCACCGTCGTGGCGTTGGTGGACGAGGCAACCGTAGCCTACAACGAAACCCGAGCCAAAGAGGGCGTGGCGCTTCATCGCGTGATTCAGGAAGCGAACGAACGCATCGGCGGCCACGCGAAAGAAATGGCGGCGTTGCGCGAGAACGCGATGCCCGCGTTGCAGCAGCGCTTAAAAGAAAAGCTGGACGCTCTGCTTGCGGGCGTTGGCCTGGAGCCGCAGCGGTTGGCGCAGGAAGCGGCGATTCTGGCCGACAAGTCCGACATCACCGAAGAGATTCAGCGGTTGTCCATCCATTCCAAAGAAGTGAAAGCGCTGCTCGACAAAGGAGGCGAAGTCGGGAAGAAACTCGATTTTCTCATGCAGGAAATGGGCCGCGAGACGAATACGGTCCTCTCGAAAACGAACGGCGCGGGCGAGATTGGGATGCGCCTCACCGAGCTTGGGATTGAGGTCAAGGCTGAAGTGGAACGCATCCGCGAACAGTCGTTAAATATTGAGTGAGGACGAAAGTGGCATCGGCCGTTTTTATCATTTCCGCGCCATCCGGGTCAGGCAAATCCACGCTGGTCCGCAAGGTCCTGGAGTTGGACAAGGGTCTCAATTTCTCCATCTCCTATACCACCCGCCCTCCTCGCGGGCAGGAGACCACTGGCCAAAACTACAATTTCATCAGCCGTGAAGAGTTTATGCGGCGGCTGGATTCCGATGAGTTTCTGGAGTGGGCCGAGGTGTTCGGCAACTTTTATGGTACTCACTGCTCCGTTTGGGACCGGGCGCGCAAGGAAGGCAAGGATCTGCTCCTCGACATTGATGTGCAAGGTGCGCAACAATTAAAAGAGAGGATTCCGGATGCTGTGACGATCTTCGTTCTGGCGCCTTCACAGGAAGTGCTGGAGCAGAGGTTGCGGGCTCGATCGGAAGACGCGGAGCCTGTGATTCGAAAGCGACTCGCCGGCGCGGCGAAGGAAATTCGAAACTATCACTATTACGATTACGTGGTGGTGAATGATCGGGTAGACGATGCCGTTGAGACCTTGCTGGCGGTGATTCGCGCGGAACGCGTGCGTCGTCAGCGGATGGATGAGCGGATCCGGCCGATTCTGTCCAGTTTTGGCGAACAGCTGTAAAAAGCGATTCTCACGGTAGATTGTGGAGTTGAACATTTAGCAATGGAAAAAATTACACGTAGCGCGAATTTCGCCATTCCGGACGATCCGGAATTTAGTACGTACCGGTTCATCATCGTCGCGGCGAAGCGCGCCCGGCAGCTGCAAGGCGGCGCGCGGTCGTTTCTGCCAACGACGTCCCGTAAGCCCACCGTCACTTCGATGGAAGAAGTGCGGCGCGGGCTAGTGAAGTATACGGACGTTAACCAATACCCTCCGGTCGAAATCGTTCCTGAAACCTAGAAGCGGATGAAGGTCGTACTCGGCGTCGGAGGCGGCATCGCTGCCTATAAGGCAGCTGAGTTGGCTCGCGCCTTGATGGACCAGGGAGCGCGTGTTCAGGTGGTGATGACCGCGTCGGCCAGACAGTTCATTCAGCCATTGACGTTTGCCGCGCTCACAGGCAATAAGGTCATCACGGGCCTCTTCTCATCGCAAAGTCCCGAAGATGTGCTGGCCAGTTCGGTGGAACACATCCGCGTGGCGCAGGAGAACGAAGTTCTTGTGGTTGCTCCGGCGACGGCGGACCTGATGGCGAAATTCACGCACGGCTTGGCCGACGATTTTCTGACGACTCTTTACCTCGCCTTCCAGGGGAAAGTGATTCTTGCCCCCGCCATGAATACGGCGATGTGGGAACACCCGGCGACGCGCGATAACGTGGAGCGTCTTGCGGCCCGGGGAAATTTCATTCTGCCGCCGGAGGAAGGGTTGCTCGCTTGCGGCACCACGGGCGCGGGCCGTCTGCCGGATCCGCAACGCATTGCCGATGCCGTCGTCACCCTGGCGCATCCGCGCAAAGATCTGGATTCCGAAACGATCCTGGTTACCGCCGGGCCCACCCAAGAGGCCATCGATCCGGTACGTTTTATCTCAAACAAATCGAGCGGGAAAATGGGCTACTCTTTGGCGCACGCCGCCGCTGCCCGCGGTGCGCGGGCGATTCTGGTAAGCGGTCCTACCAACCTGCCCGATCCCTACGGTGTGGAGATGATCCGCGTGCGGGACGCGCGGGAAATGCGCGACGCCGTAATGGGCAAGTTGAAGGACGCAACCATCATTATCAAGTCCGCCGCGGTTGCCGATTACTTTGTGCTGAACCAATCAACACAAAAGATTAAGAAGACCTCCGCGCGATTGTCGTTGGAACTCGACCCTACGCCCGATATTCTCGCCGAGGTGGGCCGCAACAAAGGGGACCGGCTGTTGATTGGATTCGCCGCCGAGACGCAAAATCTTCTCGAAGAGGGCCGCCGCAAGATGAACACCAAGAACTGCGACATGGTGGTGGCGAACCTTGTGAACCAGGAAGGCATCGGTTTTGAAAGTGATCGGAACAAAGTAACGCTCGTCATGAGCACGGGAGAAGTGGTCTCCCTTCCCGAGGCCGCAAAGCACGACATTGCACATCAGATTCTGGATCACGCCATGAGGCTGCGCCTGGCGATCTTCTCCAAGGCATGAACCAGGAACTGCTGCGGCAGATGCTCGCATACTACCGCGATATTGGAGTGGAAGACGTGTATCGCCGCGTTCCGCAAGCGCCGGTTGCGGCGGCGCAGAAACCTGATCTGGAAGTGCCGTTGCCTCCATTGCTTCCGGCGGATGATTCGCTGGAACAAATTCGCGCGGACATTGGCGATTGCAAACGGTGCCGTCTTCACGAAGGCCGCCACAACATCGTGTTCGGCGTTGGCAACGAACAAACGAAACTCGTGTTCGTGGGAGAAGGTCCCGGAGAAGACGAGGACCTGCAAGGGATTCCATTTGTCGGGCGCGCGGGACAACTGCTGACGGCGATGATCGAGAACACTGCGCAGAAGGAAGGACTGCCGCTGAAGCGCGCCGATGTCTACATCTGCAACGTAGTGAAGTGCAGACCTCCGAAGAACCGCGCGCCTGAGGCGGACGAGATGGAAATCTGCGGGCAGTTTCTGGCGCGGCAGTTGAGCGTGCTGAAGCCGAAGGCAATTTGTTCCTTGGGCGGTACGGCGACGAAAGCTTTATTGGGAACTAAGGAAGGCGTTACGAAGATGCGCGGCAAATGGTTCAAGTGGCGCGACATTCCGGTGATGGTGACGTATCATCCTTCGTATCTCCTGCGCGCCTACAACCAGGATGCGAAGCGCGAGGCGTGGGAAGACTTGAAAACGCTGTTTCACTTCGTATACGACTAATGGGAATCTTTCTAACATTTGAAGGCGTGGAAGGCGGCGGCAAGAGCACGCAAATGGCTCGCCTGATGAGCAGGCTTCGCGGCATGGGACATCGCGTGGTGGAAAACCGCGAACCTGGAGGGACTCGCATCGGACGGCAAATCCGGGCGATTTTGTTGGAGGCTGCCAATCACGATTTGAGCCCGGTAACGGAGCTGCTGCTGTTCTTTGGAAGCCGCTCGCAAGCCGTCGATGAAGTGATTCGCCCGGCGCTCGACAGCGGCGCGATCGTCGTGTCGGACCGCTTCACGGATTCGACACTGGTCTATCAAGGCGTGGCCCGCGGGCTGGGCAAGGACACCGTGCGCGACTTGGAACGCGTCGCCTGCCGCGGCATTCGGCCGGGCTTAACGCTTTGCCTCGACATGGACGTAGCGGCCGGGCTGGAACGTGCCCGCGCGCGTAATAATGCGGGGAAAGGTACCCAAACCCGGTTGGACGACGAGTCGCTTGCGTTTCACATTAAGGTGCGCGAAGCCTATCATGAGCTTGCGCTCGCGGAACCGGACAGAGTGAAGCTGATCGATGCCGGCCAGCATCCGGATGTTGTGGCGGAAGCAATCTGGGCTCACGTCGAGCCGTTGATTCCCGTGCTGCCCTAGCTTGCGCGAGGCTTCAGCCTCGCTTCCGAGCGGGCTGACTAGAATCACCCCAATTCTTGCGTTTACGCGCGTTTATTCGCGGCTCAGGTTTTTGGGGCCGCGCGTGAACGCCGGTGAACGCCAGGGAACAGCACTGGCCCCACAAATTAGGGTTTTGGCAACAGATGTTTTTGGATTTTTCCAAGTGCCGTGCGCGGCAGGCTATCCACCTTCACGAACTGCCGCGGCGTTTTGAACGAAGCTAGCGACGCTTTGCACCGCTCCGATAACGCCGCTGGATCGAAGCCCGGGTCATGCGGAACCACGTAGGCTACTGGCACTTCGCCGCGCACCGCGTCCGGCATTCCCGTCACCGCGGCTTCCTTCACCTCCGGCTGTTCCAGCAGAAATTCTTCAATCTCGCGCGGATAGATGTTGAATCCGCCGGAAATGATGAGGTCGCTGCGCCGCCCTTGCAGTGTGTAATAGCCGTCGGCGCTGCGCACGCCGATATCGCCCGTTCGAAACCAGCCGTCAACGAATGCGGCGGCAGTCGCATCCGGTCTGCGCCAATAACCGGAGAACACATTCGGACCCCGGACGCACAGCTCCCCCGTCTCAAGAATCTTCACGGAAACTCCCGGCATCGGCACGCCGACCGTTCCAGGACGCCGCTCCCCATGCAGTGGATTGCCGATATTCATCAGCGTTTCCGACATTCCGTAGCGCTCCAGAATCGTTTGGCCGAACCGCTCTCGAAAGTCTTCCAGCACTTGCGCCGGAAGGGGCGCGGAGCCGCAGACACACAATCGCAGAGCTGTTCCAATCTCCCGAGCGACTGCAGGCACTGTCTCCAGCAGTCGTACATACATCGCCGGCACGCCGAAAAACAACGTAGGACGAAAGTCCAGGAATTCCGCAGCAGCCTTGGAATGTTCGAACCTCTCCAGCAATCGCATGCGGCAGCCTGACATCAGCCATGCGTGCACGCCGTTGCCGAGTCCATGCACATGAAACAAAGGCAGCGGCAGCAGCAAACGATCGGCGGCTGTGATGCCCCAACAGGCGAGGATATTCACGCCGTTCGCAAGAAAGTTGTTATGCGTGAGGATCGCGCCCTTGCTGGTGCCGGTAGTTCCGGACGTGTACACAATCGCCGCCGGCGTGTCCCCGTCCAATGTTGGAAGCTCCAACCCGGCGTCAAAGGAACCGGCGTTCAACTCCAGGGTTGTCCACACGGGAACCGCCGTCTGAATGGGCACATCGGAAACAACCGCTTTCGGTTCCGCATCGGTGAGGATGTGGGCGATCTCGCGGTCGCGGTAGAGAATATTGATGGGCGTAAGGATCACACCCATCTTCACGCAGGCAAGAAAGAGATCGATGTACTCGACGCAATTGGAAAGATAGATGCAAAGCCGGTCGCCGCACGCCAGGCCTCGCGATGCCAGAACGGCGGCCATGCGATCGCTCCGCGCGTCCATCTCTCCGAAAGTGTACGATGCGCCCTGGAATTCCAGGCCCACCTCGTCTCTGCGCCCGCGCAGGGACGAATCGAAGAGATGCCTCAGGTTCATTTCTTCGTCGGGTTCTCCGGATGCGTTTCCACGGAGTTCACCACAGGCTTAACGGTGCGCATGTAGGTGTAGATGGCGCGCAGATCCGCTTCTTCCATTTGCGCGTATGCCAGCCACGGCATGAGCGTCACGCCTTCCGGCCCAACCTTTTTCGATCCTTTCTCCACGTACTCCTTGTATTGATAAAACTTCTCCACCCACTGATCTTCGGAGAGTTTTCCCAATCCGGTTTGCGTGTCCGAAGTAATGTTGGCCGAAAGCACGCGTGTGCCCATCAATCGAAACTCGCGGCCGCCTCCGAATCGTTTTTCTTCGACCAGCTGGCCGCGAACTTCCGGCGTGTGGCACTCGACGCACGCCGCCACGGTTGTCAGGTATTCGCCATACTTCAACTTGTTGCTCCGGTCCGGCTGCGGCACTGGCGCGGCCAAAGGTTTGGGCACACCAGTCATCATCAGGTTCACGGGAAATTTCAAGGCGACAGGCGGCTGTTTGGCCTTCACCGGCGGAATGGTGCGGATGAAAGCGACCAGGGAGTATGCATCTTCGTCGCTCATCTTTGCATAGTATGGGTACGGCATCAGTGGAAACATTGCGTGGCCATCTTTTGCGATGCCTTCCCGCAGCGCACGCAGGATTTCACCATCGGTGTACCCGCCGATCCCCGTTTCCACATCGGACGATATGTTCGGGGCCGCCACTGTGCCGGGGAGTCCCATCTCGGCGGGGAATTGGAAGCCTTTGCCACGCGTCACCACAGGGTTTCCAAAGCGCGTGAAGTCGCGTTCGGAATGGCAGCCATCACAGTCGTTGACAACTTCAAACAGGTATTTCCCGCGGGCCAGGCGTTCCGGCGTGCGCTCGATCACGATGGAGGAGGGAGGCGCAGCGTTGGGCTTCCGGAGAGATAAATAGGCGAATCCGCCTCCAACAACGAAGAGAAACACGAGTAGCGCTGTTGCAAAAAACTTCTTCATAGAGTGATCAGACCTTTTCCGGCTCGGGGTGTATCCATGGCTTGCGATACACCCGGCGCAGGAGTTCGTTGGCTTTTTCGTCGCCAACAATTCGATTCTTTGCCGGGTCCCATGTCAGCGAACGGCCCGCCTGCATGGATAAATTCGCCAGGATGCAGGAAGCCGTCGAGATATATCCTTGCTCGATATCGGCTACTGGCTTGCCGCGAGTGGCAACGGCTTCCAGCAGATTCTTCATGTGACCGCGAACCGCCGGCGCAACGTGCCGCTCCAACGCTTCCTCGGTCTTGTCTTCCGGATACTGCTCCAACTCATAGGTGACGTCCTTGTGCACGCCTTGCTGCTTCTTGTCGAAGGGAACAAAGTCGTAGCCAAAAACGCCCGCCTTGAGCGTTCCTTTCTCGCCGTAAAATGTGGCCGCCCACGGATATTTGTCATCGGGCGGATGGCCATAGGTGCGATGCGTCCACACGACTTTGAGCTCGCCGAAATCGAAGGTGGCGATTTGAGTATCGGAAATATTCGCTTTGCTGTTCTTCTCCACCAGGATGCCGCCCGTGGAAGAGACGCTCTTCGGCCAGCCGAGATCGAGCATCCAGCGCGTCATATCCAGCATGTGGATGCACATGTCGCCGACAATGCCGTTGCCGTACTCCATGAACGCGCGCCAGCGCCGCGGATGGGCCAGCGTATTGTAAGGCCGCATGGGAGCGGGTCCGGTCCACATCTCCCAATCGAGATAATCCGGCGGCGGCGTATCGGGCGGATTCTCTTTCGCCCGCATGTGGTAGTAGCAGCAGATCTCCACGTGGCCGATCTTTCCCAGCTTGCCTTCCTTGAGAATGGTGTCGCGAGCCTCTATCAAATGCGGAGTGCTGCGCCGCTGCGTGCCTACTTGAACGACGCGATTGTATTTGCGCGCGGCGGCCAGCATCGCCTGCCCTTCCACAATATCGGTGCTGATGGGCTTTTGAACATAAATATCCGCGCCGGCCTTTGCTGCCTCAATCATGATCAACGAATGCCAGTGATCGGGAGGTGCGATGAGACAGATGTCGAGATCTTTCTCCTTCAGCATCTCGCGATAGTCGGAGTACGTGCGAGGCTTCTTCTTGGACGCCTGCCGTCCGGCAACGATATCGGCGGCCTGCGACAACATCCGCTTGTCGACGTCGCAGAGTGAAACCACTTCCACCGGCGCCACTTGTATCAATCGCAGCAAATCGACCTTGCCGTACCAACCGCAGCCGATGAGTCCGACGCGTTTGGGTTGTTGATAGGCGTACGCGGCTGCGGGAAGAGCTAAGCCTGCCGCGCCTGCTTGTAGAAAACGACGACGATCCATGAGTGTGCCTCCTGTCGTATTGTATCCATGAGGCAGCATCTTTTGCGTGTCTTTGTCAGGGGCGGAGAGGGGGTGCCTGGGCACGTGATCTGTTTAGTTAAGGCCGGACCAGCTCCTGCCGGCGAGAGCGTCTTCCACTCGCGCTCCAGAGCTATGCAGCAACTCCAAAGCAAACTCTCGAACGCGTTTCTTTACAGCTTCCTCGCGGATGTACTCAGCCGGCGATTTTCCGTCCACACGCGCCAACAGAAGCAAAGGCAGATGCAGCAGCGTGCCTTCGTTGAGATCCATCACCGGTCGAATCCCATCCCAATACGTTCTCGCAGCTTCCAGTAAACGCGGCGCGTGTTGCGGCTGATGGAACGATTTCAGAAGCAGATGGTTGAGCAGGAATGCCGAATCGAAGGATGGGTCGCCGAAGTGAATCACTTCGAAATCGATTGCCGTGAGACGCGGCCCGTCGACAATCATGTTTTTCGGACTCCAATCTCCATGGACCAGCGCGCATCTCTGCTCGCCGCAACGGGCGATGGCGGCATGGAAATAATGCGCCAACTTGGGATGTCTGGAGGCGGTGAAGCGGTAATAGGGATCGAGCCGCAACTCATCAAACACATCCTGACTATCAAACCCCGCGGCCTGCGCCGAGAGCAATGCGGCGTGGATGCGAGCCGCCTGGGGTCCACACCGTGGGCCGCGTGCTCGAGCGGAACGGCGAGGCCCTCAAGGCGGTCGAGCGCGACCGGTCCAAGCTCGAGCGCCTGCGCGCCCCCTTCCCGCGCATCCACTACAACGACGCGGTCGCACGGCTGCACGCGGCCGGACATGCGTTCGAGTGGGGCGGCGACTTCGGCGGCACCGACGAGACGGTGCTGGCCGGACAGTTCGAGACCCCCGTGTTCGTGACGAACTACCCGGCGGCGGTCAAGGCGTTCTACATGGAGCCCGATCCCGCCGACCCGCGCCTGTCGCTCTCGTGCGACTGTCTGGCCCCCGAGGGCTACGGCGAGATCATCGGCGGCGGCCAGCGCATGGCGTCGTTGGAGTTGCTCACGCGCCGCATCGACGAGCACGGCCTGCCGCAGGAGGCGTTCGAGTGGTACAAGGACCTGCGGCGCTACGGCTCGGTGCCGCACGCCGGCTTCGGCATGGGGATCGAGCGTTTCGTCTCCTGGATTGGCGGCGTCCACCACCTGCGCGAAGCCATTCCCTATCCCCGCACGCTGAACCGGCTCTACCCGTGAGAGGCGCCGCGCCTTCTGGCCACCCC
>JACPVQ010000007.1 GCA_016191645.1 Candidatus Solibacter usitatus
GATGCGCGTGACGGGAGAAAATGCGCGCTGGTCCACCGCGTTTCTTGTGCGCCACAAGGACCGTTACTTCATTAACAACGATAAGGGCGAGTTGATTTTGGCGAAGCTTTCCCCGCGCGGTTACGAAGAACTCAGCCGCACGCAACTGATCAAACCTACCGGCAAGTCCGGCAACCGGAGAGAACGCGAGTTCATCAACTGGTCGCAGCCGGCGTATGCCAACGGCCACATCTTCGCCCGCAACGATGAGGAATTGATTAGCGCTTCGTTGAAAAAATAGACGCTTACTCTTGCACTGGTAGCTGCTGGTCGTTCTCGCGCCAGGCGCTGATTTTGAGGCGGCGGCAAACCCAACACAGTTTTTCCGTGGAGTTCGGCGCGGCGTCGCTGCCGCAGACTACGCATTGCGATTTGATCGCCGGACCATCCATGTGCACGGACCGCTTGGCCAGACTGAGAATCTGGGGCGCAATGACAGGTTCTTCCTTCGGCTTGCGTCTCATGTGTCAATTCCATCAAACCACAGACGCAAGGAAACTGCAATTGTACTTTCGGTCTATAAGCTGGAGCCGGTTGCCAGTTCGGTCACCCCCGCTTTCGACCGCAGCAAAAACGGCTCTTCGGCGGGGCGGCCGTCGAGGATCATCTCCTTCAGCATTCTTCCTACGCAAGGGCCGTGTTTGAAGCCGTGTCCGGAACCGCCGCCGGCGATCCACAGGTTCGGCTGATCGGGATGGCGATCGATGATGTAGTTGCTGTCCGCGGTGTTCTCGTACTGGCAGACACGCGATTCCACCAGCGGCTCATTCGCAAGTGCGGGGATGCGCTCGGCAAGATAGGCGCGCGCGGCGACGATGGATTCGCCGCACACCGTGCGATTCTCCGTATCGGGATCCATGGCGGGCCCACGCTTGTCCAAAGCGATCTTGAAGCCGCGATTCTCCAGATCGGGAATGCCATAGAACGTGCTTGCGAGGTCCACCCAGCACGGCATGGAATCGGGCCCGAATCGCGTATCGCCGGCGGGCGCGCCAAAGAAAAGCACCTCCTGCCGCGAGGGAACAATCTTTCCGGCCAGCAGTTGCGGAAACAACTTCGGCAGCCACGGTCCGCAGGCAAACACATAGCTTGCCGCGGAATCCGTTTCGGCGGGATGGAAGCTGCGCTGCTCGTAGGCGACGCCTTCCCCGCGCATTCGCTCGACCAACGTTTGAATCGACCGGCGCGCCAGCAACGCTCCGGCTTGCGGTTCGTAAATCCCCCAACAATCCGATGGGAAATGGAATTGCGGAAAGCGACCGCGCAATTGATCGGCGGGAAGCGGCTCATGCAGCACTCCGCAGACCGAAAGAGCGCGCAAAGTTTCCAGTGCGTGCGTCTCGCCGGCAGGCGCAATCCACAGCGCGCCGCACGGGACGAACGAGCCAAGTTCCTTCCACTGCGGCAGCGCCTCCATCGACCAGCGCGTGTAAATGTCCCGCGCGCCGTAGCCCATGCGGATAATGCGCGACTCGCCGCCCGACGACGCGCGGCTGTTTGCCGGGCCATAGGCATCAATGAGTTTCACTTTGCATCCGGCGCGATGCAGATGCCACGCCGTCCACGCTCCGAAGGAACCGGCCCCGATGACTACGACGCCGGAGTTCATTGCCGTTATTTCGGGCGTATCACGCTGACCATGAAATTGCCGTTGTCGCGCGAGGCCGGTTTCGTTCGCTCGATCCGCGCGCGCGGAATGCTCACCATCGTTTGCGCCTGTTCAAACGGTTCCGGATAGAGCTTTACTTCGATGGCTTCCGCCGCCGTCTCCAGCGCGCGCGCGTCCTCTTCCGTCAGGCATCCGAGGTAGTGCCAGTCATCTTTGGCCAGCTTGTGAACCTCGAAGATTTGAAAACTCTGGAGGTGAAAGAGAGGCGTGCCGTCGGTGTGCGGCGAATAGGTAAATCCGTAGACGCCCGCCGGCGCGTCGTCGATGGGCGCTCCTGATTCATCTTTGGTGATGATCCTCAGCTTCCGGTTGGCGCGCAGTTGTTCGCGGCTTTCAATGTTCAGTTCTGTGTTTTGCATGGCAAACTTTAATATTTTAGCCGATACCGCGCGGGCCGGGGAGTGCTACCGTGGAAGTGTACAGCCCGGAAGTGCCTTCATTTTGAAAACCTACACCTTGCTGCTTTTAGCAGTCGCAGTACCTGCCTTCACACAGGAAACTCCATTTATTTTTCGCGGAGGCGTGGTCAATGCCGCCAGCCTCACCCCGAACGAACTCCCCGGCGGAGGCGTCGCCCCGGGCTCCGTCATTACGATTTCCGGACGCCGCCTCGGGCCGGGAAGAGATCTCTCCGGAGTATCCATTGATTTGCGCAAAGGAACCACGGAACTTTCCGCAAGGCCCATCCTGGCAAACGATTCGCAGATATCCGCGATCCTGCCTGCCAACACGCCAACGGGCGACATCTCCTTACGCCTTTCCGTAAACGGCCAGAAGAGTAATTGGGTTCCGTTACGCGTTGTCGATCGCGCGCCGGGCATATTTACGGCCACGGGACTGGGCCGCGGCTGGGCCATCTCGCAGAAAGCGGCCTCCTCCGGCGGCTCCATTCCGGCATTCCACGGCGGAACAAATTCAGCCATTCCCGGACAGGCTGCGATGCTGCTGCTCACGGGAGCCGGCGTCAATAGCTTTTTCGACGTATTCACTGAACTTTACATTGGCGGAAGCAGAGTTACCCGGATGGTCTATTCCGGTCGAGCGCCCGGCATGCCCGGAGTGGACCAGCTGGTATTCTTCATTCCCGACGACGCGCCGATGGGTTGCTTCGTTCCTGTTTACGTGCGCGTGGGCGGCGTGGTGAGCAACTCCACCACGATGGCGATCATGCCGAAGGGCGGCGCTTGCTCCGATACGCACAACCCCATCGCCGAGTCCTTGGTGAAAGGAGGCAAGATCGTTCACGGGCTGCTGTTCCATGCCTCCGCCAACGTGGGCGAAGCCGCCGGCATGAGCGTTTCGCTCGCCATCGACAAAGGATCCGTGCGCGCCATGGAAGAGCGCGGCGGCCCATTCGCCTTCGATCCGTTTCTTGCCATGCCGCCCGCGGGCGCATGCACCAGCTACGCAATGAGCGGCAATATTCTCGCCACCGGTTTCCAAATGTCCTCACCGGGCAAGGCTCTCGATCTCGGCAAGCTATCCACCAATATGGGCGACCGCGACATGCCCTTCACAGAACTCATCCCCGGCGTCTACACGATTACGTTCGGGGGCGGGCTATCGGCGCGGGACGCGCCTTCTCTCCGCGCTTCGGGCGGTGCTGACGTCCGGCCGTTCGATCTGCCTGTTGCCACCGGCCCGGTTCTCGATTCTCCGAATCTGGAGGAGTTGAGCAATATCGACCGCATGAGCGGCGCCAACATTTCCTGGAAGGGTCAGCCCGGCGTCTCCGCATTTCTCGCCGGCGCGGTATACGACTTGCCCACGAATAGTTCCGGCTTGTTCCTCTGCGTCTCCGCTCCGGGCGCTTCCATGCTCAGCATTCCCGATTACGTGCTCGCCAATCTTCCCCCCACGCGCGCCACAAACCAAAACGATGCGCGTGTGTTCTTCAGTGCCTTGCCCATGCTACGCGCAACCAGCCTTCCAGACCTGCTCGTGTTCAGCGCGCGCCAGGACCTCACCTTTCAGCCGATTCGCTCCGTCCGCTAAATACCTTCATGCCCATCTCATCCTTTCTGCGCTACGCCGCCGCGGCTCTTGCGGTAATCATGCTCATCGCCGTGCTCTCTCTGATGGGTGGGTGCGGAGGCATGGGCTCCGGAATCCTGGACAGTTTGATCCCCAATATCTACATTTCACACTTGCAGGGTCCGAGCCCTATCTGGTTCACTTCCGGCTTGGGGAATCCAGCGCCGCTGACGATTCCAGTGGTTGCGGGAACTGCCATCAATGACCTTGCCGCGCTGCGCTATACGGGACCTGCCGACTGGCTCTATCTTGTCTCCTTGAACGCCAACGCCCTGTTGATTCTGAACACGTCTGGCTTCACCTTTCAACTGGTTGCCAGCGTGCCGGTGGGACCCAATCCGTTTGGCCTCGCCATTGACGGCAATGCGAACTTCGCGTATGTGACCAGCACCGGCGCCAATACCGTCACGGTGGTCGATTTGCTTACGAATCTGGCCGTTGCCACCATCGCTTTGCCGGCCGGGAGCCAGCCTCGCGGAGTGACGGTGACGCCGAATGGCGCGAAGGTCTACGTGGCCAACGCCGGCTCGGGCACCGTCAGCATCATCGACGCCGTCTCTCGAACGGTGACGGGATCGATTCCGGTGGGCACGCAACCGAACCGCATGGCGCTGTCTCCCAACGGAGGCGAGTTGTACGTCGCCAACACGGGAAGCCACAGCGTAAGCGTCATCGACGTATTGAGCGACACCGTTTCCACCACCATTACCGGTGCCACCAACACGCGCGCCGTCGCCGTCGGTCCTACGGGAGTTGACCTCTACATCGGACAGTCGGCGACTGTCAACGGGCCAGGCTCGGTGGCGCTCTACGATTCCGCAACCGTTCTTTCCACCACGGTGCCGACGCCCACCATGGCCAACCCGAGTTATCTCGCCGCTTTCGGCGGACCGGGAATGTTCGCGTCGGCGGACCAGAACGCCGCGCGCGTTACCGTGCAAGCGGGAGGACCGGGAACACAAACCTCGTTCGTCGTTGGGGAGTCGCCCTCGGCGCTGGCTCTGGTGCGCGATGTCAACCGCGCTCCTCCCGCCGCGGCTCAGTGCAGATTGATTGTGACCATTGTTGGCAATGGAACCGTCTCCGCCAATCCGGCGTCATCGAACGGCAGCTACGCCTGCGGAACCGTTGTTACCCTCACCGCGACACCAGGCACCGGTAGTTTGTTCTCGCAATGGTCGGTCGATCTCACCGGCAGCGCCAACCCCGGTACTGTGACCATGAACACGGCGAAGAACGTCACCGCCACTTTTATCACGCCAACTCCGGTGACGACTACAGTGCAGGCCAACAACCCGTTTGTCATTGGATTGGATGTCACGGTAGATGGAACCAGTTGGGCAGGACACGCGCAATACAGTTCGGCTCCCGGCAGTTCGCATACGCATGCCACTACTTCGCCGCAAATTGTCGCGGGCACACATTACACGTTCCAGAATTGGACGCCCAGCCCCGCGCCCAACGTTGCCACGGCGCTCACGCAAACCGTCAACCCGCAGACGGCGGTATCCAACAATCCTCTGGTGTATCCGTTGAACGCGGCAATCTCCATCAACGGGTCGACGTTGATTGAAGTTTTTCAAAACAACACTTGGACGACGTACACTTCGTTCCCGGTCAACCTTACGCTCACCGGCCCCATTGCCATTTGGAATCCGTGCGTGTATCCGCCCAGGACGGCCTGCGTCGCGCCGCCCGCGGGTATGGCGGGCTGGTGGGGGATGGACACTGCCGGTGCCGCGAGCGCACCGGATCTATCCGGGAGTAACAATGCGGGGACCATTGTTGGTGGCGCTGCGCAAGCGGGCGGCAAAGTACAGAGCTATCTCGCAAGCGGTGCGGCCTATCTTGAAGTTCCCTCCAGCAACAGTTTGAACTTCGGGACAGGCGCATTCTCGGCGGACATGTGGGTGCGCTGGTCCGATCCTACGAAGAACCAGGGCGACTCGTGGTTGTTGTCAAAATACGCGCCCGGGCACGGATTCGATTTCGCGCTGACGCGCGCAACTGAGTCGCCGGGACTTGCCAAGCTCATGCTGCGCATGACCGATGTCGGCGTCAGTTCCTTCCAAACCGAGTGGGACACCACAATACCCGCGGTTCCTTCGGACGGCTTGTGGCATTTGGTGGCCTTCAGTTACAATCCAGCGCTGCCTGTGGATAGCCGCGTCACGTTCTGGGTTGACCTGGTTCAAGTGCCCAATGCCAGGTTCAATGTGGTGGCAACGGATACGTTGAAGCAGGATGCTCTGTACAACGTCTCCAACACCTCGCCTCTGCACGTGGGAACAAACGCGGGCGCGACTCCCTCACTCTCCTTCAATGGCGGCATCGACGAAGTGGAAGTGTTCAATCGCGTGATCACCTTCGCCGACCTTTCGGAGATTATGGCGGCCAGCGGATTAGGAAAGTGCAAACCCGGCGGGACCGTCCTGCATACCATCACCACAGGTCCGCTCGGGCTGCAGGTGCTCATCGACGGCTTACTATCGTTGACACCAACGCAAGTGAGCTGGCTGCCCGGCACCGCGCACATGCTCGGCGCGCGCGTGCCGCAGATCAGCGCCGGCGGCGACACGCTCTACGGCGATCCGCCGGTCTGGTCTCCTGCCGGGCCGGTGATCGAATCCGCGCCCGCCCGCGAAACGACATACACGGGGACGTTCACGCCAACAGGCTACCGGTTGACCACGTCCATGTCGACGGCCGGGTGCGCCTCGCTTTCCTTGAACCCGGCGATCCCCGCCAACGGCTTCTATACACCCGGACAAACTGTTCGTGTTTCAGCAACGCCCACAGCGGGCTACAGCATCAGTTCCATTAGCGGCGTCGGCGCGGACGGCACTGTCATGATGAGCCGGCCGATGTCGGTCTCCGTCATTTGCCAGCGGCAGGCAACGGTCGGCGCGTCTTATGTCAGTAGAGTGGGCGGCAGCGTTATGTTGGCGCTGATGAACAATGGTTCCGTTCCCGCTATGAATCTGCGGATTAACAACGTCGCCAGCAGCACGAACGGGATTGTTCTATCGCAAGGCGCGGCGGGACCGGGATTCCCGATGGTGCTGGGCAATCTCGACGTCAACCAACGCATGACTCGCACATTCATGTTCATGTCCAATTCGCCCGCCGTCAGCGTCAACGGGCCGTTCTCTCTCACCATCAGAACCCAGGCCGACAATATGGACGAGCAGACGAC
>JACPVQ010000217.1 GCA_016191645.1 Candidatus Solibacter usitatus
CAGCCTGTAATGGGCCATTCGACTCCGGTGTGGCTGGACTGGCCGGGAAGGCCCGCGCCGTCCGCTGAGTCGGCCAAATTGTTTTTGGAGCAACTCGATTTTCTGGAACGATGGGCGGACAACGAGGCGAAGTTTCCCACCGCGGAAAACAAGGCGGAAGCGATGCGGCACATCGCAACCGCTCGTAAGATCTACCAGGAGAAAGCCTACATAAAGTAGTCTTTGACCTTTTCGAAGATCCCTTTTTCCTTCGGTTCGTTTTCAGCGGGCAAAATATCCCGCAACTGCTCCATCAACTTTCTTTGCTCCCGGGTCAGCTTTTCCGGGACGCGCACTTCGACGTGAACGAACATGTCCCCGCGGCCGTTGGAATTGAGCCTCGGCATACCCAGACCCTTAAGCTTCAAGCGTTCGCCGTTCTGCGTACCTTCCGGAATCTTCAATGTTTGCAGGCCATCGAAGGTGAGAAGATCCACCTCGGTACCCAACGCCGCCTGCGCGATATTCACGGGAACGACGCAATGCAGTTGGTCTTCATGCCTTTCAAAGATCGCGTGATCCTTCACCTTGATCACCACGTAGAGATCGCCCGCGGGCCCGCCGTGAGCGCCTGGCTGGCCCTCCTGCGTCAACCGCAGCCGTGTGTTGTTGTCCACGCCGGCCGGAATGTTGACTTTCAATTTGCGGTCGACGCGTTTGAAGCCGTCGCCCTTACATTGCGTGCAGATGCGGCGCACTACCTGGCCGCGCCCGCCGCAAGTGGAACAAGTGCGGCGGATGGAGAGAAAGCCCTGTGTGAAAATGACTTCGCCGCGGCCCTTGCAGGTGAGGCAGCTCACCATGCCATCGGGCTCAGCGCCAGTGGAGCCGCAGCGCGAACATGGTTCCATTCTCGGGATCACCAGATCGGCGCTTTTTCCGCGGATCGCTTCTTCCAAATGGATTTCCAAATCGAACCGCACATCCTCGCCGCGCTGCACACGGCTGCCGGACCGCCGCGCGCCGCCGAACAGATCGCCGAAACCGAACAGATCGCCGAGAATATCGCTGAAATCGGCGAAGACATTGGGGTCGAAGTTCCCTGGCGCTGGAGTACCCTGCAAGCCCGCATGTCCATAGCGGTCATACGCGGCGCGTTTCTGCGCATCGCTGAGGACGCTGTACGCCTCCGCCGCTTCCTTGAATTTTTCCTCCGCCGCCTTATCCCCTGGGTTGCGATCGGGGTGAAATCTCAACGCCAGCTTGCGGTAAGCGGCCTTCATGGCGCTGTCGTCGACATCGCGCTGGATGCCCAATACCTCGTAGTAATCGCGTTTGGTGGAAGCCATCGTGTTGATCTATCGAACCGACACTTTCACCATCGCCGGACGCACCAGTCTTCCCTTGTACACGTAACCCCTCTGATACTCCTCTAAAATGATGTCCTCTTCCTGATCGTCACACTGCTCCTTGGTGACGGCATGGTGCAGATTCGGGTCAAATTTCTGCCCTACGGATTCCATCGGCTCCAACCCAATCTTGCTAAGCGATTCCGACAAGCGCTGATGAATCATCTCCATGCCGCGCGAATATTCCTTGTCGGCGCATTCCACTTTCAGCGCCCGCTCGAAATCGTCGGTAATGGGGAGCACGGAGCGGACAGCATCCATACCGGCGTAATCGAGCAGTTCCAGCCGTTCTTTTTCCACGCGCTTGCGGAAGTTGTCGAATTCCGCCTGGCGGCGCAGCAACAGATTCTGCAAGTCGGCCCTTTCCGCCGCCAGCTGATCGCGTTCCGCGATAAGGGCGCTCAACGGGTCCGGCGCACTCCCTGACTCCACATGATCATGATTGGTTTCGACATCCGCAACGGCAGCGGCCGCGGATTGGTCCGCGACGCCCTCTTGCGTCCCGGACACATTCTTCACATCTTCCATACTTCCAGACTAACAAGAAAATGAGGAATTCCCGTTACGGCTCGGAAGATTGTAATGCTTTTCCCACATGATAAACCGCCGACATGACCCGTTCGTAGTTCATGCGCATGGGGCCCAGAACCGCGACTTTGGCCTCCATGCCGCCCGGCAGGGTAAGTGTAACGCCTATCAAGGACAGCTCCTGCATGCTCGGGTGAACCTGCCCCAGCCCCACCTGAATCCCAACTTCGCCGTGCTGTTCCAAGAATCGTTCCAGCAAATCGAGGATCTTCTTCTTTTCTTCCAGTGCCAGAAAAAGGTCTCGCAGCTTCTCTTTTGTGAGATGCAGGTCCGCACCCATCAGATTGGAAGCGCCTTCCGTATGCACGGTCTGCTTGCTGCCGATATCCAACAAGCCTTTGGAAAGAAGCTGTCCCAACCGTTGCAACGTCTCGTCGTAAGCCGCTTGTTCGGTTTCCAGACGCTTTCGCATTTCGGTCTGGATCGCCGAGACCGTCCAGTCGGAGAAGTTGTAGTTGATATAGTTGCGCAGCGACACCAGGTCTTCGTGGGAGACGTCGAAATCGACGTTCACCACTTTGTCGCGCACCAGGCGGTCCTTGGTCACCACCACCATCAAAATTCTCTTGCCCGCCAGCGGCACCAGTTCAATCTGATGCAGAATCTGATTCTCCGTCGGTATGGCTGCGGCGATTCCCATATTACGCGAGATCTGCGTCAACACATGCGACGACCGTTCCATACGCGCTTCCACGCCATCCATATCGCGGATCTGCTGCCGCAAGCGGCTGGCCTCAACGGAAACGCCGCGCGAAAGCTCCAGTTTTTGCACGTACTCACGGATCGCTTTCGTCGTCGGGATCCGGCCCGCCGAGGTGTGCGGCTGAGACAGGTACCCTTCGTCGCTGAGATCCGCCATGATGTTGCGGATGGATGCGGGGCTCAAATGCACCGGCGTTTGCTTTGAGATGGCCCGCGACGCCACAGGCTCACCCGTTTCGATATAAGCATGCACAATGGCGTGCAAAATCTCCGCCGTACGCGGCGTTAGTCCCGAGGCGCGTTCCTGATCTTCAGACTTCATGCGTCCCGTCTTCCATTATCCAATTACAGGGAAGGGTATCACACGATCACCGCTTCAAACCGTCCCGCGTCTTCGTCAGGATGGATCGCAAGGACTCCTCCGGGAGATCGTTCAGGATGGGGCGGATGATCCGCGTCAACCCAAGCGGGACATCTCTCGATAACGAGATTGTAGAGCACTCCATATAGACGCCGCCGTCGGCTTCCAGGAATCGCCAAAGACTGTCCGTGCGCCACAAGAAGCCATGTCCGGTACCCGGGCGAAGCTCCTTCTCTTTCCTCGAGCCTGCGCTGTCCACCTCTGCAACTTTCGTCGACCTGGAGATGCTCTCCCACCGCTTCTCATCCAATTGCCGGTAACGCACATGATGCTCGGTTTCCAAGACAACGGTAAGAATCTTCTTCTTCAGAAGGCGCATGCGGATGCGAAAATCGCTCCCCTCCCTGCTGAGCAGCTTCGAATCCACCACCTCCGGCTTGTAGATATTCTTGTGGTTGTCGTAGTTCTGTACGAAGGCGATCACCTCAGTCACGGCGACCCGCGGCAGGAAGACCGCTCCATCCCAATGATGGATCAAACCGCCCGGCGGCTCTTTGGAAGCGAGGTGCTCGCGAATGGAGAGTTCGCCGCTTCGAACGCGCTGCCGCGTGCCATCGATCGCATCGATCAGAAGAAAGTGTTCGCGAGATTGTAGCCGGCGCTCGTAATTATCGAAGTAAGAGGAGTAGAATTGATCTGTTTGCGGCTTCAGCTCGACTGCATGCGCGGCCAGCGGAAGCATTAGGAAAGCGAAAACGCGCACTCCTTTCATCATAACGAAAGAGGGCAGATAAGAATGTGGCGTAGAGAGTTTCTTGCGGCGTTGGGATGCGCCGGCGGTGTAGTGCGCGGTTTGCGCGCGGCGAACGATTTGTCCCCCTTAGCCATTCAATCGGGCGACGTCACGCCAGGCCGGGCGATGGTGTGGGCTCGTAGCGCCGTTCCAAGCAAGATGAATGTGCAATGGAGCACCGGAAAAAACCGGAAGACTCATTTCGTTCGCGGGCAGGCGCTCACTGCCGCAACGGACTTCACTGGCCGCGTCGAATTGAGTGGGCTTCCCGCCGGACAGATGATTCGCTACGAAGTGCATTTGGAGGCGGAGAACGGGAAGGCTGCCGTCGCTCCCCTTAGCGGGCAGTTTCGCACTACTCCCGGCGCGGGCTCCGATGTTCGCTTTCTCTGGTCGGGAGATATGGTGGGCCAGGGTTGGGGCATCAATCCCGGCGACGGCGGTGTTCGGATCTTCGACACGATGCGCAAATTGGAACCGCATTTCTTCCTTCATAGCGGCGACACCATCTATGCCGACGGCCCGGTCCCGGTCGAGGTTTCGCGCGAGGGGCGTAAGATCTGGAGCAACATTGTCACTCCCGAGAAGAGCAAGGTAGCCGAATCGCTGGACGAATTCCGCGGCTGCTACCGGTATAATCTGTTGGACGAAAACGTCCGCCGCTTCTGCGCCGAAGTTCCGCAGATCTGGCAGTGGGACGATCACGAGCTGGCGAACAACTGGTCGCCGTCGAAGGATCTTTCCAACGATGATCGCTACAAAGAGAAGCGCATCCCGGTGCTGGTGGATCGCGCGCGGCAGGCATTTCTGGAATACGCCCCCATGCGATTGTCCGGCCAGCGTATCTACCGCCGCATTCCGTATGGCCCCTTGTTGGACGTTTTTATGTTGGACATGCGATCCTACCGCGGACCCAACACCTACAACCGGCAGACGGAAACAAGCCCCGAAACGGCCTTTCTTGGGTCGCGTCAATTGGATTGGCTGTTGAAGGACCTGCGCAGCTCGAAGGCCGTGTGGAAAGTCATTGCAGCCGACATGCCGCTTGGGCTGTTGGTCAAAGACGGCAAAGACGCGCAAGGCCGCGATGTGTTCGAGAACTCCGCCAATGGAAATGGCCCCGCGCTCGGACGCGAGTTGGAGATAGCCTCGCTGCTGTCGGGCATTAAACGCGCCGGCGTTCGCAACACGGTATGGTTCACCGCCGACGTGCACTACACCGCCGCTCATTACTTTGATCCGGCGAAGGCCCGCTACACGGACTTCCTCCCCTTTTGGGAGTTTGTGAGCGGCCCACTGAACGCCGGTACGAGCCCTGCAGGTGTTTTGGATGACACGTTCGGACCAACGGTGATTTTTGAAAAATCATCGCCACGCGGAAGATTTGGCCTTGGACCTCCCGACGGTCTGCAGTTCTTCGGCGATGTGCGTATCGAAGCGAAAACGAAAGCGATGGAAGTAGTGCTGCGCGACATGGCCGGAACAGCGCTGTTCAAAAAAACACTGGCACCGGAACCTGTATAGATGCCGCACTGGATTCTACTCGTACTTCTTCTCATGCCGGCAAAAGCACAACAGCGCACACAGGCGAGATCGATGGTCATCTCGCGATACGGGATTGTTGCCACCAGTCAGACTCTGGCCTCGCAAGCGGGCGCGCAGATTCTGGCGCGCGGCGGAAGTGCCATGGATGCCGCCATCGCCGCGAACGCCGTGCAGACCGTCGTCGAGCCGATGAGCTGCGGAGTGGGCGGAGATTTGTTCGCTCTTTATTATGAGGCGAAGACCGGCAAGCTCACCGGCATCAATGCCAGCGGTCCCTCGGCCAAAGCGATGAGCATTGCCAAGTTGAAGGAGATGGGCATCCATTCCATGCCGCAGGACGGAATCCACTCCGTAACCGTGCCTGGATGCGTGGACGGTTGGGCGAAATTGCATAAACGATTTGGCCGTCTTCCGTGGCGCGATAATTTTGCGCCCGCGCGTCATTTCGCAACCGAAGGGTTTCCGCTCACCGAAATCATTCAAGACCATTGGCGCAACAGCGTGTCCAAGCTCCATGACAGCGAGTACTCGCGGAAGACTTTCCTGAGCGAAGGACGCGCGCCGGACGTCGGCGATCTGGTGAAGAACGCCGATCTTGCGAAAACCCTGCGCCTGATTGCGGAGCAAGGCCCGGACGCGTTTTACCGCGGAGCCATCGCGCAAGGCATCCTCAAAACGTCGCAGAGCCGCGATGGCTTGATGCAGGCTTCCGATCTCGCCGCCTTCTCTTCTGAATGGGTGGATCCGATTCGCACAAATTACCGTGGCTGGACGGTTTACGAGCTTCCCCCAAATTCGCAAGGAGTGGCCGCGCTCGAAATGCTCAACATCATGGAGCGTTCCCCGCTTCCAGATTTGCCGGCGGATGGCGCGCAGGCGTATCACATCAAGATCGAGGCGCAGAAGCTCGCCTATCAGGATCTAAAGCGATTTCTGGCGGACCCCCGGTTTTACAAAATGCCGCTCGATGGCCTGCTATCCAAATCCTATGCTGCCGAGCGCGCGGCGTTGATTGATGACAAGGCTCGATGCGACTACGAAAGCGGCAATCCGCTTCCTTCCGCCGGCGATACCATCTACCTCGCGGCGATCGATCGCGAAGGCAACATTGCTTCGCTCATTCAAAGCGTCTACCTCAGTTTCGGTTCTGGCGTTGCCGTGGATGGATTCGGCTTTCACCTGCACAATCGAGGCGGTCTGTTTGAGTTTGATGAATCCCACCCTAACGCGCTCGCTCCGGGTAAGCGGCCTTTCCACACCATTCTTCCCGCGCTGATGGAAAAGGACGGC
>JACPVQ010000218.1 GCA_016191645.1 Candidatus Solibacter usitatus
ACGTAAACATGGTGCGCGCGGGCGAGGCGAGCGGAAGTCTCGGCGCAGTCTTCACCCGTCTGGCCGAGTTCGAACGAACCCGCGACGACCTGCGCGGCTACATCGTTTCCTCCTTGACATATCCCGCGCTGCTCGCCGTGGTCGGCCTGGGATCGATCGGCGTTCTCCTCAACTTCGTCGTTCCGCGCTTCGCCAACGTGTTTGAAGAGACGCGGATGAAGATGCCGCTGCCAACGAAGATTCTGCTCGAAGCAAGCAAGTACGTGCAGGCCTACGGTCTCTACGCATTGATCGCCGCGCTTGCCGCGGTGGCGCTGCTCGTCGCATACGTTCGCACCAGCGCCGGAAGATTGTGGTGGGACACTCTGCGCTTGCGCGTTCCTCTTCTCGGCGATGCGCTGCGGAAAGCGGAAACCGCTCGCTTCGCGCGCGCCATGGGCACTCTCGTTGCCAACAGCGTTCCCCTTGTGGAAAGCATCGGCATTGCCGGTGCAACGCTCAACAATCGACGCATTGCCGGGACGCTGACCATGGTGGCTCAGGGCGTGAAGCGTGGCGAAGGCATCGCCGGGCCGCTGAAACGCGGCGGGCAATTTCCTCCGCTTGCGGGCCACCTGCTCACGGTCGGCGAAGAGACCGGCCGCCTGGACGAGATGTTTCATCGCATGGCGGACATTTACGAAGGCGACACGCGCACGGCCATCCGGCGTTTCACTTCGCTCTTCGAACCGCTGGTGATTCTGATCATGGGCATGATTGTCGGCGCAATGGTGCTCAGCATTCTGCTGGCCATCACCAGCATTAACGACGTGGCGGTGTGATGTTGATCAAAGTTTCAGTCACCGTTACTTCCGTCATCGCGCTGATCATTTTCGGCGTCCTCGCCATTGTGCACCGGCAGTCCAATCTTCCGCGTCAAGCCGCCGCGCGCGTTTCGGTGAACACATTCGCCGGTGCTTTGGAGGCGTACAACAAGGACACGGGAACCTATCCGCTCACCGCGCAAGGTTTGGAAGCATTGCGCAAAGCGCCGCACGGAGTGGCTGGTTGGAACGGCCCCTACCTGCCGCAGGACATTCACAATGATCCGTGGGGGCGGCCCTACTATTACAAGTTCCCGGGGGATCACGGAAACAAGCCCGACGTTGCCAGTTTCGGCACGGACGGCAAACCGGGCGGCGCGGGAACTGACGCCGACATTCTGAGTTGGAAGGAATGACCATGGAAAGAACTAATCGAAACCGAAGACGGCAGGCCGGTGTGACGTTGATTGAAATGCTGGTGGTGGTCACCATCATCGCGCTCTTCGCGGCGCTGGTTGCGCCGCGCATGCTGAAACGCGCCGATGCCGCGCGCAGTACGGCGGCGCGCGCGCAAATCAATTCCTTCATGACCGCCCTCGGCGCGTACAAGCTGGACACCGGTGTCTTCCCGACTACGGAGATGGGGTTGAAAGCGCTGCGCGACAAGCCGCAGGGCGTCAACAACTGGCAAGGTCCATACCTTCCGCAGGACATCCCCAACGATCCCTGGGGCAGACCGTTTGTCTACAAGTATCCCGGTGAACACGGCGATGAGCCGGACATCATCAGCTACGGCGCCGATGGGCAATTGGGCGGCGAAGACATCAACGCCGACATTTTGAGCTGGAAGAGTCAATGAAAAACAACGCCGGCGTCACTCTGATGGAGATGCTGGTGGTGGTGTTTCTGGTGGGACTCCTGGCGAGCATCAGCTTTCCCGCGGTCTCCTCCGGAGTGGATTCGCTGCGCCTCAACAGCGCCAGCGACGCCGTGGCAAGCTTCTTGAATTCCGCGCTCAATCGCGCTGAGCGAAGACAACAAGTGATGGAGATTGCGGCTTCGAAAGAAGAGAACAAACTCACCATGCGATCCACGGAAAAAGGCTTTCTACGCGAACTCAACATGCCGCAGGGAGTGACCGTTCAGACCGATGCCCGCGTTGTCCTCTTTCCCGGGGGGACAGTGCCGCGCATCGGCGTGATGCTGGCCAACCGCCGCGGGGCGAAACGGCTGATCCGGGTGGATCCCATCGTCGGGATTCCGGAAATCGAAACTCCGAAAGAGCAATGAACAAAAAACGCTCACAGCACGGTTTCACTCTTCTCGAGATGCTGGTGGCGTCCACCGTCATGGCGATTGCCGTAGTGGGTTTGCTGGCCGCGCTTTCCACCTCTCTACGCAATGCGGCGCGCGTCGCCGATCATGATCGCGCGGCGTTGCTGGCAAAACGCAAGATGGAGGAGTTGCTGTTGCAACCGCGAATGCCTCGCTTTACCCCGGTGGAAGGGAAACTGCAGGCGCTGGACAACGCCGGTTTCGAAGGCGGCTGGATTGCGCGCAAGACTCCTTTCGAGATGCCTCCCAACCCCACACCAGGCGCGGCGATTCTAGAGCGCATCGAATGCGAAGTGTGGTGGATGGAGGGTGGCAAGAGAAAGTCCTACAAACTGGATGGCTATCGGACCGCGTTCCTGAGGACGGAGGACATCATGGGAGGCATGCTTCGCTGATGAGAGAATCGCGCCGCGAATTCGGAGTGACGCTGCTGGAACTGCTCATCGCCATGACGCTACTGGCGCTGCTTTCCACCGGCGTCCTCATGGCGATGCGTGTAGGATTCGGAGCTCTGCAGAAAACCAACAAGACCTTTCTTGCGAACCGCCGCGCATTCGGCGCTCAGAGGATTCTGGAGCAGCAGATTGCCGGCTTCATCCCCGTCAGCGCCGCCTGCAATGCCGCCGGCGGGCCGCCGCCCTACACGCGCGTTTCCTTCTTCCAGGGTGAGTTGCAAACTATGCGCTTTGCTTCCACCTATTCTCTGGCGGCAGCATCGCGCGGCATGGCGACCATTCTGGAATTGCAAGTCATTCCCGGCGAGGAAGGCCGCGGATATCGTCTCATCGTCAATGAGCACCCATACACCGGCCCGCTCGGTGCGGGACGCTTTTGCACGGGTACCGCTCCCGATCCATTCACGGGCACATCTGCGACCCGCTTCATTCCCGTTGGCATCCGCGAAGACTCCTTCGTGTTGGCGGACAAACTGGCGGAATGCCGGTTCCTTTACCGCGTGGCTATGCCGGAACCTCCTTTTGAACGGTGGGTGCCGCGCTGGGTTTACGGCACCTATCCCACCGCGATTCGCATTGAGATGACACCGTTAGAAACTTCCGCGTCGAAATGGACAGCGGTGAGCACCACCTTTCCGGTCTTCGTAAATCGTGAGCCGTTGGGAGATTACAGTGAGTAACGGGAACAGAGGCAGCGCGCTGCTGGCGGTTCTCTGGCTATCCGCGGCCCTTTCCGCCATCGCGTTTTCCGTTGCCACCACGGTGCGTGGGGAACTGGAACGGTCCTCCACCGCCTCGGATGGAACACAAGCTTACTTTCTGGCGCGGGCGGCCGTTCAACGCGCCTTGCTCTGGGTCTCCTGGGCGAGCAGTATCGAAATCCCGATGGCACGCCGCGCTATTGGGCTCCCGGAAGGACGCGCCTCCGTTTTGAGTTTCCCAACGGGGTGGCCGAGGTGGATTTCATGCCGGAAAGTTCCAAGCTCAACGTCAACACCGGCAATCCCGTGGAGATCTTTCGCCTCATCGTCGCGCTAGGCGTCGAACCGGAACAGGCCCGGGTAATTACGGCGGCCATTGTCGATTGGCGTTCGCAGCCCCCACGGCTTCCCTCTCCGTTCGACATGCTTTATTTGGCGCAGACTCCGTCTTTTCGTGCACGACACGCGTCCCTGGAAGAGACGGAGGAACTTCTGCTGGTTCGAGGTGTCACACCGGAACTTTTCCACGGGTCGTACGCCCGCGATGAAGAGGGACGTCTCTATCCGCGGCCCGGTCTGAAGGATTGTCTGTCCGTTTTCTCCAATGGTCAGCAGGTGGACGCGAACTTTGCGCAACCGGCGGTTTTGGCCGCCATCGGATTGCCTCCGCAGGCGATTGCGGCCATTGTGCAGCGACGGCCATTCCCGAATATGCAGATGATGCAGATGCTGGCCAGCCAGTTTGGTCCCGCCGCCGGCCGTCTCAGCATTGCCACCAGTTCCATCACCACGTTCCGCGCAACCGCGACGTTGCGAATACAGGGCGGGCAGCTGTCCGATTTGCGGCGCACCGTTTCCGCGGTAGTGAAATTCGTCGACAAGGCCACCGATTCTCCATGGCACATACTCCGCTGGAGCGATCAGGGTACGGGAGCTTTGCAATGAGTCAGCGCAAGAACTGGCTCGCCTTCGGCACCGGCGTGGGAGTCGAAATCTCATCCGGCAAACTGATTGTTGTCGTGAGCGCCGTCAGACCTTCGGGCGTTGACGTCCTGGGAACGCACGTGGTGGAAAACTACCTCACGCGTCCGGCCGCCGATTGGGGCGGAGAGTACGCGGCGTTTCTGAAGAAAATTGGCGCCGCGCACCTGGCGGCTACGGTTGTACTTCCGCGGCGCGAATTATCCATTCGCGTACTTGCGTTTCCCGGCGTCTCCCCCGCGGATCTGGAAGCTGCGATCCGGCTTCAGGTCGACGCGTTGCATCCCTATCCCGAAGACGACGCCGCCTGGGCCTGGACGCGAATCGGTAAATCGAATTCCGTTTTGGTCGCCATCACGCGCCAGACGTGGATGGACCGGCACATCGAACTTTTCGCGGAGGCCGGTGTCACAATCTCTTCCCTCACCTTTTCGGCGGCGTTGCTGTATGGCTCGCTGAGGCTGTACAGCACGCCGCCGGTGGAAGGCTTCGTGGGAGCGTTGGAAACCGCGGCGGGTGCGGAGTTCTACGGCGAAAGCCCGGCGCGTGGAATGTTCACCGCGTCAATTGGGCAAGAGATGGAACGTGGGGCGGCGCTGGCTATTTCCGAATTGCGCTTGCCTCCATTGACAACGTGCGGCGACCTGGCGGCGATGATTCCCGTGCCGCGCCGCGTGTTCCACGGCGGAACTTTGCCCGCCGAAGCATATACAAGTTACCTTGCTTCTCTGGCCGCTGCCTGCCCGCGGTTGTCACTGCGCGTCAATTTGTTACCGCTGGCGCAACGAGGTTCCAGCTCGCGTTGGATTTACGCCCCGGCACTCGCTCTTTCCGTGCTGCTGGTGATTGCCCTGGCGACGCTCGGCTTGTATTCCCGCTATCGGGACAGTCAGTATCTTGCCGCGCTCAATGGCGAAATTCAGTCCCTGGAGCCGAAAGCCCGTCAGCTTGCGGCTCTTGATCGTAAACTCGAACAATCGCGAGCGCGCATGCATTTATTGGACCGCTTTCAAAACCGCACCAAACAGGATCTGGACGCACTACGCGAAGCGACTCGCGTAATCGCTCCGCCGGCCTGGCTCAATACCTTGGAATTGGGCCGGGCCACTCTGGTGGTTTCGGGGGAGGCTGACCAGGCAACGGGGTTGTTGAAAGCGTTGGACAGCTCGCCGCAGTTTCAAAATTCGGAATTCATGGTGCCGTTGAGCCGCGTGGGGACAGTGGAGATTTTCCGCATCAAGTCGGCACGCGAAGGAGTGGAGCGATGACTCTCGGTCCTCGCGATCGCCGCGCGCTATTGCTCCTGGGCGTCGCCGCCGCCGGCACATTTCTCTTCATTCTCGTTTCGGACTCTACCCCCGCGCGGCCCGCGTCCGGAGTTGTGGCGTCGAATTCCATCGCCGATGCCGAGAAGCGGCTGGCAAAGGTGCGCGCGATTCTCGCCCAGGTGCCCGCCAGAGAAGAGACGCTGAAACAGGTCTCGGCGCAACTGGCTGAGCGCGAGAAGCGCATCTTGCAGGCCGACACCGCCGCGCAGGCACAGGCACAGTTGCTGCAGATGGTTCGCAACGTGGCGCGCTCGCAGAACCCTCCCATCGATCTCAAATCCAGCGAGTTCGGTCAGGTTCACGCGCTCGAAGATTATGGCGAAGCGCCGGTCACCGTGGTGATGGAGTGTGCCATTGAACAGCTGCTCAATCTGGTCACGGAGTTGACGGCCCAGCCGGTGCTGATCGCAGTGGACGAAATGCGCGTCTATTCGGCGAACGCAAAGAACAAGACAACCAACGTGCGTCTCACCGTAACCGCTGTGGTTCCGAAGAAACTGGTTCCGGAGAAGAAGGGAGTATCGTTTTGAGCGCGAAACTGTGGATTCTCAATCTGCTCCTTCTCGGCGGCATCGTGCTTTCGGTCCGGCAATGGATGGAAACCCGGCAAATGGCGGCGGAACGCGACATGCTGCAGCTCAATCAAACGGTCAAGCCCGCTCCCGCACCTCCGCAGGCGCCTGTGCCCATCGCACCTCCTCTGCAAGCATCTTCCTATGTGGATGTCGCTCAGCAGTTGTTGTTCTCCAAAGACCGCAATCCCAATATCGTAGTGGAACAGGAAAAACCGAAAGTGCCTCCGGCTTTTCCGCGCTTCTACGGCGTCATGGATTTAGGAGACGGCCCCATGGCGATTCTGGGCGCCGCCCGCGACCGGCAGCGGCCGTACAAAGTCGGCGAGACGGCCGGGGAGTTTTTGGTGTCGGCCATTGGGAAAGAGCAAATTGAATTCGAATGGGACAAACGGAAATTCCCGAAGAAGTTCACTGAGTTGCAGGAGCGTGAGACGGCGTCACAGGAAACGCCGCGCGCGGTGGCGGTAAACACTCCCGCCGCCCCCCAAACGCCGGCCGCCGTCACCGGGAAGCCCTCGCTCGGCCCCGATATGGGAGCGGGAATGTCCGGATGCGCGCCGAATGATCCTTCCCCCGCGGGCACGGTGTTGGATGGAAAACGGAAGGTGATCACCGCAACGCCATTTGGGCAAGTATGCCGGTGGGAGCCGGTTCGCTAACGCATTCGATTTGATTTTTATGATAACGGCACGAACTCTCATCCTCGCGGTTCTGGCAGCCGGCGGCTGTTTCGCGCAGCAACCCGCACCCGCCGGTAAGGACGCAACCGGCAAAGCGCCGCCCGCGAAGAAAGTGGCGGCAAAGAAGGCTGCGACTCCACCGCCTGCCAAGACTATTGATGATCTTAAGCCGCCGGCCGGTTCCAAAGAAATCGAGCCCGGAGTGTACCGCTGGATTGATGCCAGGAAGCAACCCTGGATCTTCCGGAGGACTCCATTTGGCTTGACGAAATACCCCGAATCGAAAACCGTGCCGGAGCCGGATCCGATGCCCACGGATTGGACCGTGACAGACGCCGGCGACTCGCTCAATTTCGAGAAGCCCTATCCGTTCGGCGGCACGCTCCGGTGGACGCGGAAGAAAACCGAATTGAACGATCAGGAAAAGCATGTATGGAAGCTTGCACAGGGAAAGTCCCCGGAGCCCGCAAAGTGAGGAGTGAAGGATGTTTCGCAAAAAACTAACGATGCTGCTGGCAGCCGCCGTGCTGGCGGCTCAACAACCTCCCGCGCAGACCGCGGCCGCCGGACAAGCCACCGCCGACGCCGCGGCCGGTGGCAGCATCGTGCTCAATCTGCCCAACGCGTCGTTGACCGAGGTGATCGATATTCTTGCGGCGCGGCTCAAAATCAATTACATTCTGGACCCGCGCGTGAAAAGCGGGACGGTAACGCTGCGCACCTTTGGCGAGATCAAAGCCGTCGATATCCGCTCGCTGCTGGAAACCATCCTGCGAATCAATGGCGCGGCCATGATTCAGGTCGGCGAAATCTATCGCATTGTTCCCGTTACGGAAGCCGGAAGGCTGCCGATGAATCCGCAGACGAACCTCATTTCGAAGGAGATTCCTTCGGATGAGAGCATGACCCTGAATCTCATTTTCCTGAAGTACATGGGTGTGGGCGACATCATGAAACTCATTGATCCGTTTCGCGGAGAAGGATCGTCCGCTTCTTCTTATGAGCCCGCGAATCTGCTGATGCTGTTGGACAACAATCGCAACATGCGCCGCACCATGGAGCTGATCGCATTGTTTGACAGCGACAAATTCGCCGCCAATCGCGTCCGGTTGTTTGAAGTGAAGAACAGCCGTCCAAGCGAAATTTCCAAAGAGTTGGAAAGCGTTTTCAAGGCATACGCATTCAGCGAAAAGAGCACGTCCATCAAATTCATGGCGGTGGATCGCATCAATACCATCATCGCCACCGCTCCCAACGCCGGCGTCTTCACGGAAGTGGAATCGTGGATCAAGAAGCTGGATATCCCGGTGAAGGTGACGGCGGGCGCGACGGATAACTACGTTTACCGGGTTCGTTACGGGCGCGCGGAAATGCTGGCCATGGCCATTATGCAGTTGTACGGCGGTTTGTATCTGGGCCTTCCCATGATGGGTTTTGGAGGCATGGGGGGCGGAATGGGAATGGGCATGGGCGGCGGAATGGGCGGCATGTACGGCGGCGGAATGGGCGGCATGTACGGCGGCGGAATGGGTGGTATGTACGGCGGCGGAATGGGCGGCATGTACGGTGGCGGGATGGGCGGCATGTATGGTGGCGGGATGGGCGGCATGTACGGCGGTGGGATGGGCGGCATGTATGGCGGCGGATTGGGTGGAATGTACGGCGGGATGGGAGGAATGGGCTCCATGAACTATGGAGCGTACAGCGGGGCCGGCATGATGCAGCCCGGCGCATCCGCGTCTGTGCCTTTAGCCTCTCCGGCGGGAGCCTCCGCGGCTGGCCTTACACATCCTTCCGGCGATCTCACAGGATCCTTTCTGGGCGCGGCCAACGCCATGGCGGGTCAACTCAAGATTCCCCGCGTCGTTCCGAATCCATTCGACAATTCGCTGCTGATTCAAGGTACACCCAGTGAATACGAGCAAATCGCAAAACTGCTGGACAAGCTGGATGTACCTCCGCGCCAGGTGTTGATTGAAGCGAAGATCTACGAAGTGTCTCTCACCGGAGCTTTTGCCAGCGGCATTCAGTCGTTTCTGCAAAAGCGCGGTGCTGACCGGGCAGGCAACACGGGAATCCTCTCGGCCACCATGGACGGTGCGAGGACGGCCTTGTCCACCGCGCACTTAGTTGGGCAAACGAAGGAACTGCTCCTTTTCCTTTCGGCGCAGGAAGACACACGCCGCGCGAAGGTAGTCTCGTCACCCAGCATCATTGCAACCGAGAGCATCTCGGCGCAGGTGAACGTCGGATCGGAGGTGCCAACGCTGAGCGCATCGGCCCCCTCCGGCGTGCAGGTGGGAGGGAACTCGGTGTTCGCCAATAGCATCTCCAACCGCAACTCCGGTGTCACGCTCAACATCACGGCGCACGTACTGCCCAGCGGCATTGTGACGATGATGATCAATCAGGAAGTCAGCAGCCCGGTGGCTCCCGCCGCCAGCGCCGCCATCCAATCGCCGTCCTTCTCCAAAAGGAATGTCTCCACGCAGGTGACCGTGCAGGATGGCGACACGATTGCCATCGCGGGCATCATTCAGGAATCGGATACCATGAGCAGCGCGGGAATTCCGGTGTTGAACAAGCTGCCGCTTGTGGGCTCGCTGTTCGGCAATCGTTCCTACTCCAAGGAGCGAACCGAATTGATCGTTTTCATGACGCCCCGGGTGATCTATGACACCAACGAAATCACGGAAGCCACCGAAGAGTTGAAGAGCCGTCTGAAACGAATTCACCGTTTGATCAAGGACTAGGACTAAGCGGTCTGTTGGAAACGCAACTCCCGTCCGATCAACGGGTTCAAGGTAACATAGAACAGACCTGCATGCGGTGTCTCTACCCGGCCGTTTTCGTACTTCTTTCTCTCCAGTGCACCATGGCGCAGGACCCTGGCCAAGGCGCGCCCGCGGGAACCGACTCGCAGTTTCTGAGCGCGTACTTTCGGGGTTCCTTCAATACCCTGACCTCATTGCCCGCGATCGGCAACGTGCGGACCTATGGAACGGGCGGCTACGTGCAGGAGTTTCCCGACGTCAAGAAGGACAAGGCCAACAAGTTCGCTCTCGTCAAAGGAACCTTGTTCACGGCGGAGCAATACGGCATTTTCCAGGTATTTCCGGCAATCTACGAGTACTACACTTCCGTCGGCGTCAACATTGCCGGGTTTCCGTCGTCGGATACGTTTTCCTGCATCAACAACTCGATTAGCGGCGCTTGCACCTACCAGACCTTCACCAGGAACTATGTTCTGTTCTCTTATCCCAGCGTGTTGACGGCGTCCGATGCAAGCCTCAATTACGCTTTGCGCGACCCGTTCTTTTCCCGCTGGCAAACCATTGGCGGCATCACGGGACTGGGTCCGGCTGCAAGTGCGGAGTCGACAGTAACCGGAAAGGCCGGGACCACTTCCATCACGCAGCTATTCGCCAACGGCGCTCTGTACAGCATCACCTCCGGAGCTTCGAACGGAAAGATCTTCGCGGTGGCGGGGAAAGCGTTCGCTCTTTACAACCAGTACGCGCTGCACGCCGGATCCCTGGGATTGCCCACCAGCGATGCCTTGAACGCGGGCGGCGGCAAGTTCCGGCAGAACTTTGAAGGCGGTTCCATCGAATACTCCGACACGACCGAAGCCGTTATTCGCGCGGCGGTGGGCGCCGTGCGGCTCAGTATCTCCGTGACCGCCGTCAGCCGCATGAACCTGGGTGAGTCCCTTACGATTACGGCAACGGTTTACTCCACTCTAGGCGAGGAACTCTCGGATCGCCAGACCAGTTGGGTCACTTCGAACGGCCGTATTATCAGCATCCAGGCTGGCCCCAATGGCAAGACAGCGACGCTGAAAGCGGTGGGCGGCGGAACGGCAACCATCACCGCCGTCAGTGACGGCAAGGCCAGCGACTCGCTCACCATCTTTGTGGCCGCGCCCTGTTGTCAAATTGGCGAGGGATCGCCCACCACGGCGATTCAACAGGCCTTTCAGGATGCCGTGACGCGCCTGCGATTGAATGTTCTGGTGCCGGTGGCCGATCCGGTTCATCGCGCCGGTTTCGGATACGTTCAGGAACTGCAAGCGGCGGACAATCAGCAGCAGCGCTATTTTCTATGCCGTTCCGACCGTGCTCCAGGCGTTTTTGTGGTGGGAGGATCCATTCTGCAAGCCTTCGAGCAGCTGGGTGGACCGGCGGGCAAAATGGGATACCCCGTTTCCGACCAGACGGCCGGCGGCAGGCAGATGTTCGAAGGGGGCGCCTTGGCGGGTTCGCCTGTGCATGCCGTAACCGCTCCGATTCTGGCGCGCTGGACGGAACTGAATTTCGAAACCGGTGCGGCGGGACCTCCCATTGCCCCTGCCGCCGACGCAGTCAGTTTCACGGGCGCAAACGGGATCGAACAAGCGTTCCGCGACGGATCGCTGTACCGGCTGGTGAACGGAATCACATCCGTTCCCAAAGCTACTCTGGTGAAGGGAAAGATACTGGCGGCCTATCTTGCCGCGGACGGTCCGGAAGGCGACTTCGGATTTCCGATCAACGAAGAGTATCTCTCGGACGGCTTACTGCGGCAGGACTTTGAAGGGACGCAATTGTCTTATGCCGGCGACGGCGATGTCCAGGCGCAAACCCGTCAGCGGCGGCCGCAAATTACCGCCGCGCCCTCGAAAGTGGTTGCCGGCGGGCGGGTGCGCCTTATTGTCGGGGGTTTTTCAGCGGGCGCGAATCTGCGCGTGACCTTTAATACACAGTCGAATATTCCCGCGTTTCAGATTCAAACCAAGCAGGGGTCTTACACCTGGGAATTCCCCGTTGCGGCAAACGCTCCCACGTCCACGGTCACGGTGACCGCTCAGGAGGTGGGAACGCAAAACCAGGCCAGCGCCACCTACACCGTCACAGCCGTGAACGAGGCTGTCGTGCAACTGGTGAAACTCAGAGGAGATGCGCAGGTTGTGGTTCCCGGGGCGCGCCTGGCCTCCATCGCCGCCGCCTTGCGCGATGACAAGGGAACCCCTCTGGTAGGGATTGCGGTGAAGTTCACCGCCTCTCCGGGCGCGAAGGTGGAAGCGGCGGAAACGATTACGGACGAAAACGGCGAAGCGGAGGCAATCATTCGCACCCCCGCGGCGCAAGGCATTGTGTTGGTAACCGCAGAGGCCGCCGGAAAGGTCGTGACGTTTAACGCGCGCGCCAACAGTTCGACACTGACCAATTATCCCCGGCAGATGCAGACCGGCAGCTTTACGCTGGGAAGTTCCCCGGCCACGGTGGGACAGAAAGGGGCCTTGCTGGCAGCGGCCTCTTCCGTGATCCGCTATCATCAGTCGCGAACGGAATTGCCGTCGTCGCTGGGCCTCTCCGATCCGGCGCTGCTGAACAGCTTTCTCACCGCTTTCTGCGTGCTGGATACGGCGGGCGGCAGGATCTGCGATGGGTATCTGACGGTGGCCGGCGCATCCGAGCCGGTGGTGAACTTATGGCGGCTCAAGGAATTCGTTGGGAACAACATCGATGTCGATCCGCTGCCCGCGAGCCAGGAGGCGATTCGAGACAGCCTGAATAGTGGAATCCCGGTGATTCTGGCGCTGTCCTTAACCGCGGGCGGACAGGCGGCAGGTACGCATTTCGTGGTGGCCAACGGCATCAATACCGATGGAGCCATCACCATCCACGATCCTAACGCGAACCTGGGAAGGACAACCCTGGAGGCGTACGAAAACGGATTCTCCACGCGCGGCCGCGAATGGAAGGCCACTCTTTTGAGTGCCATCCGGCTCGGTTTGCGGTCGCCCAGCCCGACCGGTTTTCTGGTTACTACGCCCTTGGCTGGGATCTCCGTGCAAGGGCCCAATGGTGAATGCGGACGGCTGCTTTCCTGGCCGAATACGGCGGCGGTGGATGCGGATGGGTCTTTTGCCGCGCCGGCAGGGTCGGCGAATTTGTATTATTGCCCGGGAGTTGACCGCGGCCAGATTGTTCAGTTCGCCTCCAAGACCGCCTTCGAAGGGCTGTTGACCGACCTGGGGAATCCGGGCAAGCAGATCCGGATCGCCGCCGATGGCGCGGCGTCCTATGGTTTGACGCGCCCTAGCGCGCAGTGGCAATTGGACGCAATTCAACTGGCCCTTTCGGCGGCGGATGTGGTGAACGCCGCGACGTTTACGCGCCGCCTGGGGCCGGGAACGCTCGCTGCGATCTTCGGAACCGGGTTAGGTTCGCCGGATTTTGTTCCCAATGTTTCGGTTGGCGGGCAGGCGGCAACCGTTCAGTCAGCCGGGGAATTTCGCCTGAATGTCGAGATTCCTCAAGGCGTTCTGCCCGGCGAACAGATCCTGCGCATTGAATCGATCCACGGCATCGCGGAAGTGCCCATCACCATTTCGGAAGTCGCGCCGGCCATCTTTGTCGATCAGACCACCAGCTTGCCGGTGATTCTGAACGCCACGGGCAATCAACGCAACACGCAGTTCAATCCCGTGGTGCGCGGGGGTACAATCACCGTTTACGCAACCGGGCTGGGGCCGGTTCGCGTGCAAGGCACTACCCGGGTGACTCAAGTTCCGGTGGTGGTGAACGTCCAGGGCGCGGATATAGCCGCTTCCTTCGCCGGTCTGGCGGCGGGGTTCCCCGGCGTGTACATCGTCAACGCCGCCATTGGACAAAACAACGCCCCCGGCCTTTCCGTTCCCCTGAAGCTCAGGCAAGGGTCCATTGAAAGCAACGTGGTAAACATCGCCATCCGCTGATTGCCTGAAAAAGTTCTTGACCGCGGCCTTGGCTACGTGCTTTAATCGGTCCTTGGTCCTTTTGTATCGACTAATGGTCGTAGGATTCATCCCAGCAGGGGCAGTTTGTCCTTGACATGGGTATAGCTATAGTGGTATCTATTAAGTAATTGCGTCCGGGTCGAAAAGCGGAATAAACCCCCGCGGGCACGAAGAAGCCCAGGTCGGCTTCTGGTAAGATTGAGAGACGCACTGGCTGGCATAAAGCGGCTGAAGCCGCACTGACCGGCCGGAAGAAAAAACAAAAACAATCGAAACAGATTGTAAGAGCAGTTCCAATCAATTCAAGTCTACTTCTACCAAGGAGAGGGAAATGTCAGATTCTCGTAAACTCTTTTTGGCGTTAGCTATGCTCGTTTTTGTAACGGGTATCGCCAGCGCTCAATCTCCCACAGTCATCGCCTGCAACGTTTTCGCACAGCCCTTAACGGTCCGCGCGGAAGGTTTGGCAGAGCAACTCGGTGACGTAACCACGACTTGCACTGGCGGCACGGCCCCGGCTGCCGGCACTGCGCTTCCGCAGGTCAACATCTCGGTCACCACCAGCGTCAATCTCACCAATCGCCTGCTTTCCGATCCGATCACGGATGCTTTGCTGTTCATTGACGATCCGCAACCGCTAGCTCCGGGCAACGGTTTGGGCGCGCAGAGCCCCTGTGCACCGGCCGCCGGCAGCACGGTTTGCGCTCCTCTCTTCGCTAGCGCGACGGTAGGTGCGGCTTCGGAAACCAGCGCTCTTGGAACGATTCGCAATATTTTCCAGGGTGTCCGTCAGAACGACACGACCGTTGTCTTTCTGGCAGTGCCGATCAACGCCCCGGGCGTTGGCGGTTCGCGCACCTATCGCGTTAAGAATCTGCGCGGCGCAATTGCCGGCTCGACGGCGACCAATGGTCAGATCTTCGCCTTCGTGTCCATCCAGAACCCGCCGGCCAATCTGCAGTTGAACAGCTCCACTGCAAACATTGGTTTCGTTCAACCCGGTATTGCCGTTGCCCTGCGCAACCAGGCAGGTACGGGCGGACTCAGCACGGGTTCGGCTCGCATTTTCAACTTCGTTTGCGACACCTATAACCGTGATCTGTATGACAACAGCGCAAACAACTACAGCGGCAGCGGCGCGGGCAACACCTTCACGCTTACTGGCCGTTCTTCCGTAATTCGCTACACGGAAGGCTACCCCGCTTCCTTCAAGCGCCGTGACGTCAATCCTCCTCTGACGGAGCCGACGGCAACGGTTGGTAATCAGAACGTCCCTCAGAGCAACAACGGTCTTGATCCCGCCGTCATCAACAACTTGGTTGTCGATTCCGGTTTCTTCAATATCAATTTCACGGCGACCAACGGTTTGAACCGCGCTGGCCGCGCGGATCATGGAACCCGCCTGCGTGCGGTTTTCGGGAATATCCCCGCGAACATAAAGGTGTTTGTCAGCGCGCATGCGCTGAACTCCGCCTTGGCGTTCAGCACCACCAGCAGCCGCTCCAGTGGTGGTGGCGAAACGGGCATCGGCAACGGCGCGACCAACGCTGGCGCCGGCAATGCCGTTGCGCTTCAGCCGAAGGCTTTTGCGGTTAGCTCCACGACTACCGGCCAGAACATCGCTGCCGCAACCGTGTTGGCGAACCCGCTGAGCGCTGCCGAAGAATGGTCTGTTGGCAGCCGCGTGCTGCCTGCCGGCTATCCCTCCGGTGCACAGGCTGGTTTGTTGGAATTGCCGGTTAGCGGCGGTTCCGCATCCGCCATCTGGGAGATCTTCTCCGAGACCCCGAATGACACCGATCGCCTGAGCTTTGCCATTGCCTGGGCGTATCGTTCGGTTGCCAATCCTGGCGCCGGTACGGCCACTGCTTCGGGTAGCTTTGCTCCCGTCGGCGGCGGCAGCACCATGAGTGCGGGTGCAACTATCCCGCGCTTCTCCGATAGCGGTTCCACTGCCTCTACCGTGGCCAGCTGGAATCTTTGCGTAACCAACCTGTTGTATCCGTTTGTGACCAACCAAGTGGGCTTTGACACTGGTATGTCCGTCTCGAATACGACACAGGATCCGTTCGGAACCCCGTCCCAGTCCGGCAACTTCACCGTTAATTACTACGGTGGCACTACCGGTGGCGGCGCGGCTCCCGCGGCTCAAACCACTACCTCTGTGCTGGCTGGCGGCCAAACGGCAGTATTCTCGCTGTCGTCTGGTGGCACCAACGGCATCGCGGCGACTCCTGGTTTCCAGGGCTACATCATCGTTCAGTGCCAGTTCCGCTTTGCTCACGGGTTCGCCTTCATCAGCGATCTCGGGGCGGCGAAACTGTCGCACGGTTACCTGGCTCTGGTGATGGATCTCAGCGGTACCGGAGACAGCCTCAACAGAACCGGTATTGCTGGCGAGAATCTCGGCCAGTAGTTACCTAAACCAAAGTCCGGAACGACTTCAGGGCGGGGAGGAAACTCCCCGCCCTGATTCTTTTTGAGCGCCTCCTCTTCCCCTGTCTGTGATTTACTTGTGGAAAAAACCTGAAGAACCTCTTCCTTTCATGTGCTATTAGTGCTACACTACGTGAAACGGGCACTAATCCCAGCGGTGTAATGGCCGCTAGTCCCGCGAGCACATTGGGTGGCGAAGCATAGCTACCCCATAAGGACAAAAAAATGACACTAGCGGCCAGCGACAAACGTTGAGCCGGGAAAAACAAGACCAGGTCGAGATCAAAGTTTCCATCAATTCCTACACCTCCCCCGAGTAGCGAATAAATGAGAACCATTCAGGTTCCACTACAAAAGGAGAGGGTAATGTCAGCATTCAAAACGTTCATTGTGGCTTTGGCGGCGTTCGCGCTTATTTCGGCGGGAGCTTTCGCTCAAGTTGTACCACCAATCACATGCAGCACAACGGGCCAGCCGCTCACCATGCGCAGCGAAGGGTTAGCAGAACAGGCGGGCGACGTGGTAATGAATTGCACGGGCGGAGGTATCCCGCTTCCTGGAACTCCACTGCCGCAAATCAACATATCCATCACGCTCAGCGTGAACATCACCAGCCGTTTCATGGCAGATCCCATCACCGAGGCGCTGCTGTTTATCGACGATCCGCAACCGGCAACGCCCGGCGGGCTGAATGGCGCGCAAAGTCCTTGCGCTCCCGGGGCAGGCAGCACCGTTTGCGCTCCGCTAGTGGCAGGCCCGGTTTTTACGGGGACAGCGCTCGATGGTAAAGGCGCAATCATCAACATCTTTCAGGGCGTCCGCCAGAACGACAACACCATCGTCTTTCTAGCGGTTCCAGTCAGCGCTCCTGGAGTTGGCGGAAACCGTGTTTTCCGCATAAAGAATATCCGCGCCGCCGTCGCCGGGTCCACCGCGACGAACGGGCAGATCTTCGCGTTCCTCTCCATCCAGAACCCACCGGCCAACCTGTTGTTGAACACCAGCACGGTAAACGTGGGGTTTGTGCAGCAGGGGGTGACCTTTACGCTACGGTCGCAGACGGGCGGCGGTTTCAGCAGCACTACCGCGCGCGTCTTCAACTTCATTTGCGATTCCGTGAACGCGGGTTTGGCAGGGTCTAACTCCGCCGGGTATGGCGGAAGCGGATCGGTATACGGCCGCGCATACCAGGGACGATTCAGGGAAGCGTACGCAGCTTCGTGGAAGGTTCGCGACGTTGTCAATGGGCTCACCGGGCCATTGACGGAGCCGACCGCGCTATCGGGAAACCAGAACGTGCCACAGAGCAACAATGGTCTGGATCCAACCGTTGTGAATTTCATCGTTGTGGAGTCCGGTTTCTACAACATTAACTTCCCGGCGACAAACGGTCTAAACCGCGCGGGAAGAGCTGACCACGGAACCAGACTTAGAATGCAGTTCAACAACGTCCAGACGAACATGGCAACCTACGTCAGCGTGCATGCGCTATCGTCGGCGGCCTTCATAAACAACAACGGATCGTCGCAATCGAGCGGTGGTGGAGAAACAACTGCCGCCGCCGCCGCGTATGCGGTAGCATCCAATTCGGCCGGCTCCAACATTTCCACAGGCACAACCCTGCTGTTTCCCACTAGCGGTGCGGAGCAGGTGTTGGGTGGAAACGTAGCCAAGTACCCCGCCGGGGCCACGCCCGGCATGGTGCAAGTTGGGGTCAGCGGCGGGACGGGCTCCATTACGTGGGAGGTGTTCGGACAAACTCCGAATGACATCGACATGGTGAGCTTTGCCGTTGCTCACGCGTATCTTTCCTCCGGCAACCCCAGCGTAGGGACGATGACCGTCAGCGGCAGCTTCGCTCCCGTCGGCGGCGGCAACACGATGAGTTCGTCGGCGTCCATCCCGCGTTTTGCGGATCAATCGACGCCATCGAACGGCGCAAGCATCAGCCCTTGCCGTTCGAACCTGCTGTTCCCGTTCGTAACGAATCAGGTTGGGTTTGACACCGGCATCGCGATCTCAAACACATCCCAGGATCCGTTTGGAACCGCGCCTCAAACCGGCACCTGTACGCTCAACTACTATGGCGGAACGGTGGGTGGAGGGGCGGCTCCGGCGGCGCAGACGACGACGTCCGCGCTCAACGGCGGCCAGCACATGACGTTGACGCTTTCTTCGGGAGGCACTTTTGGAATTGCGGCGACACCCGGGTTCCAAGGCTACATCATCGCTCAGTGCAACTTCCGTTACGCCCATGGCTTCGCCTTCATCAGCGACGTGGGGGCACAGAAGTTGTCGCACGGCTACCTCGCTCTGGTGATGGATACCAGCGGCGTCGGAGACGGGACGAATCGAACTGGAGTCGCTGGCGAAGTTCTCGGCGAATAGTTACACCGGCAAGCAGTAAAGAAAGGGGCGGGCGAAAACCCGCCCCTTTTCCTTTATTTGACGTAGCGGGATATTTCGATGCAAGGCCGGCCGCGAGAATCGGGTACCAGCTCCAGCACTTCCCTACGGTAGCCAAAGGCGGCGGAAAGAGTACGCAGATGCGCGTTGACTTGCGGAAAATTCTGACGGTCGTCGGTATTGCTCACAAAGATGGCGTTCGGAAAGCCCAGTATGACACCGGCCTCTGCCCGCTCCTCAGGTGTCGGATCTGGGCGCATGAGCGGACCTGTGGCAATGCGCAGTGGCAGCTCCCCTTTGGTCAGCAGGCGAGTGTTATCGTACAGTCCCCAATCGGTTAGGAAAATGTGCTCCACATCGTAGGCGGGCAATCGCTTGGCCAGCGAGAAGATCGCATTTGTCCAAGGTCCAGGTCCACCATTGCGTGCAGCTTTTTCCCAATAGGTCCGGCTCACCAAAAGGTTTGAAGCGCATAGCAGAGCGCATACCGAAATCAAAAAAGGTAGGGCGGCGCGCCCCAGCCGGTCGCTTGCGGCTGAAGCGGCAATGGCGATGAGAATCAACGGAAAAGGCCATAGCAGAAGAGTGTGGTGCGAGCCCGCGCCGGCGCCCCTGGTGATCAGCATTTGAACCCAGGCCACCGACATTGTGATCACGCAAAATAGCACCGCGCGCCGGTAAGTAGTAAACAAAAGAAAGGGAGCGAGGCATAACGCGGTAATCAAGGCGTACCAATTGAGATTGCGATGATGTTCACCCAGAAGACGCGGAGGAACGGTGTTTGGGGAGTTAGGGCTATCTTCCTCCACCAGGAATCGAAAGAACGCGCTTCCATCGACCGTTCCCCGCAACACATGCACCTTTTGCGCCAGATCGTCCGTCGAGAAGCTGGTGTTGGCGCGAAAAGTTTCGAGCGGCTTGCTGTAGTTGTAAAACACCAGTGGGGACGCACCCAGCAGAAAAAATAATCCCAGTACGGTGATGCGCCACAACGAGATAAACCGCTTTATCTGTGGTAGCAGGCAGACGGAAGCGAGGGCGCATCCGGACAACATCCAGAGAAACAGGGCCTTATCCCAGCAGCCGAGGCCGAGAAGGAATGCGCCTGCCGCCAGAAATCGAGTTTGAGATGCCTGGTAGGCCCTCACAAAGAAGGCCAATGCCGCAATTAGGCAAACGTGTTGGATGGCGACCGGGCCCCAATCCATTGTCGTTGCCATCATATAACTGGGATCGGTGGCAAGCAGAGCGGTGCCGAAGAGGGCGACGCGGCGGCCCGCGATGCGGGTGAGAAGGCTGTAAGAGGCTAGAATGCTGATCACTCCCAACAGAATGGGAGGGATGCGTAATGAGTAGACGGAAGGGTCCCAGATGAAGAATATTGGAACGTAGAGCCAGGTTTTGGCCGCGCCAAGGTAACTCATGATCATGATGGGAATTTCGGTCTCGGCAAGGGGAACCGCGAAAAAGCTCCAACCATCTTTGAACATCGGCCCGGTGAAGATGGCTTCGTCCAACTGAATTCCTAGCAGGGGAGCAATGGTCAAGCCAATGATACTAAAGAGAATACAAAAGGCGGCCACTGCCGCCCCGGTCAACCTGGAAGGGTGAGGTAAATGGATCAATCTAAGAGTATACCGCCTGCAGCGAATTGCGCCAGGGCACTTCTGACGCACCCAACTGTCCAAAAGGGGCAGAGAATAATGGTGCGGAACAGGCACTTTATAGGAGTGGCAAGAAATATTAACGTATCTTTAATGGATCTAGAGAGGGAAGCGCGAAACTTCCGTTCAAAAATGGCGTCTTATGTTTGCCGGGGCTATTGTGGAGGACAAAAGCTGCCGATAGTAGATGCAATCCCTTGGCGGGACTAGGGGCAAAAAAAAGTTGGTAAGAATGGCAACCAAATTGCTCGGGTTGTGTTATACTCTGAGGACACCCGCCGTAGGGCAAAGAAGCTGGGCGACAAGTTACACGCCAAATCAGTCGGCTTTGTCACAAACCCTGAGTGATACGCTGTTAGGTTTTTGAAACTTTTTTGCGGCACTATCGTCTTACACGGTGTCAGTGGAGAGCAACATACAAAGAAAAAGAGAAGTCCCAAAAACAAAGGGACCTGAGGAGTGAAGGAAATGACGAAAACAGAACTCAACAAATTTAAGGCTATCTTGGAGAAGAAACAAGCCGAACTCGAGACGGTGCTTCGTAACCGCGACGCAATCGCCATCGAGAAAAGTCCGGATGCCCTGGACGAAGTCCAGCACGCCGCTGAGCGTGAGTTGGCTATCCGCAATCTCGACCGCGAAAGCAATCTGCTGCGGAACGTGAGGGCCGCGCTGCGGCGCATTGAAGATGCGTCGTTCGGGGTTTGCATGCACTGCGAGGACGACATCAGTCCGAAAAGACTGGCCGCCGTGCCATGGGCGCCCTATTGCATCAGTTGCCAGGAGATGGCTGACCGGAACCGTGAACAGTTCAACGGTCAGGATCTCTTTGAAGAACTGACACACGCCGCTTAATCCCGGATTTCTCGAATGGGCGCGGGGCAGTTTACTCCGCGCCCTTCGTGTCTGTACACGAAGCGTTCTACAATGTTCGAATGCTTCGTATTCAGCTTGCCGCCGTCGATTACGCGATCCTGGGCATCTACCTGGTCTTCGTACTTGGCATTGGAATCGCGCTCAAGCGATTCATGAAAACCAGTTCCGACTTTTTTCTGTCGGGCCGTTCCATTCCGGCATGGATCACGGGGCTGGCATTTCTCTCCGCGAACCTCGGCGCGCAGGAAGTCATGGGGATGGCCGCGTCCGGGGCGAAGTACGGCATCGCGACGAGCCATTTCTATTGGGTGGGCGCGATTCCAGCCATGGTGTTTGTGGGCGTCTTCATGATGCCTTTCTACTATGGCTCCCGCGCGCGGTCGGTGCCCGAGTATCTGAAGCTGCGCTTCGATGAGAAGACGCGCGGCTTCAACGCCATCTCCTTCGCCGTGATGACGGTGTTCTCCTCGGGCATCTCTCTGTACGCCATGGGAAGTCTTCTCTCGACGCTGTTGGGATGGGATTTTCGCGCGAGCATCCAACTATCGGCGTTGATTGTTCTCTGCTACATCCTGTTGGGTGGGCTTACTTCGGCAATCTATAACGAAGTGCTGCAGTTCTTTCTGATCGTAGCCGGATTCCTGCCGCTGGTCTTTCTCGGTTTGAAAGATGCGGGCGGTTGGGGAAAGCTCACCGCGCGCCTGGGCCAAGTGGCGACTACGCAAGGGTACGGTCCCGAAGCACTCTCCAGTTCCTGGCGGCCGCTGGTCGCGACGAGCGCAAATCCGATGGGAATTGAATGGTTCGGGATGCTGATGGGGTTGGGATTCGTGCTGTCGTTTGGATATTGGTGCACGGACTTCCTAGTCGTGCAACGGGCGATGGCTGCGAACTCCATGGCGGCGGCGCGGCGAACGCCTCTCATCGCGGCCTTCCCGAAAATGATGTTTCCCATGCTGGTGATCCTGCCCGGCATGATCGCGATTGCTCTAAACGGAACGCAAGGAGCGAACGGCTTCAACTTTCCATTGAAGGAAGACGGATCGTTGAATTTCGATATGACCATTCCGCTGATGCTCGGTCATTATTTCCCGCCGGGAATGCTGGGACTGGGACTGACGGCTCTGCTGGCATCGTTCATGTCGGGAATGGCCGGCAACGTGACCGCGTTCAATACGGTGTGGACGTATGACATCTACCAGTCCTACATCAAACGCGACGCGTCGGACGGGCACTACTTGTGGATGGGTCGCATGGCGACCGTCTTCGGAATCGGGCTGTCCGTTGCGGCCGCTTATCTGGCGATGCATTTCAATAACATCATGGACTTTCTGCAGCTGGTCTTTGCCTTCGTAAACGCGCCGCTCTTCGCCACGTTTTTATTAGGGATGTTTTGGAAACGCGCAACGGGGCATGGAGCATTCCTGGGATTGTTGATGGGGACGCTCGCGGCAGCCGCTCATCACGGGCTGACGATTCCAAAGGGCGCGGCGATTGGGATCAAAGGAGGATGGTTGGGGGCGGTCTCCACATATCCCAGCGAAATGGCACAGAACTTCTGGACGGCGATATGGGCTTGGTCAGCTTGCTTTGTGGTAACCATCGTCATCAGCATGATCACAGCGCCTCGCGCGGAGGCGGAACTCAAAGGGCTTGTGTATTCGTTGACGGAGCGGCCGCCTGAAGAAAACCTCGCATGGTACAAACGGCCGGGTCCGCTGGGATGCATCATCCTGGGGCTGACGGCGCTGCTGAATGTGATCTTCTGGTAGGTGAGGAAATGGCAATGGGACTGGATCTGAGACTTCCAATCGGTTCGCTGCTGGCAATCATCGGCGTGATCCTGCTTGGCCAGGGCATCTTCGGCGACGCGGCGATTTATCAACGATCTTTGGGCATCAACATCAACCTGATCTGGGGCGGCGTTCTGGCCGTTACCGGCGCGGGACTCGTCTTCGCCGCGCGCCGGCGCACGTGACACCGAGAATCTTCCGCGCGCCTGGGCGCGTGAATCTAATCGGGGAGCACGTCGACTATAGCGAGGGTTTCGTCCTGCCCGCGGCGATCGATTTTGCTTCCACTGTGGCGATCACCCCGCGTCTGGACCGAAGGATCCACGTGCACTCGCGGCAGTTTGGCGAAGCCGTGGAATTCCCGCTGGAGAATCCTGGGGACTTCGAGTTCGGGCACTGGTCCTGTTATGTGCGGGGAGTGGCGGCGAAACTGGAAGAGGCCGGATGCGTTCTGATGGGGGCCGACCTCGCCATTGACAGCGATGTGCCGATGGGCGCGGGACTGAGTTCGTCGGCGGCGCTGGAAGTGTCCGTGGCTCTCGCTCTTGCGACTGTGTCCGGTTTTGTACTGCCGGGGTTGGAGCTGGCCCGCATTTGTCAAAGTGCGGAGCACGAGTATGCGAAGACTCGGTGCGGCATCATGGACCAGTTCATAGCTGTCAACGGAGTGGAGGGCCACGCACTGTTGCTGGATTGCCGTTCCATGGAACACAAGTCTGTGCCGATTCCCCCTGCCGTTCGAATGATCGTTTGCAACACCATGGTGAAGCACCAGCTTGCCGCGTCCGAGTACAACAACCGCCGCAAAGATTGCGAAGAGGCGGCGCGCATCATCGGGGTGCGGTCGCTCCGCGATGCCCCAGAAATTCCGGACAACCTTTCTGGAAATCCGCGTCGTAGAGCGCAGCACGTCCTCGAGGAGATTGCACGTACGCGGGAAGCCGCCGCCGCGCTCATTTCCGGCGACCTCACCCAGTTCGGCTCGTTGATGAATGCGTCGCACGCTTCGCTGCGCGACTTGTTCGAGGTGAGTTGCGTAGAGCTGGATACAATGGTGGAGATCGCTCGGCGGCAACCGGGAGTCTACGGCGCGCGCATGACAGGCGGCGGGTTTGGAGGTTGCACCGTGAATCTGGTGGATGCCGGCGCTGTGCTTGGATTTCGCGAAACCGTGGAGCGCGAGTATTTCACATGCATGGGAATCAAACCGCAAATCTACGTCTCCGCAGCAGCGGCGGGAGCAAGGGAACTCACATGATTCTACGAACCGCACTTCTTTTTCCAATGGCACTGTTCGCGCAAACGCCGGATGCCATCTATCACAACGCCAAGATCGTAACCGTGTGGGACGCTCATCCCGTGGTCCAGGCGATTGCGATCCGCGAAAGCCGGTTTGTCGCGGCGGGCAGCAACGCCGAGATCCTGAAGCTGGCCGGCGCTCAAACGCAGAAGTTCGATTTGCAAGGCAAGACGGTATTGCCAGGCCTCATCGATAGCCACGTGCATCCCATCGGCGCGGCTCTCAGTGAAAAGGACGGCCCAGTTCCCGTCATGAACTCCATCGTGGAATTGCAGGCGTATCTGCGCAGGCTCGCGGCAACGGTTCCGCGCAGCCAAGTCCTCTTCGTCCCGAAAGTGTACTCGACTCGAATGAAGGAGCGGCGCTATCCGACGCGCTACGAGATCGATGCAGCCGCGCCGGATCACATCGCACTCGCGGACAATGGCTACGCATCGGTGTTGAATTCGAAGGCGCTGGCGAAGCTTGGTATCACGCGAGAAACGGCGCAGCCTTCCAATGGAAAGATTCTGAAAGACGCACGAGGCGAGCCGACCGGCCTAATTCTGGGCGCCCCGCAACTGCTCGGCAGCCTGCGGCAATCGAAGCCCGCAACCGCCGCGGAGTCGCTATGGGCCCTGAAGAGCATGTTGGCGAAATACAACGAAGTAGGATTCACCAGCATCATCGATCGCGGCCAGTCTCCCGCCGGATTCCGCACTTACCAGGAATTGCGCGCGTCAGGACAAATGACCGTGCGCGCGACGGTAACGTACATGCTGGGCCCGCAAAGTACGCCCGCGGAGCTGCGCCGCTCTATCCAAAACATTCCTTTCGTCACGGGATTTGGCGACGACTGGGTTCGCACGGGCCCCATCAAGACGGTGGCGGACGGGGGCATCCTCATCGGCACGGCCTACTTGCGCGAGCCCTACGGGGAGCACACCGAAATCTACGGCTACAACGACCCGGATTACCGCGGCGTCCTGGCGACGTCTAAAGAGAATCTGGTGGAGATGGCGAAGACCGCGAACGAACTGGGCTGGCAGATGACGGCGCACACGGCAGGCGGCGGCGCTACCGACGCGCTGCTGGATGCCTATGAAATCGCCGACAAGATCAAATCCATTCGTGGACGCCGGTTCACCGTAACGCACGGAAATTTCCCAAGTCCGGAAGCGATTGCGCGCGCGGCGAAGCTCGGTGTTGCGTTCGATTGCCAGCCGCAGTGGTATCACTTCGACGGTCCCGCGCTGCGGCCCGTGTTTGGACCGGCACGCATGAAGATGTTTCAGCCGCTGCAATCGATGCTGAAAGCGGGCGTGATGGTGGGCGGCGGATCAGATCACATGATCCGGTTCGATTCGCGTACGTCGATCAATGCATACAATCCGTTTTGGGCGATGTGGATGACCATCACGCGGCAAACCGTCGATGGCACTCCGATCAACCCGGAAGAGGCGTTGACGCGCGACCAAGCGCTGCGGTTGTGGACCGTCAACAGCGCCTACCTGTCCTTCGATGAGAAACGTAAGGGATCCATCGAGCCGGGAAAACTCGCCGATTTCGTTGTTATCTCGGACGATTACCTTACGTGCCCCGTCGATCGCATCAAAGATATTTCCGTACTGCAGACAGTGGTCGATGGGAAAACAGTCTATCGCGCGCCGCGCCGCGATTGAGTCTCGAAGAAATCGAGACCGCTTTTCTGAACATCGGCGCGAGTGCGGATGGCATCGCCGAATTCGATGGAGACTTCCGCGTCAAGGGCGAACTTAGGCCACGCGGCGAGCCCTTTGCCATTCGGATCGCCAGTCTTTGCGAAGTTGATCCAGTAGTTTTGCATCGCCTCGGAAAGCGTGCGGTCCGCGTTTTGCCACGGGCGCGACGCCGCGAGATTCCCAAAGACATAAGCGATTTCGGCGGCGTGGTAGGCGCCGAACCGCGCGCTGGAAGGGCCCGGAGGAACACGGGAAAAGAAGTAGTGATAGACCGGCGATTTCCCCGTCTTTGTTTGCTGGCGCGCCCACGTGCGCATCTGCCAGCCGAAGACCTGATCGCGCCAGCTATCAAGCAACACTTGGCGATTCTCTTGCGGCGTCGAGGCCGGATAGGCTTTCTTGAAGGCCTCCGCGCTGTCGCCAAAGCGTTCCTTGATTTGTCTTTCGAACGCCTCAGCCGGTACCGCAGGCCCAAGCGTCGTAAGGAAGGCTGTTGCTTCATCGGCATTGAAGCCGGCGATCAATGGCACGTCGTTCTGTTTGCCCGCTGCGAAGATGGCGTGCACCGGCTCCCTGAGCATCCACCCGTCCACCACAGTGACCGCCGCGGATGACGCCTTCTGAATTTCGTCCGCCGATTTCGCGCGGAGATCTTTCAACGTGCCCAACTTCTCGCCGGCTTTCTCGCCATCCGTCAGAGAGCGCATCACGCTGAAGGCAGCGCCGCTCTCTCCGATCACGCGATGGATAAGGCCTTTCGCGAGAGGGGTGGCCATGAGGTAGTTGACACTCCACGAACCCGCCGACTCGCCGAAGATGGTCACGTTGCCCGGGTCGCCGCCAAACGCAGAGATGTTTTCGTGGACCCAGCGCAGCGCCGCCACCTGATCGAGCAGTCCTTGATTCCCCGATGCGCGATGAGGCGATTCGGCGGTCAACTCCGGGTGCGCGAAAAATCCGAACACGCCCAGACGATAGTTGACGGTGACCAGAACAACGCCCTTCTTTGCGAAGTTCCCGCCATCGTAAGTCGGCGTTCCGCCCCAGCCGCGCGTCAATGCTCCGCCGTGAATCCAGACCATGACAGGACGTTTTTCCGCAGGCGATTTTGCCGCCGTCCACACGTTGAGAGAAAGACAATCTTCAGAGACCGGCGGCATTGCGGAAGCATAGAGCGACCCGGCGGCATAGGGCGTCTGCACACATGGCGCGCCGAACGCAGTGGCCTGTCTCACCTGTTTCCAAGCAGCAACCGGCTGCGGCGCCTTCCAGCGAAGATCGCCAACCGGAGGCGCGGCAAAAGGGATTCCTTTGTAGGTCTGCACGCCCTCGCTCGCCGCTCCGGACACGGGCCCGGATTTTGTAGCGACGGGATCTTGGATGGCAAATGCGGCGAGCGGAAGGAGCGCGAAAATCGTAGGTAGCGTCACGGGATTCATAATAACGCAATCCTCCGGAATGAGATAATTGCTGATTATGCAAGCAGCGTTTTATCACGGCAACAGAAGCATTACCGTCGGCGAGTGCACGCCCGTGCCGCCCGGCCCAGGACAGGTACAGATGCGCGTTTCGCATTGCGGCATCTGCGGCACGGACGTCCATATCTATCACGGCAACATGGACCACCGCGTGAAGTTCCCGCAGATCATCGGGCACGAATCGTCGGGTGTGATCGAGCAGGTTGGCGAGGGTGTTACCGGATGGAAGGCCGGGGATCGCGTCACCGTTCGTCCACTTGATTACTGCGGCGAATGCCCGGCATGCAAAAACGGGCACAGCCATATCTGCATGAAGCTCAAGTTCATCGGAATCGATTCGCCCGGCGCAATGCAGGGCCTGTGGACCTTTCCGGCGCACACACTGCATCGCCTGCCGGAGAATCTGTCGTTGGAGCAGGGCGCTCTGATTGAGCCCATCGCGGTGGCCTGCCACGACGTGCGTATGGGCGAAGTGCGGAGCGGCGAATATGCCGTTGTGCTGGGAGGCGGACCCATTGGGCTGCTGGTAGGGTTGGTGGCGAAGAGCAAAGGCGCGCGCGTATTAGTGGTTGAGCCGAACCCGTACCGCATTCAACTCGCGCGGAAGATGGGGTTGAACGTGGTGAGTCCGGGTGAGACAGATCTTGTGGAGATGGTCAACAACGAAACTGGAGGCGCGGGAGCGGATGTCGTGTTCGAGGTCTCCGGCGCGGGTGTTGCGGTAGAAACGATGACGAAGCTGCCGCGTGTGCGCGGACGCATGGTGATGGTGGCTATTCACCCGCAACCGAGGCCTGTCGATCTTTTCCGTTTCTTCTGGCGAGAATTGAAGCTGGTGGGCGCGCGCGTCTATGAGCCGGAAGATTTCGAAGAGGCCATTGCGCTGGCGGCGTCCGGCACGATGCCGCTGGATCCTGTGATCACGAAAGTGGTTCCTTTGGAAGGCTTGCTTCCCGGATTTCAGGAGATCGATGCGGGCGGAGATGTGATGAAGATTCTTGTGAGGTGCTCCTAAATGGGCGTGCTCGATCTGTTCCGGTTAGACGGCAAAGTGGCGCTGGTTACGGGATGCCGACGCGGAATTGGAATGGCGATGGCCGAAGCGCTGGCGGAAGCCGGTGCAGATATCATCGGAGTGAGCCGTTCTTTGGAAGCTGCGGGATCGCTGATCGAAGAGCGCGTGAAAGCGCAGGGACGCAAGTTTCACGGATACGCCTGCAACTTCGCGGATCGCAACTCCGTGCGGCAGTTTCTGGAGAAGGTGAACTCCGAGCATCCAGTGATCGACATTCTGGTGAACAATGCCGGAACGATTCTGCGCAAGCCCGCGGCTGAACATCCGGACGAGTATTGGGATGAGGTGATGGAGACGAACCTTAATTCGCAATGGATGATCAGCCGCGAGATTGGCAAGAGAATGGTCGAGCGCGGAAGCGGGAAGATTATTTTCACGGCGTCGCTGTTGACGTTTCAAGGCGGAATTACCGTGCCCGGATACGCCGCCAGCAAAGGGGCCATCGGGCAGTTGACGAAGGCGTTGGCGAACGAATGGTCGGCGAAGAACGTGCAGGTGAATGCGATTGCGCCGGGCTATATCGCAACGGATAACACGACGGCATTGCGTCAGGATCCAGTAAGGAATCCGTCGATTCTGTCGCGCATCCCCGCCGGACGCTGGGGCGAGCCCGACGATTTCAAAGGCACGGTGGTCTATCTGGCATCGAAGGCGTCGGATTATGTGACCGGATCCATCGTGGTGGTTGACGGCGGTTGGATGGGGCGGTAGTGCCTTTGTATAGTACAGAGCAAGGAGAATCTTTGCAGCCTAGGAAGTAGTACACAGGAAGGTTTTGGAGAGTAGTAGTACAGTTTACATAGCGAGGACTTCTACCGCTTCCGCGCCGCAGATGCGCTCGACCTCGTTGAGGAACTCTTTGTCCGGCTTCACCTTCGCCTGCAAATCGAGCACAACGGAAAACTCGCGCGGTTTCTCCAGCCGCAGACGGACGTCGGTTTCGCCGGGCTTGCGTCCGAAGAGATCGTGAAGAGCCTTTGCACATTCGCTGTTTCCCAGCCCCACGCGTATGGAAATCAACGCCGGAAAATTGACGCGAGCGTTCTCCAGCGGGATGATCTCCTGCACGTTGAGGCGCGGGGCGGAGTTCTCCTCTGGCAGTACCGCCGCGCGCACCAGCACGCCTTTGTCCTCCACCAGGAACGGCGTCAGCGATTCAATGACGCCGCTAAACACCATCGCTTCCAGGCTGCCGTACCAATCCTCAAGTTGCATGATGGCAAACGGTCGGCCTTCCCTGTTTCTACGGCGTTGAATGCCCGTGAGAATTCCGCAGAGTTTGACCTCCGTACCGCGCGACAATCCTTCCAGCGTTTCCGTGGTGTGCGGAGTGAGGTCCTCAATTTTTTCGCGAAACGGGTCCAGCGGATGTCCGGTCACATAGATGCCGATCATCTCCTTTTCGCCGCGCAGCTTTTCTTCCGCGGACCAGTCGGGTAAGTTCGGAAGCGGCGGATCGGGATGCTGGCTATCGGCGATCTCCATTTCGAAGAGGCCGGCTTGCCCGCTGATGCGATCCTGCATGGCGCGCTGCCCTGCTTCCATTGCGCCTTCCACTGCCGCGAACAGGCGGCTGCGAATCTGGCCGAGGCTATCAAATGCGCCGGCGCGGATAAGACTTTCCACCATCCGTTTGTTGACCGACCCCAAGTCGGCCTCTTCACAAAACTGATAGATAGAGCGAAACTTTCCAACACTGTCGCGGGCTTTGACAATCGACTCCACCGCGGAGATGCCGACATTCTTGACCGCGCCAAGGCCGAAGCGGATTGCTTCGCCGTCCGGCGTGAAATATTGCCCGCTAAAATTGACGTCCGGGGGCAGCACCTTGATGCCCATCTCGCGGCACTCGTTGATGTACTTGACGATTTTCGAAGAGTTGCCGATTTCCGACGTAAGCAGCGCGCTGAGAAACTCGCGCGGGTAGTGCGCTTTCAGGTAGGCCGTTACATAGGCGAGATAAGCATAGGCCGCCGAGTGCGATTTGTTGAAGCCGTAGCCCGCGAACTGCTCCATCAGATCGAAGATCTTCTCGACCTTCTTCTCCGGGAATCCTCGCTCCTTCGCGCCCTGTGTAAAGCGCGCGCGCTGCTGCGCCATTTCGGCCGACTGCTTCTTGCCCATGGCGCGGCGGAGGATGTCGGCATCGCCCAAGGAATAGCCGGCGATGAGGTTGGAGATCTGCATCACCTGTTCCTGATAGACGATGACGCCGTAGGTCTCCTCCAGAACCGTTTTCAGCTGCGGCAAATCGTAGACCACCTGCTTGCGGCCCAGTTTGCGGTCGATGAAGTCGTCCACCATGCCGCCCTGAATGGGGCCGGGGCGATACAGAGCATTGAGCGCGCAGAGATCTTCCAAGCGGTCCGGCTCATAGCGACGCAGGATGTCGCGCATGCCCTGCGATTCAAACTGAAAGACGCCGCTCGTAAAACCCTTGGAAAAGATTCGATAGGTATCTTTGTCGTCCAGTGGAAGATCTTCGACAACGACATCTTCGCCTCTAGTTTTGCGGATGAGTTCAATGGAATCGTGAACGATGGTGAGCGTTGTGAGGCCCAGGAAGTCCATCTTCAATAGAGCGAGCTTTTCCAGACCGCCCATGTCGAACTGAGTGACTACTTCGTCGCGGCTGGTGCGATAGAGCGGCACCAATTCCCGCAGCGGAACTGGAGAGATAACAACTCCGGCGGCATGTACGCCCGCGTTGCGCGCCAGGCCTTCCAGTTTTTGCGCCACCTGCAGAACGTCGTTGATCTTCTCGTCCTTCTGCGCGAGTTCGCGCAACCCCGGCTCCTGCTCCAGAGCGTCTTTCAGTTTGATGTTGAGCGTCGGAGGGATGAGCTTCGTTATCTTGTCCACGTCGGCGAAAGTGACATCAAGAGCGCGGCCCACGTCCTTGATTGCGGCTTTCGCGGCCAATGTACCGAATGTGATGATCTGCGCAACCTGTTCGCGGCCGTATTTCTCCGTGACGTATTGGATCACCTCGCCTCGCCGGTTGGTGCAGAAATCGATGTCGATGTCGGGCATGGAGATGCGTTCCGGATTCAGGAAGCGCTCAAACAGCAATCCGTACTGCAGCGGATCGATGTCGGTAATCTCCATGGAGTAGCTGACCAGGCTTCCCGCGGCGGAGCCTCGTCCCGGCCCCACGGGGATGCCCTTCGATTTGGCGAAACGGATGAAGTCCCAGACAATGAGGAAATAGCCGGAGAACTTCATCGTCTGGATGATGCGGATTTCCGAATCCAAACGATCTACGTAGACGCCCAGCTCACTTCGCAAATGACCCTTGGCGCGCATGGCTTCCAGCCGCGGGCGGCGTTTCTCAAAACCCTGCCGGGCCACGAATTCAAAGTACGTATCGGTGCTGTGGCCTTCGGGAATATCGAATCGCGGGAAAGGGTCCTTGATCTTGTCGAGGCTGATATTACACCGTTGCGCGATGTCCCACGTGCGGTCCATCGCATCCTGATGATCGCCGAAGAGCGCTTCCATTTCGGCGCGAGATTTAAGATAGAACTCGTTGGTGGTGAAGCGCATGCGGTTCGGGTCGGACATGGTCTTCCCCGTCTGAATGCACATCAGAATCTCGTGGCTGCGCGCGTCGTCTCTTTCCAGATAGTGCGCGTCGTTGGTGACCACCAGCGGAATGTTGGTTTCGCGCGCCAGCTTTTCAATCAACGGGATGACGCGCTTGTCCTGATCGAGGTTGTGGTCTTGCAGTTCGAGAAAAAAGTTTCCCTTGCCGAACATGTCCTCATAGACATGAGCCATTCGGCGCGCCTCGCCATACTGGTCGGAGAGAAGAGTTTCGTTGATATCGCCCTGCAGGCATGCCGATAGCCCGATAAGACCCTTGGCGTGCTGCGCCAGCAGGTCTTTGTCTATTCTTGGCTTGTAATAGAAACCGTCGAGAAACCCAGTGGACACCAGCTTGATGAGGTTGCGATAACCTTCCTGGTTCTCGCACAGCAGCACCAGGTGGTTGTAACGCGTGTCCGACCTGTCTTTGTGATCCTTGCGCGATACGTAGACTTCACATCCGATGACCGGCCGGACGCCTTCCTGCTTGCCCTTGTTATAAAACTCCACCGCGCCGAACAGGTTGCCGTGATCCGTCATGGCGATGGCCGGCATGTTTTGGCGCGCGGCAATTTTCATCATCTTCTCGATGTCGCATGCACCGTCGAGAAGAGAATAGTCGGTGTGGTTGTGCAGATGAACGAACGGGCGATCGGACATTGTTCCCCAATACTGACGCAGACTCCGGGGGACGAGGTGCTCTGCCATATTATCGCGCCAAGAGGCAGCATCGTGGGTTCTGGCATCCTGTAGAAATGAGTATTCGCGACCGGCTCAGGCAGGGAATGGTAATTCCGGCGCATCCGCTGGCATTGAATGCGGCGCGCAAGTTGGACGAGCGTCGTCAGCGGGCCCTGACGCGGTACTACGTCGCGGCGGGAGCCGGAGGAGTGGCGGTTGGAGTTCACACGACGCAATTTGCGATTCGCGACTGCGGATTATTGGAGCCAGTGCTGGCGCTGGCTGCCGGCGAAGCGCAACATGTTGCGAAAATCGCCGGCGTTTGCGGCGGGACGCGACAAGCCGTCGCGGAAGGGGAAGTGGCATTGCGGCTGGGCTATGATGCCGCGCTGCTGAGCATGGCCGCACTGCGCGAGGCCAGTATTGATCAGTTGATCGACCATGCGCGAGCCGTTTCCAATGTTCTGCCGGTGTTCGGATTTTATTTGCAGCCCGCAGTCGGCGGTCGTGTGCTCCCCATCGAATTCTGGCGGAGGTTTTGTGAAATCGACAACGTGGTGGCAATCAAGATTGCTCCCTTCAACCGCTACCAGACGTTGGACGTTGTGCGCGCCGTTGCGGAATGCGGGCGCGCCGGCGAGATTACGCTCTACACCGGGAATGACGACAACATCATTGGCGATTTGATCACACCATTCCGCTTGGGGGACGTCGAGGTGCGCATCGCCGGAGGGCTGTTAGGTCAGTGGGCCGTCTGGACACACCGCGCAGTGGAGATGCTCGGCGCAATCCAGAGTGGGCAGTTGCGGGACCCCATGACGCTGAATGCACAACTGACCGACGCCAACTCCGCGTTGTTCGACGCGGGAAATCATTTTCACGGATGTATTGCGGGAATCCACGAGATCCTTCGCAGACAGGGACTTTTAGAAGGCATCTGGTGCCTGGACGAAAACGAGGGGCTGTCGCCGGGGCAAGCCGAGGAGATCGACCGCGTTTGCCGTCTTTATCCCCATCTCACCGATGACCTATTCGTGAAAGAGAACCTCGACTCGTGGTTGCGCTGACTATGATGGAGTATGTCTGTTTTTCGCGAGAAGCAAGAAGAGTTGGAACGTTATGAGTTTCAAATGGGCCCAAGCAGAGGACGCCTTGCGCTTGCCATCGATCTGCTCACGGATGCTTTGGTTTTGACCGGTCAGCACGGCGTGTATTGCCAGAGCGCCAGGCAGCCCGGCAGACCTGCCATGGACGTGCAAATTATTTCCAAGTGTATTGAGGACACCAAGGAATTGGTTAGCAACGTGATGGCGGAATTGAAAAAGTCCTAGTACCAAACTACCAGTCTAGGCCTAGCATATTGCGAATAGAACTGATATTTTCAACTTCTAGACAGCACTAATTAATCAGGCGATGGACGAACTTTTCATTTTCCCCCAGAGTTTGCTCCTGGCAGCGGCGGCCTTGCTTCCGGCTGTGCTGATGACGTGGCTATTGCGCAAGAGACTGCGGTCGCAAAGGCATGCGCATCGGGTAAGGATGCTGCGGTTGGAAGCTTCCTCTCCCGACGCGATCTTTCGAACGGATCATTACGGAAGGATTCGCGCGTTCAACGCGGAAAGTGAAAGCCTGTTCGGTTATCACGAAGAGGAAGTGCTGGGAAAACACATCCGCACGATTTTTCCGGACGTGACAGCGGGAGGGTCGGCACTCAACGAACAGAGTCTGGAAGGATTGCGCGCGAGGTCCGAGGACCGCTGGATTGAGGTGCCGGCTCTTGGGAAAAGTGGGATCACGATTCCCGTGCAGATCCGCGTTTCCAATGCGGGCGACGAGCGGCGTCCTGTTTACCTTGCTTACATTCGAAACCTGACGCAAAAGAAAGAGTTGGCGCAATCCGCGGCGGAGAAAAACTTCCTGGCAAACCTGCTGCAAGCGGTTGGAGTGCCCATCGCAGTGCTGAGCAGCGACGGTAAGTTGACCCGGTGTAACCCGGCATTCGAGGAGCTGACCGGGTGCGACCACAAGGCCGCCGTAGGAAAGTTCTATTGGGAGTTGGCTCTCCCGGAAGCGGAATGGGGGAACGTCAGAACGTGGATTGCCGATCTTCTCACCAGGCAAAAAGCTCAGAAATCGACGCAGAACTGGCATACCTTCGACGGAGCTTCCTTAAAGGTCTGTGTCGCGGCGTCTCCATTGGGCACGGATCAAGTAGTGATGGCGGCTTATGAAGTGCCGGCCGCGGCTCCGGCACAAACCAGTTTCCATACCATGGATGCGCTGGAGCGCCTGGCGGCGGGAATGGCGAAGGAGTTCAACAACCTGCTTACGCCGGTGAGTGGATACGGAGAATTGCTTCTCTATTCCATGGAGGATGGCGACCCTTTGAAGCGCGATGTGGAAGAGATCAAGAAAGCCGCGGACCGCGCCACGGCGCTTGCCAGCCAGTTGTTGGTCTTTGGGCGCAAACATCCGATGCGGACCGAGGTTTTCAATCTCAATGACCTGGTCAATCATATGCGGCCCATGCTGGAGACTTTGTTGGGCGAGAAGGTCAAGCTGGGCACTGTGCTGGACCTGGAACTGGGGAAGCTCAGCGGCGACCCAGGGTGGATGGAGCAAGCGATCCTGAACCTTGCCGTGAACGCACGGGACGCAATGCTCAACGGCGGCAAACTTTCCATCGAAACTTCAAACGCAACGTTTGATGCGACTTCGGCCAGGCATGCCGCGCAATTGCCGGAAGGCAATTACGTCGTTCTCACCGTCAGCGATTCCGGCGCAGGAATGGCGAAAACGACCGCCGATCAAGCCACAGAGCCGTTCTTTGCCGCGGTGCCGGATGGCACGGCGAGAGGGATGGGACTCGGCCTTTCCACAGTTCAGGGAGTCGTCAAGCAATACGGCGGTAATGTCGTGATTCAAAGCGTGCCGGGAAGCGGCACGCGAGTTCAATTGTATATGCCTCGTCATGAGGATACAGAACAGCCGGAGAAAAAATCCGGCGTAATGTTTCTAGTGCGCGGCGCAAGCGCCGGCAGCTAGGTTGCCTCCACCTCTCCGCTGCATAGAGTAGCACCCCCAGAAACCAAACGCGTCAATCGTCTTAGCTGCCGCTGGCACTTTTTTCCTAGTACTTTTGACGGGTTCGGCCCATGATTTCCGCGTTGCGTGGTGAGGGAAAAACCATTAATGACAACAATCATCCTTCGCCTGGTAGCATTTGCCGTCTTCACGATCGGAGCGTGGGCGGCAACAACCGTGGAAACAGGCCGCGGAGGCGGTCTTTTACAAATTTCGATTCAATCCGCACAACACCAGGTCCTGGTCAGCCTGCCGGAAGTTGTGACGGAGGGTCAACCGTACTCGGGAAGCATTGCCTCTCAAGGCGCCTTCACCCCGGAGCAGCCGAATTACATTGAGATGGACGGCGTCCGTTTTCCGCTGAGTTCTCAAGCGGTCCGAATTCCAGCGGCCAGAAACGGCCTTCTTTCCGTGAAGCTTTTGAACGGCAAGGGCGAAGTAGTCTACACAGCTGATCTTCCGCGGACCATGGCAGCGGCAAATGTCGTGGAGCGTCCGTCCATCTGCGCCGGCAACGGCGTTCTCAGGTTCCCGCTGGCCGGCGACGTAGCGGACGCGGCGGTATTTTTTGATAACGAATCCGCAGAGCCGCTGGCTGTCAGCACTCGCGAGGTAATTGCCAGATGCCCCGGCGTCGCAGGCGGTCTGTTCTCAGTGGGTGTTAAGAACGGCAACAGCCAGTCGACCTATTCCATACGCGTTCTTCAATTCCGCGCCATCGGCCAAGTTGGCCAGCCGTTTTTTCCCGGCGAACTGGTTCCCGTGGGTCTGAAGGTGAGCGGTTTGTCGCAGCTGGAGAGTCCGCTGCGGATTGTAGTGCGCAACCCGCTGCCTTCAAAGATTCGCTTCTTCGGCGACGACGACGTGACCGTCACCATCCAGCCTACCGCCGTGGACTCCAGTGGAGAGGTCGGCGTATACGTGTTGGGATATGCGATTGCACCAGGCGAGACAGTCCCAGCCATAGGCGTCGTATATGAATCGGTTGGCAGCCGCTCGGGCTTTGTAACCGATGACGGAGCAGCCGTGATTCTGGAGGGCAACTCGATGTTCCTCTGGGCGGGCGGGGAAGGTACTCGTTTTGAAGTTCCTCGAACCGCCTGGACCGAAGCGCTCACCAATCCCGGACTTGCCGCGGCTTTTTCCTCCATCAAGGAAGAGCAATCGCTCTCCTTCACCAGCCAAGGCGGTGACAATCTCGTCTCTTTGAACATTTCCGGAGTGCGAGGCTACCGCGTGTTCGAATTTCGCTCCACGGGCGCGCGGCCGGGTTCCGAACTCAACGTCGCCATCTATGTCGATAAGAACAATCCCGCGAAATATTTCCTGAGTTTGACGGCAAGTGGGAAGTCCTACGGACGCCCGCTTCCCGTCAACTGAGACCGCTGGGAGGAGGGCCCGGCGGTCCGCCGTCTGTGGGGCGACTTTCCCTCCGGGGACTCGCCCCACATCCGTGGTACAGTAATCGCTTCGGACATGTCCCTCACGCGCGAGAAATCCCAATTGATGAGCGCCTCCGAGATCGACCGGACTCTGGTCCGGCTGGCGCACGAGATTCTGGAGAAGACCGCGAATCTCGACAACCTTGCCTTCATCGGCATTCGCCGCCGCGGCGTTCCGCTTGCGCAGCGTCTAGCCGCCAAAATCGAGGCGCTGGAAAAGCGCAAAGTGCCGGTCGGCATTCTCGATATCAATCTCTACCGCGACGATCTTTCCACCGTTGGCCACGCTCCTGTGGTCAGCGAGACCGACATTCAGTTTTCCGTTGTGGGTAAGGACGTCGTTTTAATGGACGACGTGCTCTACACCGGCCGCACCATCCGCGCCGCGCTGGACGCCTTGTTCGACAAAGGCCGCGCCGCACGCGTGCAACTGCTGGTTTTGATCGACCGCGGCCACCGCGAACTGCCCATTGAAGCACGCTACATCGGCCGCACCGTTCAAACCTCCAGTAAAGAGATCATCGAAGTGAAGTTCCAGGAAGTGGATGGGATGGAGAAGGTGCTTCTCGTCGAACGAGTGGATTGACCTATATGTCGCGCGGGCTGCTGGGCATTGAGGACTTAAGCCGCGATCAGATCGAACAGATTCTCGCGCGAGCCCGCGATTTTCAACCGCTGCAAAATCAAAGCAACAAACGCCTCGATCTGCTGCGCGGACGCCTCATCGTCAATCTGTTTTTCGAATCCTCCACACGGACCCGCACCAGTTTTGAAATTGCCGCCAAGCGTCTTGGCGCGGATTCCATTTCCATCACGGCCTCGGGGTCCAGCGTTTCCAAGGGCGAATCGCTGGTGGATACGTTGAACACACTCGCCGCCATGAAGCCCGATGCGATCGTCATGCGTCACGCGGCCTCCGGCGCTCCGCATTTTCTCTCGCGTCATCTGCCCACACCCATCATCAATGCCGGCGACGGAACACACGAACATCCTACGCAAGCCCTGCTCGATGCGCTCACCATCCTCGATTATCGCGGCGGCCTGGCAGGCCTGCGCGTAGCCATCATCGGCGACATTGTGCATAGCCGCGTGGCACGATCTAACATTTATCTGCTCTCCAAGTTTGGCGTCGATGTGGTGTTGTGCGGACCCGCTCCCCTGCTTCCGCCGCAAATGGCTCAACTGGCGCCGGGTGTTCGTCTGACGCACAACATGCCGGAGGCGATCCGCGATGCCGACGTGATCATGATGTTGCGCGTTCAACTGGAACGTCAGAATGAATCCCCGTTCCCGGCCAGCGAATACTATCCCTTCTATGGGCTGCGCGTGCAACACCTGGAACTGGCCAAGCCGGAAGTGCTGGTGATGCATCCGGGCCCCATTAATCGCGGACGCGAAATCGCTTCGGACGTGGCCGATTCGCGCCAATCGGTCATTCTCAATCAAGTGGAAAACGGAATCGCGGTGCGCATGGCGGTGCTGGAAAGGATCATTCAATAGCCATGGCGAAACTGATCCTCAAGAACGGCCGCGTGCTCGATCCAGCGAACCGCATGGATGCCATCGCCGATGTCCTCATTGACGGGGATCGCATCGCCGCCGTGGGGCCGTCGCTCGATGCCTCGGGCGCGGAGCTCTTCGACGCCACGGGCATGTGGGTCACGCCCGGCTTCATAGACATGCACGTGCACCTGCGCGAGCCGGGCTTTGAACACTCAGAGACCATCGAGAGCGGTTCGCGCGCCGCTGCCGCCGGTGGATTCACATCCATCTGCTGCATGCCCAACACGCACCCCGTGAACGACAGCCCGACGGTGACCAGCTACATTGTGGAAAACGCCCGCCGTCACGCCGTTGTGAATGTCTTTCCCATCGGCGCGATCACCAAAGACAGCGCGGGCGAAGAACTCGCGGCCATCGGCTCCATGAAAAAAGCGGGGATCGTCGCCATCTCCGATGATGGCCGTCCCGTCATGAATGCGCGCGTCATGCGCCGCGCCATGGAGATGGCGCACTCCTTCGGCTTGCCCGTCATCGATCATTGTGAGGACCTGCATCTCAGCGCCGGCGGCGACATGCACGAAGGCCTCGAATCCATTCGCCTGGGACTGCGCGGTATTCCCTCGTGTTCGGAAGACGTCATGGTGGCCCGCGACATCCTCTTGTCCGAAGTGACAGGTTGTCACTTTCACGTCGCCCACATTTCATCGAAGAATTCCATCGCCATGGTCAAACACGCCAAGGCTCTGGGTCTCTCCGTGACCGCCGAAGTTTGCCCACATCACTTCACCTTGACGGACGACAACGTCATCCCTTACGACAGCAACTTTAAGATGAAGCCTCCTCTGCGCAGTTCTTTCGACGTGGCGGCCGCCGTCGAGGGCATTGTCACGGGCGTCATCGACGCCATTGCCACGGATCACGCGCCCCACCCCGGCAGTGAAAAAATGCAGGAATTCGAGCGCTGCCCGTTCGGCATTCTTGGCCTGGAAACCGCGATTGGCCTGACGCTGGAAACCTTCGTCCACAACGGCCGCGTCTCGCCGCTGAGAATTGTGGAGATGTACACGGCAGCGCCCGGGCGAATTCTTTCCTTGCCGCGCGGAACTCTTTCCACCGGCGTCATCGCCGATGTCACCATCATCGATCCGTCAACCAAATGGACCTACGATGTGAACCGTTCTTTCTCCAAGAGCCGCAACACACCGTTCCATCAGCGGGAATTCACCGGCGGCCCCGCAGCCACCATCGTTAACGGACAATTTGTGTGGGGCAGGTCTCCAGACCTGCAGCGGGATCTTCAGATCCCGTATTTGCGTACCATGTAACAAGGTTTAACTAGTCAGGAGATACCGCAATGCGCTTGGATTGGACTCCCGGAATCGCCCTACTGCTGGTCGTTTTCATTTTCCTGCTATCCATGGCCCGCCGCGCCGCCGGGTGGGTGCTCGACTACCAATGGTGGCGCGAGATGGGGCAAGTGGAAACACTCATCAACATGGTGCTCTACTCGGTGCTGCCGCAACTCGCGGTCACTTTGGTGGGATTCGTTTCCCTTTGGATCGCCCATGCGCGAGGGATGAAAGCCGCCGGCACCCGGCTCGGTGAGCATCCGCTCTATGCGAAGGCGTCCGTGCTCGGAGCACTGTTCCTCGCCTACGTTTGTTCCTCCATGACCGCGTCCAGCTGGAGCGCCGTGCTCTTTCTCGGCGGCAGACAGTTGCCCGCCGAGGCCGCAGGCTGGCACGATCCCGTTTTCCAGAAACCACTTTCCTTTTATCTGTTCGAGCTTCCGTTCTACGACATGATGCTCGGCGTTCTGCTGATTCTCACCATCGTCTCCGGTTTGGCCTATGCAGGTGCATTTCTGTTCTGGTCGGCGAAGCTGCGCGGGCCGCGCGTTTTGAGCGATGGCTCGGTGGAATGGCCGGAATTCGATTTCGGACGCATCCTCCACTCCTCCTTCACAAAGGCCGTTCTTGTACTTTTTCTGATCACGTTCGCGGCGGAACGCTTTCTGGACCGCTACGATCTGCTCACCGGCGACCATGGGTTCATGGTCGGCGTCGATTATATCGACGAGCACATCAAACTGCCGCTGCGCTGGTTGACGATTGCGGCGACCCTGGCGTCCATTGGGCTCGTGATCACCAGTAAATGGCGGGTGATGGCTATTTCTCTTGTGGCCGTGATCCTGGTGGAGAAACTGGTTCCCACCGTGGTCCACGGAGTCTACGTGCGGCCGAACGAAATCTCGCTGGAAAAGCCGTATATTCAACGCCACATCGCCGCGACCCGTTCGGCGTTCACGCTCGATCGCAGGGCCAAAGAATTCGAGCATAAAGCGCGGCTCGACGCGCGCATCGATCCCAACAAAAACAAGGCCATCTTCGATAATGTCCGCCTTTGGGATTGGCGCGCCTTCCACGATACCGTGACGCAGATTCAAGCTCTGCGCCCCTACTATGTCTTCCATGGCACTGATGTGGACCGCTACCAGCTTGACGGCGAATTGCGCCAGGTGCTTCTTACGCCGCGTGAACTCGATGTGCGGCAATTGCCGCCCGACGCGCGCTCGCGCTGGATGAATCCGCATTTCATCTACACGCATGGTTACGGGATGGTTCTGGCGGAAGCGAACAAGATCACGCCCGACGGACTTCCCGTCCTATATATCCAAAACGCCCCGGCCGAAGTGAAGACGAAGGATCTGCGCTTGACACGCCCGGAGATCTACTACGGGGAGATCGCTCATGAGCCTATCTTTGTGCGCTCCGGCCAACCGGAATTCAACTATCCTTCCGGCGCCGAGAACGTGCACACGCGCTACGAGGGCAAAGGCGGCTTCCCCATCGCTTCTCTTGCGCTGCGTTTGGCGGCCACCGTTGCGCATGCCGATTGGAATATTCTCCTCACCGGATTCCTGACCGGGGAGAGCCGCATGATGATCCGGCGCAACGTGCATGCGCGCGTCGAAGAGCTTGCCGGCTTCCTCCATTGGGATCCGGACGCTTACATGGTGATTACTCCTGAAGGCCGTCTCGTCTGGATGATGGATGGCTATACCAAGTCCGATGCGCATCCCTACTCGCTTCGCGTGCGCATGGGTGGAGAGACCGTCAACTACCTTCGCAACGCCGTCAAGGCGACCGTGGATGCCTATGACGGCGAAATCCGCTTCTATATCTTCGATGAACAGGACCCCATCATCCGCGCATACGCCGCCTTGTTTCCGAAGCTGTTCCGCAAAGCCGCCGAGATGCCTCCCTCCCTCCGCGAGCACGCCCGCTATCCGCTCACGCAGTTTCAGGTGCAGGCGGAGATCTATCGCACTTTTCACATGCGTGACGCCGAAG